>JBEIIK010000060.1:0-13316 GCA_040380835.1 Ignavibacteria bacterium | reverse complement strand
GGTGGTCCAGAGCCCGCCATTGCACCACGACGTTGCCTTCGGCATCGAGCTCCTGGATGATGGCCTGCACCACGTTCGCGGCCGGGTGTCCGCCGGGAACGACCTTGCTCATATCAACCGTCACATCCTCTGCACCGAGAACCACTCGATGTCCGTTCGGGAGCATCTGCACATCATGCTGCGTCGTCAGATACCCCGTGCGTTTTTGATCCAGGCGCTCCTGTTCAGCAAACAGCGTATCAACGATGTACATGCCCGCCGGTACGGATGCTCCCGAGAACACCACCAATTCGGAGTAGCCTAAACGTCCGTCCGGAAAAGCCTTGAATTCAAACGGATAGTTGACGGTCCTTCCCGAACGGAGGAGTCCACCATTCACATTGTAGGCGTAGAGGTACGAGCCAAATGGACGCGGTGAGATACGGCAGTTCGGGGCCAATAGCAGGAAGCCCGGAGCGGGTGCGATGTTGGTCGTCACCTTCAAGGGGGCTATGTCCGACTGCGCCCATAACGTCGGGACGCAGGCAAGGACGGAAAGTAGGATGAGTAGGGGGCGACGCATCGTCAGAAATTACGCAGAGAAGCCAAGACGGGGACGGTTGGTTACGGCTCCTGGCGGTTGCGTACGATATACTGGCGGATCGATGACAGTCCGCTTTCGATTCCCCGCATGCGCATACGCAAGTCCGTTTCGGCCTTGAGTGAGATCAGCCCCAGCTTCAGTGGACGTTTGGCCGGCTGAGCAAGCTCGGCCGTGGTCACCCGTGAGATGATCGACGGATCCAGCTTGAAGAACTCGGCAATGCGCAGGGCAAAGTCATATCGCGAAAGAAAGTCCGCCCCGCCCACGTGGTAGAGTCCCGTTCGCTTGCTCAGACCCAAGCGCATGATGGCTTCGGCAAGATCATCCACATACGTCGGATTGCCGATCTGGTCATCAACGACGCGGATGGGTGTGCGTGAATCCAAAGAATCCAGCACCCAGCGAACGAAGTCAGGGCGTTCCCGTGGCGGACCGTAGATGACGTTTGTACGGATGATCACCGAGTTCGTGTTGCCCGCAAGGCAGACGTTCTCCCCGGCCAGCTTGGATTTGCCGTAATAGCTGATCGGATTCGGCACAGCTGTTTCGGTATAGGGACCCTTCGTTCCGTCAAAGACGTAATCCGTGGAGATATGAACCAGCCGTGCATCGATCGTGCGCGTTATCCGCGCCAGGTTCTCTACCAGCGTCACGTTCAGGTCCCAGGCCGTCTGGCGGTCAGATTCACATTTATCCACGTTGGTCATGGCCGCCAGGTTGATCACCGTATGGGGCATAGCCGACATAACCGTCTGTTTCAGGACGTTCTTATCACGCACGTTGATGACGTGCTTCGTTACGCGCGCGTCGGAGTATGGCAGCTCGCGCGATGAGAGAAGCTGGAGGTTCTCATCTGTCTCCTCCAGAAGCATTGGTATGAGGGCAGCTCCTGTTGTGCTGCCGGCGCCGACGATCGTGATCATGGTGGGCGAAAATAGACCAAACCCGGGTCATCCTCCCCACCCTGCACGGTCCAGACTCCGATATTGGATCGCCTCCTTGACGTGCTCAGCAACAATGGCATCTTCATCGGCTAGGTCGGCGATCGTCCGGGCCACCTTGATGATGCGCGTGTAGGCGCGGGCGGATAGCCGAAGTGCGTTCATCGCCGAGCGCAGCATCGTAGCCGATTCTTCGTCGAGGGGGCAGAGAATCTCCACTTCCTTGCTCGACATATCGGCGTTCTTGAACAAGTGGGGACGTCCGACGAAGCGACGTTCCTGACGTTGCCGTGCGGCATCCACGCGCACGCGAATGGCCTTTGAGGGCTCGCCCATCTCGGCCGAAGCAAGGTCTTCAACATGAACTGCCGGCACGTCAACATGCAGATCGATCCGGTCGAGCAGCGGACCAGAGATCTTGGCCATGTAGCGCTGCACATCCTGCATTGAGCACGTGCACTGACGTCGCACACTGCCGTAGTGTCCGCATGGGCACGGATTCATCGAGCACACCAGCATCACATTCGCCGGATAGTCCACCGTCATGCGCGTGCGCGAGATCCGGATCCGACGTTCTTCAAGGGGCTGACGAAGCACCTCCAGAACGTTGCGCTGAAACTCCGGCACCTCGTCGAGAAACAACACGCCATGATGGGCCAGCGTCACCTCGCCCGGCCGCACCACCCCAACGCCCCCTCCGACCAGAGCCGCATCACTGATCGTGTGATGGGGTGCTCGGAAGGGGCGCTGCGTCACTAACGGCTGTCCGGGGGGAAGGAGGCCGGCGACTGAGTGGATGGTGGTGGTCTCCAGCGCCTCTGTGAGGCTCAAAGGCGGCAGGATGGTGGCGAGTCGTTTTGCGAGCATGGTCTTGCCCGCCCCGGGCGGACCGATCATGATCATGTTATGTCCGCCCGCAGCGGCGATCTCCATCGCCCGCTTCACAGCAAGCTGTCCTTTCACGTCAGACATGTCAATGGTGTGCCGGGCTGATTCCGTCCGAAACACTTCGTTGATATCGAGATGATGCGGCTCCAAGGGGGCTGATCCAAGAAGGTGCATCACGGCCTCGCGCAGGTTGGTCACTCCATAGACATCTACCTCGTCAACAACAGCCCCTTCATCAGCATTGGCGGCCGGAACAACGATGCGTTTGATCCCCCTGCGCTTGGCCATCATGGCCACGGGCAGGATCCCACGCGATGGACGGATCTGTCCGTCAAAGGCCAGCTCACCCAGCAGCACAACGTCGCTGATGTCGATCGGTGCCATCAGGTCCAGAGCCTGCAGGATGCCGATAGCGATCGGCAGGTCAAACGCACTGCCCTCTTTGCGCACATCCGCCGGAGCGAGATTCACCGTGATCCGGCGCGGATCCCAGGCATAACCCGAGTGGTGCAGGGCCGCCACCACGCGCTCGCGTGATTCCCGCACCGAGCTGTCTGGCAACCCTACAATGTTGAACGCCGGAAGCCCCGTCTCCACCGTCACCTCGATCTCTACCGGAAATGCTCCGATCCCGAACACCGACGCCGAGTGCGTTGCTGCGTACATAGTGATCCTCTTGTATTTGGTTTGACTCTGAACTGTTCTGTTCAGCCCCCTTCAAGAGTCTATGTGCGTTTTTCAGGAAAAACGTGACGCGTGGCGCCGCGCGCAGGTTTTTGGTGTGGGGTTGTCTTCCTCGCGAAAGCGGGGATCCATTTGATGCCACGTCGCCCATTGCGTGCCCACTTTGTGGGGCTGTCTCATAACCCTAGGTTCAGACCAATCACGTGCACTGATATCGTTCACACGGCGGCACCTTTGACCAATGTCAGGTCTGCTGTGTGAGAATATGTGGTGGGCTGAGTAGTAAAAACGAGCTTGAACCCATCTGTTAGGACGCAATCTTCATCAGATTGTGTGCAATGGCGAGTAACCCGACCTCAATCTCGACCTTTTCAAGGCCTCTGAGTGAAAATCTTCTAAAGCCTTTATTGTGCTTCAGATTGCCAAATACGCTCTCGACATCCCAACATCGTTTCTTTCGAAATGCCACTCCATGCTCGGTCTGTAGTCGCTCACTTGCCTGGGCTCGTAGCTTCAGACCCTTAACAGATACAACGATTGTACGATTCCCGGTCGTTTTGTGGCAGGCTCCCCGAAGTGGACAGCCGTTGCAGTTGGCGGCACGGTAGGCTGATCGTGACCTCTCGTAGTCATTAGCAGACTTCTGTGACTTTTGGTCGACCTTCCGCATTGCCTGTCCCATAGGGCAGACAAAGTAATCTTCTGCTGCATTGTAATGCAGATGCTCTACGGCAAAGGTCCGTTTAGGCTTGATCTTTCCACGATGTTCGGCATCGAAGTGGTTATGCTTGATATAGGCTTCTACGCCGAGAGCATCCAGCATGACATAGTTCTCTTCCGAGCCATAACCGGCATCAGCGATAACTTCTTTCGGTGCCTGCGAATGCATACGCACATGCTCGTCAAGATGATCGCGCAGTGTTGTCGTATCGGCTGGGGATTGGTGAATCGTGTAGTTGACGATCATCTGCTCGTTGGTTGATATCTGCAGATTGTATCCTGGCTTTGCTGGTGCATTCTCACCGTGGTCTTCTTTCATACGCATGAAGGTGGCATCCGGATCGGTCTTACTATAGGAGTTGCGACCGGCTAGTAGCTCTTCCTGCTGCTCGTACTTGGCCATGCGCTCAGGCCACTCCTTCTTTGCCTTGGAGAGCTTCGTCTTCATTGACGATTCTATCGACTTGCCCTTAAGAGCCCGATCAATCTTCTCTACCGTTTGTTGAATCTGCTCCGAATTGACATCAACGAAATCCGGTGTCGACTCCTGGTTCATTTCCTGTCCGGCAACCTCTTGAGCGTATTCCCAAAGCTCTTCCAGCTGCTTAGTGAGTTTGCCCCTGTTTGTTTTAAGAGACTTTGCCCATACGAAAGAGTATCGGTTTGCGTTCGCATGGATCTTCGTCCCATCGACGAATACTCTCGACAGGCTCAAATACCCTGCTTCGGCCAACAGATGTGACACTTGCATAAAGACTTCTTTGAGAATGCCTTTGAGGCGATCACTACGAAATCTATTGATCGTGTGATGGTCCGGGGTGCTCATGCCAGATAGCCACATGAAGTGAATATTCACCTTCAACTGGGCTTCGATCTTACGCGAACTGTAGATGTTGTTCATGTACCCATAGATCAACACCTTCATCAGCATACGTGGGTGATAGCGGCTGCTACCGCCACCTACATATTGCTCGAGAATCGGATCAATACTGATCTGATCTACGATTCGGCTCAGCACGCGTACGACATGTTTGGCGTCAATGAGCTCGTCAAAGGATGGTGGGATCAGATACTGCTGATGCTGGTGGTAGTCCTTGAACACCACCTTGTTGTGCGATTTACCCATGCGAGCAATCTACTCCACGACGTTGACATGCGCAACCGCTTATGTCAATATATTTACCAACACAAAGGTAGTGATGCGAGATACCACCTACACTGATGATTCTGCCTTTTCTGTCCGTCTAGCCTCGGTTATGAGACAGCCCCCTAATGTGCGGTTACGATCATGCCTGAATTACCGCATCGCTCGGAATGACACTCTATCATCTGGATTTCTGCTTTCGCAGGAATGACGTTACGTACCCTGTCATCGGTAACCCGTCATCGGTAATCGGTAATCACGCCAACCCCGATCGTAGGGTCGCAGAATGACGTTACGTACCCTGTACCCAGTTCAGCCTACTTCTTCATTATGCGCTTCAAATAGACGTCAAACATTGGGACCGTGAAGGCCACCTCTCCGTGCGTTGGACTCCAGAGCATACCTTTTTGTATGAGTCGGCTACGTATGGGGGCCACCGCCTGAGCGGACCTTCCCATTGCCATAGCAACGTCGCCAGACTGATGTGGTCCGGAACCCAGTTCGGCCATCGCCTTCAGGTACTCTCTCTCTGATGTTGTTATTCGATCGAATCTGACGCCGAAGAAACTTGTGTCCAACGTTGCCTCGGCTAGTTCGCGGGCAACATCAACATCGTGCAGAGTTATTGGTGATTCTTTTGCCGCATCCCACATGTGCTTACCAAACTCCTGAATGAAGTATGGATAGCCCTGCGTGTCACTCATGATTCGCTCCAGAGCATCGGCTTCGATCTCCACTCCTTCGGCGGCGAGCGGTTTGGTGATGGCATCACGCGTGGCTTCGGGCGTAAGTGACGTTATCAGATGGAATTCGAACAATCGCTCTGCATACGTCTTTGCGTTTCCAAGATGGCCTCGGATGTTCGGTAAGCCAGCTCCCACAAGGATTACCGGAAGCTGATTCTGCGAGCAACGATGGAGTGCCGCGATCAATGGACGCAGTTGTGCCGGTGGAAGATATTGCAGTTCATCGATCATGATCACCAGGGACTTTCCAGAGCCCCGTGCAGCCTCACCGACGGCTTCGATCACATCGGCCAGGTCATGTTCCAGATCGCCTATATCGGCCGTTCCTTTTTCCGGCTCCATATCGAGGCTGATCTCGATGTCCGAGTACTTCACCTTGGTGGCGGCAACAAATCCCGCCAAGACTCGCAGGCCCCGAAAGGCCATTTCTCGCGCTGCTTCGATCCGGGAGAACTTCAGAAGCGCCACCCGGAGAAGAGGGCTTAACAAGGCCGGCAACGATTGATGTTCAGGTGCCTCAATCAGCACCACAACCTGTCCCTCGGCCTCGGCCCTGCGGCGAATCTCGCCAAGCAGAACGGTCTTCCCAACGCCCCGTAACCCCATTAACACCATCTGCTTACTGGAACGTCCAAGTGCCGTCCGACGTATGGCAGTTATGATGTCATGCAAAACAACATCCCGCCCGGCCAGCTCGTACGGCCGGCTTCCGGCACCGGGACTAAACGGGTTACGAAGTGCATCCATGGTCAAATATACACGAGTTAACAGAGTATAACAACCCCTGATAACTGCTGTATATTCCTGTATACTTTGAAGCTTTCAGGTTTCGGGTTGTCATCCCGAGCTGGGCGAGGGAGATAGCTTCGAAGAATTACGGAGTTACGGGAGTTACGGGAGTTACGGAATTACCTTGAGAAACGAGGGCATGCAATAGTCTACGCGTGATTGTGTCCGCACATTAGCCCACGGCTTCAGCCGTGGGAAAACGTGGGCACGCCCCTACGTCATATCCTTCGGGCGAGACTGCATCTCGCCCCTACTGGTCACTCGTAACTAGTCACTCATAACTGGTCATTCATCTTCGGGCGAGACTGCGTCTCGCCCCTACTGGTAACCTGTACCCTTACCTTTGCCCCATGTCTTCAGCCAAAAAGCCCAAATGGTACGTGGTGTGGATAGGCCATTCGCCGGGTGTGTATAGCACGTGGACGGTTGCCGAGAAGCAGATCCATGGGTTTCCGGGGGCCCGGTATAAGTCGTATGAGTCCAGAGAGGAAGCTGAAGCGGCCTATGCCGGTGGACCCGAACCGTTGACGCCGAGGAAAGCGGTGAAGAAGTCGGTTGTGAAGGCGCACGCAGCCAAGCTGCCGAGTATTTCGGTGGATGCGGCCTGCGACATGACGACGGGCGTGATGGAGTACCGAGGGGTGGATACGGAAACGCAACGCGAGCTGTTCCGCATGGGACCCTACCAGGGGTCATCCAATAACCACGGAGAGTTTCTGGCCATCGTCCACGCGCTGGCGCTGTGCCAGCAACATGGATGGGTGCTGCCGATCTATACGGACTCGCGCACGGCGCTCTCGTGGGTGCGTAATCGCAAGATCAAATCCACGGTGCAGCGAACCCAGAAGAATGCGCCGGTGTTTGACCTGATCGACCGCGCAGAACGGTGGCTGGAAAACAACACCTATGCCAACCCGGTGCTGAAGTGGGAAACATCGCAATGGGGCGAGAACCCCGCCGACTTTGGACGAAAGTAAACTCAGCAGAAACTCACTCAGAACACTATGAACATCCCGATTCAGATTCTCGATCACGCGCGTGATCTGCCCCTTCCCTTCTATGCCACGGAAGGCTCGTCCGGCATGGATATCCATGCGGCGGTTAGTGAGCCCCTTACCCTTGCTGCGGGCAAGGTAGCGATGGTGCCTACCGGACTGTGTGTAGCGATTCCGCAGGGGTACGAGATCCAGGTGCGCTCGCGCAGTGGACTGGCTGCAAAGAATGGAGTGTTTGCGCTGAATTCGCCCGGGACGATCGACAGCGATTACCGCGGTGAGATCAAGGTGATCCTGGCGAACTTTTCGGATACGGACTTCGTGATTGAACGGGGCTTGCGCGTCGCTCAGTTGGTGGTCGCAAAGCATGAACATATCTCGTGGCAGGCAGTTGAGAGTCTCGATGAGACGTCGCGCGCCGATGGTGGTTTTGGTAGCACAGGAGAAAGGTCATGACGATTTCAATAGGATCGGATCACGCAGGGTTTACCTACAAGGAATCCCTGAAGTCCATGCTCAGCGAGCTGGGTCATACGGTGCTCGACGTTGGTACAACGTCCGAGGATTCAGTGGACTACCCCGATTACGGCAAGGCCGCTGCCGACCTCGTGCGCACGGGTCAGGCAACGTTCGGCGTGCTCGTCTGCGGCAGCGGTATCGGCATCTCGATAGCGGCCAACAAGCTTCCGGGTATCCGGGCGGCTAACTGCACAAGTACGACCATGGCCATGCTGGCCCGTCAGCATAACAATGCGAATATGGTGGCCGTTGGACAGCGTCTGGTGACGGTTGACGAGGCGCGCGCAATCGTGACAACGTTTCTGGAAACGCCCTTTGAAGGTGGACGTCATCAGCGACGCGTAGAGAAGATCGACCTCGCGGGAGATGGACGATGACGCACACAGTGATGGTGGTCAGCGCCCACCCGGATGATGTGGAACTGGCCTGTGCGGGAACCGTAAAAAAACTTACGAACGAAGGTCACCGCGTGGTCTTCGTTGAATGCACCCGCGCCGAACTCTCCACGCGCGGCACACCGCAACTGCGGGCTATCGAAGCCGAGACGGCAGCGCACATTCTCGGAGTAACGGATAAGGAAAACCTCGGCATGCCCGATGGCGCTCTGGAAAACACCCTCGAGTACGCCATGCGCATTGTCGGTGCAATCCGCCACTGGCGTCCGTCGCTGCTGCTTATACCTTCGCCGATTGAACGTCATCCGGATCACGAAGCCGTGCATACTCTTTCGCGGCGTGCTGCGTTTCTTGCCGGACTTGCCCGCATTGAAACGTCAAGATCGGGCGAATCACAACAGCCCTGGCGTCCGCAGCGGATGCTGTGCTATCAGCAGCAGTGGGACTTCCCCCGTCTGCCGGATATCTACGTTGACGTAAGCGATGTGTTCGACGCCAAGATGGAATCCATTCGGGCCTTTGCATCACAGTTTCACGTTCCCACGGCATACGAGTCCGACGAGCCGCAGACGTTTATCTCACGTCCGGGATTTCTGGAAGAGATCGAAGCCCGAGCGCGCTACTATGGCGGACGCATCGGCACCACCTATGCCGAAGGGTTCCTGGCTGTTGAGCCCCTTGCCGTGGATTCGCTCAGTGCCCTGCTGCGCGGCAACGACTAACGTTTCCGGTCGATCTTCCGCCTTACGCTGTCGAAGTGCTGCTGACGGGTTCTGCGGACATCCTCCGGCGTAACGACAATGTCCCGACGTCCGATCTTCTGCATCGCGTATATCGCCACCTGTGCGATCTCATCGTCTTTGTAGGGGGCTGGTGGCATCGCACGGTGGTATCCCGTGCTCTTGTGGCGAGGACCTCGCGCTCCAAAGGCAATGATCTTCACAAGCTCACTGGGCTCTTTTGTCCAGACGGGGTTCTGTGCGATGTTCACCGATCCGGCGCCATCAACTCCGTGGCATCGCTGGCAGTAATTGCGAAACAACAGTGCCCCTTTACTCTGCGTGCTGTCATTTGGCCCGGCAAATGATATCGAGGCAGCAAAAAGGAGCGTTCCAATAAGCAGCAGCTGTGCAGAGCCTTGCTTCATGCAAACGACATTCGTAGTTGGTAAACTGTCCCGCCAAAAGTACACAGATCATCGACGTGGTAATGACAGCACCATCGTCGAAAGGGGCTCGAGGGTGAATAGTTTGGGAATGTCCACCGCACGCAAGGACGGTATCTCTTTGGCCTTTCGACGTCCACCAAGAACATCATCAAGACGCGACGCGTCCAAGCTACGCTGGAGATCATCCGCATTGATGATGCACACTATGGTCTCATCGTCGTTGCTTCGCATCACCGCATACACACCGTCCTGCGGTGTTATGTGCTTGATCACGCCACTCGACATTGCCGGATGGACACGACGATAGGCAAGCATGGATCGGAGCCATTCGTTCAGTCCGGTTTCGTCAGCGTACTCCGTGTGGCCGAACTTCATACCGGCATCGTCCGGCCAGCCCCCTGGCATATCCTCGCGGATGGTACCATGATCAGCTGTGTTCGAAAAGCCGCACTCGGTCCCATAGGTCAGACACGGCACGCCACGGAGCGTGAGCAACAGCGACAGCCCCATCTTCAGTTTGCGAGTGTCCTTTCCGACAACCCCTGCGATGCGCGGCAGATCGTGGTTATCAAGAAACGTCACCTGGCTGTTAGGTGCGGCATAGAGATAGTCGGCAGCAAGGGTTCGGTAGAGGCGACCCGTACCGGTATCCCATCCCGATGTCTGCGTAAGCACATCGCGCAGAGCGTTGTAAAGCTGGAAATCCGTGGTCGATTGCAGACGTGATTCGGAGTTGTAGGGAAACTTCTCCAGATAGTAGGCCTGTGATGCATGGCTATCCACCCAGGTCTCACCGAAGATGAAGATTCCCGGAAACACCCGTCGCACCTGGGCTGTCCACATATTCACAAAGGACTGGTCGGGATACGTCCACGTGTCCACACGCAAGGCGTCAACCTCCGCTTCTTCGATCCACCACAGCGTATTCTGAATCAGATAACGTGCTACATGGGGGCTGGTTGTGTTGATGTCGGGCATGGACCTGTCAAACCATCCTTGACGGAAGCGACGTTTATCCTGCTCTGTTGCGTAGGGATCAAAGTTGGTGTTCTCGCGTCCACTGGTCTGCGTGTATTCGGGCCAGAGGTTGATCCACGAACTATCAGGGGGCTGACGGTGCAGCCGATGCTCATCACCGATGTGGTTCAGCACAACGTCCATGACAAGCCGCATTGACCGTGCGTGGAGATCGCGCGAGGTAGCTTTGTAGTCGTCGTTGGTGCCAAGTCGTGGATCGATCCGATAGTGGTCCGTGATCGCATAGCCATGGTAGCTCGAACGGGGCTCGTCATTCTCCAGAACCGGACACATCCACACGGCGCTGATGCCGAGTGAGTCGAGGTATCCGATCTGATTGCGCACGCCGGCAAGGTCTCCGCCGTGACGTCCGAACGGCGCCCGGCGGACCACATTTGATTCCCGCATAGATGGCATGGCGTCGTTGGAGGGGTCGCCGTTCGAGAAACGATCCACCATTATCAGATACATCACATCCGAAGCATCAAGTCCGATGCGGGCGTGTGTTGCCGTTCGCTGGCGCAGGTCGAACGTGGTGTCTGGGCCTGCCCCTTCGAAACCGACCCGCAGACTCTGCGGCGGCGCGGCAGCCTCGATCGCCAGAGTCACATACCGATAGCGGGGATTCGCAGCTTCCTGGTCGGCCACAAGCCGCACTCCCTGACCCTGAATCGTGATGGTCCGGCCGGCAAGGTTCTCGCCCTCAACAAGCAGCTCCAGCGTATCCACGCCCATCCCGGCCCACCAGTGCGGTGGATCGATGCGAGTGATGCGGGGCTGCTCAAGCAGCAATGCAGCAACAGTAAAGAAGGCGATGATACCGGACATGGACGAAAAAATCGGCAATTTCGGCCTATGGCACGTGTTGAAGCCGACGTCTATCATATCCCGGTGATGCTTCAGGAGTGCCTGGAAGCCCTGCAGATCGTTCCCGGTGGCATCTACGTTGACGGCACGCTTGGAGGGGGCGGGCACACGGCCGCTATCCTCGTGCGTTTGGGTCCGCAAGGGCGTCTCATTTCGTTCGATGCCGACGAGGTGGCTATTGGTCACTGTCAGAAGCGGTTTGCCGACGAGCTGGCCAAAAGCGAACACTCACGACTGCGCCTGGTCCACGCCAACTTCTCCACGATGTCCGAGCAACTTCCACGTGGAACGGTCAACGGCGTGTTACTGGACCTGGGTGTTTCCTCATACCAGTTTGATCATCATGAAAGGGGCTTCAGTTACCGTCTGCAGGCGCCCCTTGACATGCGCTTCATGGCCGAGGGCCAAACGGCAGCCGATATTCTGAACTCCCGTCCGGAAGAGGCGCTATCCACGCTGTTCTTCACCTATGGGGATGAACCTCAGTCCCGCCGCCTGGCAAAGGCCGTTGTGCAACGTCGGGCGATAGCCCCCTTTCGAACCACCCTTGACCTGCGCGACCTCGTGGTGCAGCAGATCCCGCCGCAGCATCAGGCCAAGACACTGGCGCGGCTCTTTCAGGCACTGCGCATCGCCGTCAACGATGAGCTGGGTCGACTGGAACGTACGCTGATAGACCTGATCCCGCTGCTTGCTCCGGGCGGACGTGTGGTGGTGATGAGCTATCACAGTGGAGAGGATCGCATCGTGAAGAACGTCTTCCGCGACCATACCGACGTGCTGAAGATCATCACGAAGAAGGCCATCGAGGCCTCTGACGCAGAGCAGCAGACCAATCCGCGCTCTCGCAGCGCCCGCCTGCGCGTAGCCGAACGTCGGGCTGAGTAGTTTTGCACGTTTCTTCACGCCTTGTAACATCTGCATGACCAATACGGCCACGTTTAACCACGCCGATCTGCTCTCCATGTTCGGTCAGGCCGCCCAGGTGCTCCCGGCCGACCTCGTGGTGCGGGGCATCAGCACCGACACGCGCACACTTGTGCGGGGCAATGCCTTCGTAGCCCTTAAAGGTGAGCGCTTCGACGGACACGATAGCATTGCCGATGCCATCAGCAAGGGGGCTTGCCTTGTCCTTACCGAGGACGCCGCACGCGTGCCCCCTTCCACCCCGTCGATCGCCTGCGCATCCACATTGCACGCACTGGGTACCTTCGGGTGGTATCACCGACGTCGGTTTACGATTCCAGTGATCGCCATCGCCGGTGCTGCCGGAAAGACCTCGACGAAAGACCTTGTGGCCCACGTACTCTCTTCGACGATGCGGGTGCTGAAGACCGCTGCGAACTACAACAACCAGGTCGGCACACCGCTGACGCTGCTATCGTTGACGGATGACCACGAAGTGGCCGTGGTTGAGATCGGCACCAACCAGCCCGGAGAGATCGAGCTCCTCTCGGCCATGGTGCAGCCCACACACGGACTGATCACCAACATTGGCAAAGAACACCTCGAGCTGCTGATCGATCTGGATGGCGTGGAGAAAGAGGAGACCGCGCTGTTTGACTACTTGCGCGATCATCACGGCCTGGCGTTTGTGAATGCTGATGATGATCGCCTCGTGAAGTACGCCCCCACATTTACTCGATGCATCTCGTTTGGCGTCGAAACCGGCGCCGATATCCATCCGACCATCGCGTTCGACGATGAGGTACGTCCTGCACTGAGCCTTGTGCATGGGTCCTTCACCTTGCGTGCTCAGATGAAGACCAGCGGGCTTGCCTCGGCCTACAACGCTGCGTGTGCTCTGGCCGTGGCTTGGGCACTGCATATCCCTGCGGCGCAGGTTCAGCATGCTCTGGC
>JBEIIK010000059.1:0-13322 GCA_040380835.1 Ignavibacteria bacterium | reverse complement strand
GTCCTGATTACTGATTACTGATTACTGATTACTGATTACTGATTACTGATTACTGATTACTGATTACTGATTACTGATTACGGTGTTGGCGTAACCATATGCCCGCTCCAATGTTGTTTGTGGGCACGATCTCTGCAAAATAATGGAGCGCCTTTAGGTGTGAGGCAACTCACATTGTGACGGTGATCTTTGTACGGAATTCATTGAACAAAGAAAAGCATATGAATCGCATTGCTTCGGATATCACTTCTTTCCTTGCATCGGCGATAGCCGCCGCATGCGTGATAGTTGTTGGCAGCACGATCAAGTTGACTGCCCAGCAGGGGGCGCCGGAGCTTATCTATCGCGAGCGTACGAATCCGGGGTGGGCGGCTACCACACCTACGATGTTTAACGGAAGCGGCCAGATCCTTATTGACGTTACCAAGCGCGGGATCTATGTCTTCGACACCCTGACGTGGCGCGCACGTCAGGTGGTTGAGATCGACGACATGAATTCGTTTGAGTATAGTCGGTTCAGCAACCGGACGGCCGGTGGCGTGACCATCATGCAGACTGGAAATGCCGGGACGCGAATCTGGAAGGTCGATGAGTCACTGCGAGTGCGTGCCGATACCCTGCCGGGACGGATTGATACCATTCCATTCTATACCCACTTTGACTATTGCACCGGCAGCACGCTGTACTTCTACATTTCCACGTACAGGACAAATCCGCCGATTGACCGGAAGCTGATAACGTTCGATGGTGGTGATACGTGGAGGACCTTTTCGGGCAGCTTCTCATTCGTTGAAAATGACGGTGTTGGTGGTGTCTGGACCGTTCAGAACGGTTCAAAGTACCTGTCGATAACTCATCCGTTATTGTTTCGGCCGGATCGCAGTGATGCAGTTCAGACGCCGGCTTTGGGAAACCCGACCACGACGGTTGCAAACCTGACGTGCCCCCCGGACAAGGCCTTCTACGGGGCGGATACGATCATCTGGATCGGCACCAACCGGAGCAAGGTGTTTGTCGGTGTGGGGCGGTTGGGAGATACGACGTCTACCACGTTCGAATCGCTGCAAGCCGCAGACGGCCGTCCAATAGGACTTCATAAGTCCCGGTCAGCCCTGTACAACACTGCCACGCGACGGGCATTCCTGTGTGATTCCACTGGGGTGATCTATGAGTATCGAAGGGGGCAATGGCATACTGTTGATACGATACAGTTTTTCAATCCCATGCGAATCGAGCGCGTATACGATAGGTACCATGTGAACTATCCAGTTTACAGGTCTGATGGCACCTCTGGATTTTCCTTGCTCCGGCTCACGGATTCGCTGGAGCAGGAGTATCGACCGATAGAATATTACGACGCCGAAATACAGACTCGCCATTTTCCAATGATCCATCCCGACGTTGCAGATGTGCGCCTCAACTGGTCGGGGCCGATGGTTCTTACGCTGAAGTCGGGACGTGGCTACGTTGTGAGCTCTACTCTCCGGGACATCCAGGACCTCGACCCCGTGCCCATGCTCTGCGGTGTTGGTGGTGTGGGTGGTCAAGCCCCTTTGATCGTCTCATATACAGGGCTTATGATCCGTCCTGAGGCCTCCGGAGCAGGACGCCTCGTGTCCGCCATGGGGTGGGGCTTGGCATACAACATCGGCCGCAACTTCGATCCGGGACCGATCAGACATTCAACAGAAGGTCTTTCGATGCCTTCGGCTAACGCAACAGAGATACTCTTTCCGGGTCAGCGGCTCGTTCAGTATGATCGCAATGGAAAGTTCCGACGTGTGATCAGTCGGCAACAGTCATCCAGTGCCCTGCGGATCGATTCCAGCACGATCCTGATCGGCAATAGCACACGGGTGTATCGATGGATCAATGGCAGCATTGTTGACAGCACCGATGTTCTACCATCGATTTCGACTGCTGATTCTGCGCTGCCGGGCTTTGTCACGAAGATGGTGCCAACCTACGGGAATGCAATTGTGGGATTCGTCAGCGGACTTCACATTCTCGACTCGGAAACACTGACCATTCGTCCGAGCAGATCGGGCGGGATCGTCCACAGCACGGATCGGGGAGTTACGTGGAAGGCCTCCAGCATGCCGGACAAAGATCCGTTCTTCCTCGGCGTTGTTCAGGTTGACGACAACGTCCTCGTTGCGGGCTATACAACCCTGGTGCGAGATACCGCCCGCATGAACATCGAATATTTTGAACAACGGCCGAATGAAGCCCTCTACACCACCATGTCAGACTATCACATTGTCCGTTCTTCCGACGGCGGCGTAACCTGGGAAAAGGTCTATACAAGATCCTCGAGCTTCGGCTTCCGTCTCATTGGTTGTTCAGGAGTACGCATGGCAGACGGCAGGCTCCTGATCAACGGTCCGGATGGAATGCTCCAGAGTTTCGACGGGGGAGTGACCTGGGACTTCCATTTCCCCGATTTCGAAGAGATAACCGACGTCATATCGTTCTTCACCGATGATGATGCGCTGGATGTCTATTACTGCACGTCAACGGGCGTCTTCAAAAAGCGCCTTGTGACCACCTCGGTCGATGAAAACCAGTCAGCACTTCCGGAGAATGACAAGGGGCTTGCCAGCACGTGGAGTGAACACCAGCGCGCCTGGGCACGCTCCGGATATTCCTGCGTCGAGCTCACAACCCTGAAAGGGGGCTCGCTCCGCACCGATACTCCTCCGCCACCAGGCGTCTATTTCGCTCGTCTCACCGACAGCAATGGCCGGGTAAGCATTCGTCGCGTGCTCGTGATCGAGTAGTGCGCCGATACCGGTCAGAGGATGCCCGCTTTCGCGGTAATGACGATGGCGTATCTCCGTAATTCAGTAATTCCGTAATTGGTAATTCAGTCTTATCTTCGCGGCCTTGTCAATCACAATGACACGGAGAGGTGCGAGAGTGGTTGAATCGGACGGTCTCGAAAACCGTTATAGGAGCAATCCTATCGAGGGTTCGAATCCCTCCCTCTCCGCACAGAATTGGGCGAGTGCTGAAATTGGCAGACAGGCGGGTCTCAGAAGCCCGTGTTCGCAAGGACGTGTGGGTTCAAGTCCCACTTCGCCCACAATGAATACGCAATCGAGCGGCCACTGGCCGCTCGTGCCGTTTTGGACGCTGCCGCTCCTTGCTGTCCTCGCAGTGCTTTCGGCGATGCCGAGCACCGCACAGAAGCAGCCATCCCGCGATGGCGGAGGTCGCACGGTGGTGTCCTCTGCCCCAGGTTCTGCCGGGGCGTCAGTCCCGGTCCTCGACACACAAGGCCTTTGGCGCTTTGCTGAGCAGCGTCGCGTTGGGCGATACAAGGTCCGGCTTCCGGCCACATACACCATCTCAAATGCACGCTACCGTCTGGTACTCCTTCTTCACGGCAACGGGAATAGTCCGCAGATGCTGCTGAACTGGTTTGGTGGTCTCGGTCTTGACTCGTTGATCGTTGCGGCCCCGGAAGCCCCTTACACGAAGATCCCCGAAACGGTAACGAACGGACGAGGCTTGTATGCCGGTGTTGCCGACGCCACCTGGGCACCAGACTCGGTGCGTGCCGAGTCGATCACGCTCACAGCCGAATGGTACGAGCGCATCCTTGACGATGCATCCGCCGGACTCCGAGTAGACACCGCCAGGGCTCCGCTGGTGATCGGATTCTCGCAAGGGGGCTACTTTGCCCACGTTCTAAATGTGCGGTCGATGCGCCGTCTAGGCGGTGTGGCTTCGATCTGTGCGTCTATCTATCCGCAGTACGATGTGATCAGCCGGTATGCTGCCAAGCAAGTACAGATGCCGCCGCTGTTCGTCGCTCACGGGATGAGCGATGCAACTGTCCCGTTTGCAGTAGGGCAGAGTTATCGGCGCACCCTTGAAACCATCGGTGCTCCGATGGTGTTCCTCCCCTTTGATGGAGGCCACTGGCCAACGTCCGCCGTTGATGCCGCGCTGCGTAACTGGATCATGTCCATCATCCGCTGACCTTGCGTATTTTCGGCGCAACTCGGTCGATCAACAACTACGTCGCGACTCCCATGTCAATACCCGTCTCCAACTCCGCCATGCTCGAACGCGTCGAGACCCTTCGTCAGGCCAAGATTCTGCGTGAGGTCCAGGACAAAGACACCGTCGCCATGTTCGAAGATCCACTTGAGAACGATATGGTTCTCAACATGGGTCCTCAGCACCCGGCTACTCACGGCGTTCTTCGCGTACTGTTGCGACTCGACGGGGAAACCATCGCCAAGTGTGTTCCGGAGTTGGGGTACCTGCACCGTGGATTCGAAAAGCTGGCCGAGAACTGTACCTATCACGAGTTCATCCCTCACACGGACCGCCTGGATTACCTCTCGCCCCTTTCGAACAACGTCGGCATCTGCATGGCTATTGAAAAGGCCGCGGCCGTGGACGTGCCGGAGCGTGCGATCTGGATCCGGATGCTGGTGAGTGAGCTTGCCCGTATTTCCTCTCACCTGCTGGCCATGGGTGCAACGTCCATGGACGTCGGCGCCATGACGGTGTTCCTCTGGACGTTTACGGAGCGCGAGAAGCAATACGATCTGTTTGAGCGCATCTGTGGTGCCCGTTTCACAACGAGCTTTGCCCGCATTGGCGGCGTCGCCAATGATATCCCGGACGATGTCCTTCGTGACACCCGCCTGTGGCTGAATCAGCTTCCGGAGCGAATGAAGGAAGTAGAAGGCCTGGTTAACCGTAATCGCATCTTCGTTGATCGCATGGCAGGTGTCGGTCACATCACGGCCGAGAAGGCAATCGCTCTTGGACTTACCGGTCCAACGCTGCGTGGTTCAGGTGTTGCCCGCGACCTACGTCGCGACCAGCCTTACATGTTCTATGATCAGGTCGATTTTGACGTTATCACGCGTAACGACGGAGATTGCTACTCCCGGTATATGTGCCGCAATGGCGAGATATGGGAGTCGATGAAGATCTGTCACCAGGTGCTGGATAAGCTCGAAGCGATGCCGCGTACTTCGGTGCTCAACGAAGACCAGCCTCAGTCGGTGCTCTCGCGCAAGGCCAACATCTACACGAAGATGGAAGAGCTGATCAATGATTTCATGATCATCAACTTCGGTACCATGCCTCCTAAGGGCGAGACCTACACGGTCATTGAGTCTCCGAAGGGTGAGCTCGGATTCTATATTGTCAGCGACGGAACAGGGCACCCTTGGAAACTTAAGATCCGCTCTCCGTCATCGTCCAACCTGCAGGCCCTGAAGCACATGGCTGAAGGGTCTATGGTGTCGGATGTGGTGGCCATTATTGGTTCGATCGACCCCGTGATGGGCGAAGCGGACAAGTGAGCCCCATCGCGGGATCTAGCGCGAACTCCAGTCGGTAATCAGTGCCTGACGTAGCCCCGCGTCAAGCTGGGGTGATTCATACATTCCTGCATGCTGTCGTTGTCGCAGAGCCTCGTAAAGTGACACGGCGCAGGCCACCGAGATGTTCAGAGACTGAATCATGCCCACCTGAGGGATGAGAAAGTTTCCGTCGGCCTTTTCCCGTGCCTCAGGTGTTACACCTTCTTTCTCGTTGCCGAACACCAGGGCCACTGGCTGCGTGAGATCGAGATCATGCAGCGACACTGCGTCGCTGGACATGTGCGTGGTGTAGATTTGAAACCCGCGTGATCGCAGTGCCGCGTAGCACGCATCAACACTCTGGTGCAGATGCACGTCCACCCACTTGCGCGCGCTGCCGCTGGACTTCTCACCAAGTTCGGGAAACACCTGACGTCCGGAGTAAATGCCATGAGCTTCGGCAACTCCCACCGCATCGCAGGATCGTATCACGGCACTGATGTTGTGCGGGTCGTGAACGTTCTCGAAGACCACTGTCAACGTAGGCTGGCGGCGCTCAAGCACGCGCTCGATGCGCTCTCGGCGCTCGGGAGTTATGGTTTCAGGCGATGGCATCAGTACTACTCGTAAAACACAGCGTTGCGCAACGCGATCTGCTCCGGCGTAGCCGCAGGGTTGACCTCGATAAAATGCCGGTCGATCTTCTCGACCATCGTTGCCTCGCCATTGAGTTCGATCTCTGTGCCGTTACGATTCACAACCAGCTTCAAAGCAGCGCCCTTGCTCGGCGTGCGGAGCTTGCGCATCATCGTTCGGCCTTCGGCAGAGTTGAAAAGCTCCGAAAGCGGAACATCGTCGATGGAAACCAGAGCGTCTCCATCTTCGACCTTCAGGGGATTGACCTTGCCGCTCGGGGAGAGTTTGATAGAGGGTTTTCCACCATTCATGCCGAAGTCGAAGTCGATACCGTAGCCGACAACTTCGGAGCGCTTTTCCGCGGTGTAATTCCAGCCGATCTGCGAGAGAATTTCAGCCGAGGGGATCGGGTTACGCCCCTTGACATAGGTGTCGAGGTAGGCACGAACCTTGGGTCCGGTCACACGCTCGATCTTGTCGAAGAGCGAATCATCATGAAAGGGGCGATTTGGCCCGTACTCCTTCATTAGCGTAAGCACAACATCCAGCAGACCCTGCTTGCCCCCTGAGGCAGAGCGGATCACAATGTCCAGGTAGAAGGCGTTGACGGCCCCGTAGGTGTATATCTGCGGGTACAGTTCCTGGTTCTCCTCGGTAAGAACATCACGCGAGAATTCCGTGAGTGAAAACGTATCCGGAAGGTTACTGCTGCGGAGCTTCCCCTGCATCTCGCTGCGGAACCGGTCCTCCTTGATGGTCTTATCATGCAAGGGGGCGAGTGTTGCGAAATATTCGGTGGTGCCCTCATACAGCCAAAGGTGCTGGGACATGGCCGGACGCCGGAAATTGAACTCGTGGATCTCGTGACTGTGCAGGTTCAATGGTACGAGGATGTGCAGGAACTCGTGGATCGAGATTTCCGAGAGGCCAAGGGGCTTGCGCTGAAAACCCAGAAAGTAGAAGGAGCTGTTGTTATGCTCAAGGGCACCCATTTCAAACGGACGCGCCACCTTGGAACGATCTCCCCTCCAGAGGTAGAACAGAAACGCATACCGATCAACGGGCATCTGTGGGAGAAACCTGGCGATCGTGGCACAGTGCTTCGAAAGTTCATCGGCATATGCACGTGCAACCGTGTCCGTTCCGGAATGAGCAAGGTGCACCAGCACCTTCACGCCCGCTACCGTAAATGACGCCGTATCGGGCAGAGAGTAAATCGTAGGACTGTCCACCAGCTGGTCGAAGCTTGCCGCTTCGTAGAGATCACTGGTGTCGGAAAGGCGTCGTATCGGCAGGGCTGAGCCTGCGACCAGGTGCTTGGGACGGTTTACACTGACACGGAATGGCAGCTTCTGCATTCCGTCGATGTAGGCAACGACCCCACCATGGTTGAGCACGAAAATGCTGTCCTCTTCGAACGCTGTTCCGGCCGGTGCAAAGACATTCAAGCGTCCGGTGGTATCATCGAACGAGTCATCGAGCTGGTAGGTGATATAGCGCAATTCGCGTGCATGCAGGACGACGAATTGCGAATCCGCGGATCGACGCACCGGAAGCTCGATCGAATTAGCATCATAGGCCCGAAACCCGCTGACGAGCCGGTGCCAGTAGTGCTCTTCGTACGTGCCCGGCACCGAGACGGGGAACACCCAGGTTACGCTGTCAGCGCTGATCTGCGGGGGGAAGATCATTACGTTGAGCTTGCCACCACGCGAGCCCGCAAGGTCAAGATGTACCCGATATCGATCCTGCGCATTGGCGCCGAAGGTGATCAGAATCAGAAGAAGCAGGCAAAGGGAAGGTAATCTCATTGGTCATCACGGAATTGATATTCGGTTGAGACGGACAAGTCGTCCTGAGGTTTCACAGTTTCTTTGAGATGCGCAGCGACACCCCATGCCTGATGCATCAGTTCGACGCATTCACGATAGTGCTGCCGCTCACGTGCCGATGCATTCGAGCGAACGCCCCGCAGAAGGACGTTCTTCGGCGTGTGTTCGAAGGAGACGAACTCCTCAAGATGGGCATTGTAACCAAACGAGCGCAGAATGTCCCGACGCATGGTGTCGGTCAGCAGGTCTCCCAGGCGCTCGCGCGTAATGCCATCATCGAGAAGGGGGCGGGCCCATTCCGGCACGCGGTCGCTACGCAGTTGCTTCTGTACATAATGGTGGCAGCAGGGGGCAGCCATGATCGTACCGGCATTCAGACGCAGCGCCAGCGACAGTGCGTCATCGGTTGCAGTATCGCATGCGTGCAGGGCGGTGAGCAGATCAAGCCGGGAGTTTTCATCCGACCACGGAAGCTGTGCTTGGGCGATTGCCGAACAGGCAAAGCTGGCGCTTTTAAGGCCGATCTCATGGGCCGCACGGCGGCAGTGGTCGATAACGTGAGCGTTGGTATCCACACCATGCAAGTGCACCGTAAACCCGTCGCGCTCGAGCACATAGGCAAGAGCAAGCGAGAAATACGCCTTGCCGCATCCCGCATCGAGAATGTAGACGTCGTGCTGCGTGATCGACTGACGGGCGATATCGATCAGGTGACAGATCTGACGGTACTTGTCGGACATGCCGGTGCGGATGGCGCCGGCGGCGTCGGAAATGTCCAGCGCACAGAGCAGGGAAGCATCAGCCACCGGGTCAAGTACTCTTAGCTTTACCCGATCACGTGTCAGATTTTTCCAATCATGTCGCGATGGTTTCCCCGTGCGCACGGTTCTCTTCCACGCCCCCTGCTTGAACTTCTGCAGGAGGTGCACGTCGGCCACTGGGGTCTGAATCAATGCCTGACCCCATCCCTCGGTCAGCAAGAGCTCGATTATCGCATCGATGGCTTCTATTCTCTCACCGGGTGGATCCGTAAACGACAGCCGTTCAGTGAACCGCACAACACGCACCTGCCAAGAGCCAGACTCGCGCTCTGCAGACACCACGATGCGCGTATGCTCAGCCCTCTTGGGTGGTTTAGAAAACGTAGCGACGCATGCCGTAGCGGTCGAGGGCAGAAAAGACATGCCGCGAAGTTAGGGGGCGGGGGGTAATACCGACGAACCGGGAATCCGTGTTCACATGCCCAGGTTCGTACCCACATGTTGGGGCTTGACGTGTTGCCACCGCGGGATTAGTGTTGCATGAAAAATCCACCACAACGTTGTTTTTAACATTTCACCATAGATTTGCAAACACTCGGGTCAGTCAGCGTTTCCAAGATGCCGCCCAGAGCACGTTTCGTTTGATTCACAACCGCTACGCTCGTAGGCGAGCATGCACACGTCTGCCCTGCTATCAACAATGATGGCAGGGCTTTTTTATTGACGTCTGGAGATTCCCGATGAAGGGCGCAATACTTATTGATGCGGGACACTTTCGTGAGATTTGGAAGCAACGACATGCGCCACGCCACGAGGCGAGTGGTCGACCAAAGAACCACGTCCCTCCCGTGAGCGCTGTACTTCAAACCATTCAGGCAATTCAGTCTGCCGTGTGCGAGTCGTTACCGGCTGAAACTGTTCGCTGGCTCCGAACCTACTATTACGATGCTGAACCATTCGGGGATACTATCTACGATCCCGGTGGCGATTGCCATGCATTCTCAGAAAAACCACTTTATCAGAACAGCGTTAGACTTCTTGATGATCTTCGAAGGTCTGATCATATCGCTGTTCGTCTCGGCCGCACAAAATTCAGCGAATGGAGGCAGCCGACCGCACCAAATGGTTCATTCTCTCCCATGTTTCAGCAAAAGGGAGTTGACATGAAGATCGGTCTCGATATGGCGTTGCTGGCGACAAGGCGAATTGTTGATATCCTCATCCTGGTAACCAACGACACGGACTTCGTATCGCCAATGAAGCTCGTACGTTCCGAAGGTGTTGTCGTCGCTATCTATAGCGTAGTAACTGTCGTCGCACCACTGTTGAACGAGCATGCGGACATTCTCTTTCGTGGCAAGATCCCAAGTGGGCTCTGACACAAAGGTCCGTCACATGACTATGCCAAATCTGAAAAGAACACTGATCTGTTCGTGGGAAAATCAAGGTTTTATTCATGGGAAAATCACTGTTTTATTCACGGGAAAATCACGTTTTTAACTCCTTAAGGGCAGTGGGTGCTCATCCGACATCAGTTCCTATGTGCATGGAAAACAACGATATAGACGAGATTCAACATGTTTCAAACGATGATGATGTTGAATCCCATCCATCCCAACATTTCACCGTAATTTCGACCTTTCAACAGCTGTGTGCCGGGCAGAGTAGCTCGGTCCTGTGTGATCGACGACTTTACTGAAAGCCCCCTGACATCATGACATCACGACAGATCCGACAGACCTTTCTCGACTTTTTCCGCGAGCGTGGACATCGCATCGTGCCATCGGCACCCGTTGTGCCGCATGGAGACCCGACACTGCTGTTCACCAACGCCGGGATGAACCAGTTTAAGGACGTGTTCCTGGGTACTGGCAAGCGCGACTACTCCCGCGCGGCCGACACGCAGAAGTGTATTCGCGTTTCTGGAAAACACAACGACCTCGAAGAGGTGGGTTATGACACCTACCACCACACGTTCTTCGAGATGCTCGGTAACTGGAGCTTTGGCGACTACTTCAAGAACGAAGCCATTGGCTGGTCGTGGGAGCTGTTGACGGGCGTCCTGGGTCTTCCGCCGGAGCGCCTGCATGCCACGGTCTACCGCACAGATGATGAGTCGTTTGAGATCTGGAAGCAGTATCTGCCGGAATCGCAGATCCATCGCTTTGATGAGAAGGACAACTTCTGGGAAATGGGTGAGACGGGGCCATGTGGTCCGTGTACGGAGATCCACTTTGACCGGACGCCTGATCTGAGCGGCGGACCGCTTGTGAATGCCGGCGTGCCCGAGGTGATGGAGATCTGGAATAACGTCTTCATCCAGTACAACCGCAAAGCCGACGGATCACTCGAGGAGTTGCCGTCGAAGCATGTCGATACGGGCATGGGCTTCGAGCGCCTGTGCGCCGTCATGCAGGGTAAGAACTCCAACTATGACACCGACGTGTTTCGCCCCTTGCTGAGCTACACAGAATCGCTCTGCAACAGGGAGTATCGTCCGGAGCTGGACCATCCCGATGGTGTAGCCATGCGGGTGATCGCCGATCACATCCGGACGCTGTCCTTTGCCATTGCTGACGGTGCGATGCCCGGCAATGAGGGAAGGGGCTATGTACTGCGCCGCATCCTGCGTCGGGCTGCACGCTATGCACGCAATCTTGGTCTTACAGAGCCGGTGCTCTGGAAGCATGTCGCGATCCTCTGCGATACCATGGGAGATGTGTTTACTGAGATCGTCGAGCGTCGGGACTTGATCGAACGTGTTGTGCGGGCCGAAGAGGAGTCTTTCCTTGCCACGCTCGACCGTGGCCTGCAGCGCTTTGACTCGCTGTCGATCGAAGGTAGCACGGTTTCAGGTGCTGATGCCTTTGAGCTCTATGACACCTTCGGTTTTCCGCTCGACCTTACGCAGCTGATCGCTCGTGAGCGCGGACTGCAGGTTGATGTGGCCGAGTATGACCGCTTTCTCGACGAGCAGCGTGCTCGTTCGCGTGCCGCGCGCAAGTCGCATGCACAGGAAGTCGTTACAGAAATTATCGAGGCCGCGTCACGTTTTGTCGGTTATTCGCACGTAGAGAGTGCAACAAACATTCTCCATGTTTCGAGGAACTCTGTCGTGCTAGCCGAAACACCTTTTTATGTCGAGATGGGCGGCCAGGTATCTGATACCGGAACGCTCACGGTAGGGGGCTCAACCTACCGCATCGACGATGTCCGCAAGGTTGGCGATGCCATCGTACACATCTGCGATGTGGACGTTGACGCCAACGTTGGCGATGTTGCTCTTGCGCGTCTTGACGTGCCGCGTCGGCGCGAAATCGAGCGTGAGCACTCCGTCACGCACATTCTACACGAGGCGCTGCGTCGCGTTCTGGGGTCACACGTTCAGCAGTCGGGATCGCTGGTCGAGCCCGAGCGGTTGCGTTTCGACTTCACGCATTTCGAGCGTGTTCGGGAAGAAGATATCGAGGCCATCGAGCAAATGGTCAACGAGAAGATCTTCGAGGCCATTCCGGTACACATCGAAGAGATGTCGATCGAGAAGGCGCGCACCGTCCCGAACGTCAAGATGTTTTTTGGCGACAAGTACGGCGACAGCGTGAGGGTGGTCTTTATTGATGAGAAGTATTCTGTGGAGTTCTGCGGTGGCACGCACGTACGCAACTCCAGCGAGATCGGGCTGTTCAAGATCCTGAGCGAATCAAGCGTTGCCAGTGGTGTGCGCCGCATCGAGGCAATAGCCGGACGCAGCATGCCGCACTGGTTGAAGGACCTCGAGCTGCAACGTGCCGGCCAGCGTGATGAAATGGCGCGTCAGGCCGAGCGCATCAAGCAGCTGGAAAAAGAGCTCATGGCTCTGAAGTCTGATGAGCTCAAGGGGCTTATCCCATCCATCGTCGACGGTGCCACAAGCGTTGACGGTTTGCGTGTTGCCACCGCTCGTATTGACGTTGCCGATGCAGAGCAGCTAAAGACCCTCGGCGACGAGCTGCGCTCACAACTCAAGTCAGGTGGCATTGGATTGCTTGCGGCGGTCATCGACGATAAGGTTCAGCTCGTCTGCGTGGTCACCGATGACCTTACCAAAACCCACTCTGCCGGAAAACTCGTTGGCGCTGCCGCCAAGCAGCTCGGCGGCGGGGGCGGAGGAAAACCTCACATGGCCACGGCAGGGGGCCGAGATATCTCGCAGCTCGATTCAGTACTTTCGGGCTTCCCAACACTGATCACTAATCTCTAACCAGGTACAACACCATGTCAAACTCCTACGAAGCCGTCGGCACGCTCCACCACCTCACCGAGACCCAGCAGGTCAAGGACACATTCAAGAAACGCGAGTTCGTGCTCGAAATTGCTGACGGAAACTATCCTCAGCATATCAAGTTCCAGGTTACACAAGACCGCTGCGCTCTGCTCGATTCCTACCGCGTCGGACAGCAGTTGAAGGTCCTCTTCAATCTGCGTGGTCGACCATTCCAGAACCGTGAAGGCCAGACGGTGTACTTCACCAACCTAGAAGCATGGCGCATCGAAGCCGCTTCGCCGGCAGCTCCTGCTTCAGCCGACTACTCCCAGATCTCACCAGCCAACGCAGGCGGCAACGACAGCATCGACGACGTCCCGTTCTAAGGGCAGCTTCGCTGCGGAGGGGCGCCTTCGGCGCAGGGGGGACGCTTCGCGTGGAGGGGCGCCTTCGGCGCAGGGGGGACGCTTCGCGTGGAGGGGCGCCTTCGGCGCAGGAGGGACGCTTCGCGTAGAGG
>JBEIIK010000058.1:0-13511 GCA_040380835.1 Ignavibacteria bacterium | reverse complement strand
CCCTTAGCGCCCCTCGCGGTATTCAGAACGTTCTCGAATCCGTCGTGCTGTATGTCCGTGAACAGATCGTACGTCCAAACGTGGGCACAGAAAAGCGCACCATGCGCCTGATGCCATTCATGCTGGCGCTGTTCTTCTTTATTCTGTCGCTGAACCTGATCTCTCTGCTGCCCGGTGCCCACGCGGCAACAGGTGCGCTTCCTGTCACGATGGCACTTGCCACCTGTACGCTGATTGTCGTCAACTACATAGCCTTTAAAGATGCCGGTGTGAAGGCCTGGTTTGCTCACCTTCTTGGCGGTGCTCCTGTGTATATCGCACCGATCATGGTGCCGATCGAGCTTGTGGGTATCATCACCAAGCCTTTTGCTCTGATGATCCGTCTGTTTGCCAACATGACGGCCGGACACATCGTGCTGATGTCGCTTGTTGGACTCATCTTCTTCTTTGCTCAGGAGATGGGCGAGGTTGTAGGCTGGGGTGTCGCGCCTGTCAGTGTGCTCTTTTCGGTCTTCATTTACCTGCTCGAGCTGCTTGTCGCATTCCTGCAGGCATACATCTTTACCATGCTTTCGGCTGTGTTCGTGGGTCTTGCGCTGGGCGACCATGCTCATGACGATCATCATCACGCCGAAGCGCACTGATCGCGTCACTCAACGTCGAAAAAGACATCAACACATTTCATTCAACCCATTTCTGAAGGAAGTCTCATGGATCCAGTAGCATTTGCCTGGTTGTCAGCCGGTCTCGGCCTTGGCATCACTGTCTTCGGCGTCGGCACGGGTATCGGTCGTCTGGCCGCTGCCGCTCTCGAAGCCAGCAGCCGCCAGCCTGAAAATGCAGGCGACATCCGCACGACGATGATCATCGGCGCCGCCCTTATCGAAGGCGTTGCCCTTCTTGCCGGCGTCGTCTGTATTCTCCTGGCCGTCAAGAACCCGTAATCTCGACAGCTTCAGCGACCCCGCACGGCGGGGTCGGTTGCCGATGGCGCTATGGCCTCATGGTCAGGTGCCCCCGGCAACCGCAACCAGAACCTCACACCCCAAACCCAAAACCACTCACCCGTCATGCCCGCATTTCTATCCTTCGACCCGGGTCTGGTCATCTGGACCCTCATCAACTTCAGCATCTTCGCGCTGATCATCGCCAAGTTCGGATGGAAGCCCATGCGTGAGGCCATTGCTGCCCGCGAAGGCTCTATCAATGAGGCTATTGCTGCCGCCGAGCGTGCGAACAAGGAAGCGCATGAACTGATCAAGGAGAATCAGGAGCGCATTGCCCGGGCTCAGCGCGAGACGATGGACATCGTAAAGGAAGGGCGCGTGCAGGCGGAGAGTATCATCCGCCGTGCCACGGAGGAGGCTGAAGCCGTCAAGCAGCAAAAGCTGACCGAAGCGCAGCGCGAGATAGACCGCCAGAAGGACGAGGCCGTGAAGGTGTTGCGTAATGAAGTGTCTTCGCTGGTTGTCGGTGCCACAGAGAAGCTGATCGGTCGTTCGCTCGACGGAGACGACCATAAGCGAATCGTCGATTCCTACGTCAACGAACTCTCGAAGAACTAATCAGCATGTCAAGACTCAAGATCGCACGTCGCTACGCCAAGTCTCTAATTTCTTCGGCCACTGAGGTCGGAAATGTCGATACCGTGGCTACGGATATGTCCGAACTGCACGAGATGGTTGCTGCATCACGCGATCTGCGCGTTCTGTTGCGCAGTCCGGTGGTCACGCACGACGTCAAGAAGAAGTGCATAGATGAACTGCTTTCGGCGAAGGTGAGCCCCCTGACGTTGAGTTTTCTGCACCTTGTTATCGATAAAGGGCGGGCAGACCTCATGTCGGAGATTGCCGTGGAGACCGCTCACCAGGTTGACGTTCTACGCAACATTGAGCGAGTGACAGTTACGTCGGCCGTAGAGCTGTCCCAACCCGAGCGCGGCCGGATCGAGTCCGAGCTGGCAAAGTCGCTGGGACGGTCGATCATTGCCACCTACACGACCGATGCAGCGATCATCGGCGGGGCCGTTGTCCGGGTCGGAGATCAGGTCCATGACGGATCGCTTCGTCACCAACTGGCCGTGCTGGGCAAGCGGCTTGCACAGGCCTAGTCAGAATACAGAACGAAACAAACCCTAAGGAAAGACTCAAATGGCAGATGTTCGTCCAGATGAAATCTCCTCGATCCTGCGAAAGCAACTGACGGGATTCGAAAAGGAGACCGATATCTATGAAGTTGGTACCGTGCTGCAGGTCGGCGACGGTGTGGCTCGGATCTACGGGCTAGCCAACGTGATGGCCTCGGAACTCGTCGAGTTCCCGAACGGTGTCGTCGGCATGGTGCTCAACCTCGAAGAGGATAACGTCGGAGCGGTGCTCTTCGGCGATGACTCGCTTGTAAAAGAAGGCGACCAGGTGCGCCGCACCGGACGCATCGCATCGGTGCCAGTGGGCGAAGGCATGCTCGGCCGCGTAGTCGATCCGCTCGGACGTCCTATCGACGGCAAGGGCCCGATCAAGGAGTCCGCCTACTACCCGATCGAGCGCAAAGCCCTTGGCGTGATAGATCGTCAGCCGGTGACCGAACCGCTGCAGACGGGTATCAAGGCCATCGACGCCCTTATCCCGATCGGTCGCGGTCAGCGTGAGCTGATCATCGGTGACCGTCAGACGGGCAAGACCACGGTTGCTCTCGATGCGATCATCAACCAGCGCTACACGCATACGAAGGAAGCACAGGAGCAAGGCATCAAGCCCGTGTTCTGCGTGTACGTTGCCATCGGTCAGAAGGGTTCAACGGTTGCGAATGTGGTGTCGACCCTCGAGAAGTACGGCGCTATGGCCTACACGACGGTTGTTGCCGCTACCGCCTCGGATCCGGCTCCTCTGCAGTTCATCGCCCCCTACTCGGGGTGCTCGATGGGTGAGTTCTACCGCGATAATGGACGCCACGCTCTCGTGGTGTACGATGACCTTTCCAAGCAGGCCGCTGCCTACCGTCAGGTGTCGCTCCTTCTGCGCCGCCCACCGGGACGTGAGGCGTATCCGGGTGACGTGTTCTATCTCCACAGCCGCCTTCTGGAGCGCGCTGCCAAGCTGAGCGACTCCCTTGGAGGGGGCTCACTGACGGCTCTGCCGGTCATTGAGACGCAGGCCGGCGACGTGTCTGCGTACATCCCGACGAACGTGATCTCCATCACCGACGGTCAGATCTACCTCGAACCAAACCTCTTCAACGCAGGTGTACGTCCGGCTCTGAACGTCGGTATCTCGGTGTCTCGCGTGGGTGGCAACGCCCAGATCAAGGCCATGAAGAAGGTTGCCGGTCCGCTCAAACTCGACCTTGCGCAGTTCCGAGCTCTCGAAGCATTTGCACGTTTCGGCTCCGACCTTGACAAGACCACGCAGCAGCAGCTGCGCCGCGGAGCACGTCTTCTCGAGGTGATGAAGCAGCCGCAGTACTCTCCCGTAACGGTTGAAGACCAGATCGTGGTGATCTATGCTGCCTCGCAGGGCTACACGGATGATCTGCCGGTGGAAAGCATCAAGCGCTACGAGACCGAGCTGATGGAGTTTGTGCATGCCAACCACGCTGATATCATCGAGGGACTTCGCGTGCAAAAGGCTCTGACGGATGAGATCGTCGAAAAGCTCAAGTCTGCTCTGACGTCATTCACACAGCGATTTGCCACAACGGTCTAAGGGGCGCATTCAGCGATGATCATTCTGACGGGCGGTGCCGGATTCATTGGCAGTTGCATGCTGAAGGCGCTGAACAAGGCCGGACGTCGAAATGTGCTGATCGTTGACTCGCTGGGCAAGGGCCAGAAATGGAAGAACCTTGTCGGCAAAACGTACATTGAAATTGTCAGCAAACAGGAGTTTCGCGCTATGATGATGGCAGATGCCTTCGACGATGCGGTCGAAGCTGTCATTCACCTTGGCGCGTGCAGTTCTACCACCGAAACCGATGCCGACTATCTCTACGACAACAACTACCTCTACAGTGTTGATGTTGCTGAGTTCGCCGCCGGCAAAGGTGCCCGATTCATCTATGCGAGCTCGGCCGCTACCTATGGCGACGGCTCGAGAGGGTATTCGGATTCATCGACTGATTTACGTCCGCTGAACATGTATGGCTATTCGAAGCATCTGTTCGATCAGTGGATACGGCTCAACGGAATGGAAAATGAATGTGTCGGACTGAAGTTCTTCAACGTCTTCGGTCCGAACGAATATCATAAGGGCTCGATGGCGAGTCTTGTTTCCAAGGCTGTGGGGCAGATCGAATCAAGGGGCTATGTGGAGCTTTTCAGGAGCAACGACTCAGCCTATGCAGATGGTGGCCAGATGCGGGACTTCATCTACGTGAAGGATGTCTGCTCGGTGATGATGTCGCTGCTGGAGAAGCCAAACGTCAACGGTATTCTGAATCTCGGTTCCGGTTCGGCACGTTCATGGAATGATCTGATGTCTGCGGTCTTTGCGGCTATGGGGCGGCCTGCCGACATTCGATATATCGACATGCCGGACGAGCTGGCTCGCCAGTATCAGAACTACACGCAGGCGGACATGACGACTTTCGCCAAAAAGCTCCCCAAAGTGCGCTTTGGTTCTCTCGAAGACTCGGTTGCTGACTACGTCAACGGTTATCTCATGCGTGAGTGGCCGTATCTCTGAATTTGACAACGACTTGTAAACGGATTACGGAACAATGGCAACACTTCGCGAAACACGGGACCGGATCGTATCGGTCCGAAACACATCGAAGATCACTCAGGCCATGAGCATGGTGGCAACGGCCAAACTGCGCCGTGCGCAGGATGCCATCACGGCTGCCCGCCCCTTTGCCAATCAGGTCCAGAAGATCCTCGGCAATCTGTCGGCGGCAGATGCTGATTTCGTGCATCCGTTCTTTGAGGTCCGCAAGGACATCAACAACATTGCCATCATCGTGGTCACGGCTGATCGCGGTCTATGCGGTGCATTCAACACCAACGTTCTGCGTTCACTCGTCACGCGAATAGCAGACCTTCGGGCAAAGCATCCCAAAGCGAAGATCCATCTCATCCCGGTCGGTAAGCGTGCTGTGAACGCGGCTCGCAAGGGTAAGGAAGCGATCCTCCGCGAGTTCAATGATGTCTTCTTCAAGCTGGATTATTCGACGGCCGTGGACATTGCCGCGCTGATCACGGACGACTTCCTCGGCATGCAGATCGATCACGTTGAGATCCTCGGAAATCAATTCGTGAACGTGATGCGTCAGGTGGTGCGTACCACCCAGGTGCTGCCCATCGCTGCATCCGCTCAGGATTCGGGGAAGGCCTCCAGCAATGACTACATTTACGAACCCTCGCGCGGTGAGATCCTCGATTCACTGCTGCCGATGTACGTCAAGTTGCAGATCTGGACATCTCTTCTTGATTCCAATGCCGCGGAACACGCGGCGCGCCGTATGGCCATGGAAAGCGCCACGACCAATGCCCGTGATCTTATGCGCTCGCTGCAGCTGATCTACAACCGCGAGCGTCAGGCGGCCATCACCAAGGAAATGCTCGAAATCGTCGGCGGCGCCGAAGCCCTGGCGAGTGCATAACCGGCAGGAGCCCCGTGACTGCGGCACCAAGACCCGTTTTCAGCGTCCGTGGAGTAATCCTCACGGGACTGGTCATTACGGTGCTGACGGTGCTTGTAGGACCCTACCTCGGTGACGCGAATTCCTATGCGACCTCATACGAGGCCCGCATCGAACTCTACCGTAAGAAGCTTGATTCGCTGAATCGTATCCGCAGCTGGCGCGACCGTATCTACATGCGTCATATGGCCAACCTGGAGATTCCCGAATACATCGTCAGCAAGCTCCGTCCCAATGACACTCTCCTGCTACCTCCGATGGAGTATGCCAATCAGTTCATGGCAACCAAGGCCTTCTGGACGGATCCGCGCATCTTTACATGGATGGTTGGTTTTCAGCCCATCGTTGCCTGGCGCGATACTGCACGACGTCGGTCAGTGAATGCCTACGTCGTCCTGGAAGCAAATACCATCTGGATCACACGTCCGGGTGGAAGCACCAACATTGATTCGCTGCTTGCCGTGTTTGAGAAGCTGGAAGGGGGCAAGTGAAAAGCGAAGCCCTCATGTTCGTCCTGATGCTGCTGATGCAGTGGGGAATCGGACTCGGTACGATCGGGGCCATTGGTTACCGGGTTGAACGCTCGACGCTGCTACCGCTGAGCCTGCTGTTTGGCATGTTCCTGCACACGTTTGCGATGTTCGTGGCGCAGCTTGCCGGTGTTCCGCTGTCCCTGCAGACCATGATGATCTGCGGCACGATTGCACTCGTGCTTCCGACGCTTCGATGGAAGACCATCCGTGTCTCGCTGGTGGGACTTTTTGCGCTACCTCGCATCCGGCCGACGCTCTATGACGTTGTGATCTTCGGTTTTGTCGGCTACGTCGGGTACATGGTCGTCTGGGCTAGCTGGTACTGGCCAGTCACGCCGTTTGACGCCATGGCGGGAATTGATCTGGTAGCCCGCTATGCGGCCAAGGACGGGATGATCGCCAACCAGGTCTTTACCGATCCGTCGCTGCAGGGAATGCTCTCGAACCAGCCGTTCTATGCCCCCTTCGCGATGCTGATGCAGGTGATGATGAAGCTCATCGGCTATCCCTACACGCAGATCTGGGTGAGTATCGTTGCCATCTGTCTGTGGTGGTTCACGTGGTCGGCAATGCGCCGCCTGGTCCATCCGCTGATCGCCGGTCTGCTGCTCGTGCTGCTGGTACTGACGCCGGAAATGCTGGGCTACTCGTATATCCTGCAGACTGACTTTGCAAATGCAGCTTTCTTCAGCATGGGCTGTGTACTGCTGGCGCGTTCCATTGACGAGCAGAGTGCGCCGGGCATGATCGTTGCTGCCTTTGCCTTTGCGGGTGCATGCTGGTCACGCACGGAAACAATCCTTCTTGTAGCGCTCATTGGCGCCGTTGCCATGCCACAGATGCTTCGCGTTTTCGGATCTGTCAAGGGGCTTCTCGCTTCCTTGAGTGTGCTTGTATTGTCTTCGCTGACCTTCGGATTGTGGAACATTGTCTTCTTCAATTCATACCTCCCGGTGCGACCGTCAACTTCCGAACAGCTCCAGGGTTTTGATCTCGGACGCTTTTCCGATGTGGTCACTTCCAGCTGGTCATTGGTGATCAGCAGCACGGAGCTCTGGGGATGGATCGTGTGGCTGTTCCTGGTCGTTGTCGTCATCGACCTCATCGTCAGTCGTCGGATCTCCCAGCCGATCATTCTCGGATGCATTGTCGCAACCTTGATCGGTCTGTTTGTGGTGGGTACCATTTTCAGTGCCGCCGTTGTTGAGCAGACTCTTCGACGTGGGATGTTCAAGGTGATTCCTCTCATGGTTATTGCGATTGCCGGCGCCGGCATTGTAAGTTCGGCATCTTCTGCATTGTACTCCTGGGAGGCAGGACGGAAGTCCTGACACGGCATGCCAAAGTTCGAGATTATCCTTCTTGTAGGACTTGGCACATTTCTGGTGCTGGTAAGCGGCAGTGCGCTGATCTCGCGAATCTTCGTTCGTCGTTCGATACGCCGTCTTGTTCGCACGATCTCAGGTGAACGACTCCCTCGTTTTTCTCGCGATCGTGTTGCAGGTCTGCCAGCGCCAGTTCAGCGTTACCTTCTATACGTTGTTCGGGAAGGTCAGGAAAACCTTCGTTATGCTGTGCTGACGCAGCGTGCTAGATTTCGGCATCGCCCCGGCAGTCCCTGGTTTACGGTCAAGGCCACTGAGACAATCTCTGGCATGGAGCCAGGCTTTGTATGGGACGCCGTGTTGCGCCACAATGCAGCATGGTGGCGCACAGCAAAGCTGAGCTACTTACAGGGTCAGGGTCATGGCCACATAAAGCTCTTTGGAGCGATGACCCTGCAGGAGTATGGCGGTAAGGAGACGGACACATCAATGCTGTTTCGTTTTCTCAGCGAACTTGTCTGGATTCCCACAGCATTCCTCCCGACAAAAACACTGCGCTGGGAGTCGATCGATGACCGCTCGGCTCGGGCTGTGATCAGTGACGGAGCTACGCGGGTTAACGCAACATTTCATTTCAATGACGCTGATGAGATAGAGCGCATCGTGACGTCCGACAAGTACCGTGATCATAAGAGCGGATTCGAGCAGGCGCGATTCACCATGCACTGCCGCAATTACAAAGTGATGGATGGCGTAAAGATTCCGACAGTAGTCGAGTTCGTCTGGAATCTCGAGTCAGGTGACTTTGATTACGGACACTTTACCATTACCGATGCAGCCTACTACTTTAGCTGAGTGCGCTGCAGGTGGCGTGCTTCACGATAGGCTGACGGCACGGCAAGGAGTTTTTCAGCAAGTCCGATACTGGCGCGACGAACAAAGACGTTGTAGTCCATTGACTCGACTACGCGCAGGATCTTCTGGTAATTGCGGCTCATCAGCAGCACCGTCACCATGCTGCTCGGCTCAAGCATCGCGATACCCGCGTCGGCGCTGCGATACAATGCGTCGGCACGTCGGATGTATTCGGTGATCAGAGCGCGGATATTTGGGGTGAACCGACTGCCGAGAACATCGTCTTCACTTACGCCGTAACGCTCCATGTCCTCCCCGGCGAGATAGATACGCCCCCTGACCGCATCTTCCTTTACATCGCGGATAATATTCGTCAGTTGCATGGCGATGCCAAGATCGACGGCATACTTCAGTGCGTCCGGAGAGGAGTACCCAAAGATCTCCGACGTCATCAGGCCAACGACAGAGGCCACCTTGTAGCAATAGACTTCAAGCTCGGCATACGTCGAAAAGCGTGTGACAGTGGTATCCATCAGCACGCCCTCAATGAGCTCTTCGGGAAGGTGACGCGGGATGTGGTAGGTCTGCAATGTGTCTTCCCACGCAAGGAGCACGGCGGCGCGGTCCTGATGTGCCATGTCCGGAGCAGCAGCACCCTTGCCACGATCACCCGCATAGACCTGGCCTACCTCGCTTCTCCACTGCTCAACGAGGCGGACGGCGTCTTCGCGCGTCACATCACCCTGCTCCATGGCTACATCGACGATGTCATCAACGTAGCGACAAAAGGCATAGACGGCATAGCATGCGTTACGCTTCTCGGAAGGGATGAAGTGTGATGCAGCATAGAACGTCTTTGCATGACGCCTCGTTACCTGCCGGCACACCTCATACGCAGTTTCTGTGGTCAACTCGTGAATCTCCCGCGTTCAACATTTCCTAGCTTTGGGGCCGCCCCTTTACCACGTCGTCAGCCCCCATGAAGATACGCACCCTCTATCGCTGTTCCAGTTGCGGACATTCCACACCCAAGTGGGTCGGACGCTGTCCGGGATGCGGCGCATGGGAGAGCATGGTTGAGGAAGTTGATTCCTCATCGACATCGAAGAACTCCAAGAGCCGTATCAGCGCGGTGGCGGCCGGTTCGGCAGCACGTCTGGGAACGGTCGATGTTGAACGTACCCCGCGCATCCCGACCGGCATGCAGGAACTCAACCGCGTGCTTGGTGGTGGCATCGTCCCGGGAAGCATGGTGCTGGTAGGGGGCGACCCCGGCATGGGGAAGAGCACGCTCATGCTGCAGCTGGCGTCGTATGTGGGCGGTGTTTCGCATGATCATCCATGTCTTTACGTGACGGGTGAAGAGAGCCTGCACCAGATCAAGCAGCGTGCTGAGCGTCTCGGCGTCGATGCCTCGGGGATTGTCGTTGCCTCGGAGACCAACGTCGAGCGCATAGCCCACCTTGTCAAGAATGAAAATCCGAGTCTGGTGATCGTTGACTCCGTGCAGACGATCACCACTGATGCGCTGGAGTCATCGGCCGGAAGCGTGGCGCAGGTGCGTGAATGCACGTCGCTTCTTACCCGGATCGCAAAGTCATCCGGTCTGCCGATGGTGATCATTGGTCACGTCACAAAGGACGGTATGATAGCCGGACCCAAGGTCCTCGAGCACATGGTCGACGCAGTGCTGCAGTTCGAAGGCGACGGCACCTATTCATACCGGGTATTGCGTGCCCTTAAGAACCGCTACGGTTCGACCAATGAGATCGGTGTGTTCGATATGACGTCAACAGGCCTGCGTGAGGTGGCTAACCCGAGCGAGGTTCTTCTTTCACAGCGCAGCGCGAACGAGCCCGGAACGGCCATCGTAGCCGTTATGGAAGGTACGCGTCCATTGCTTGTCGAGGTACAGGCACTCGTCTCGCCATCAGGTTACAGCGTGCCCCAGCGCGTCTGCACCGGATATGACAACCGTCGACTTCAGATGATCCTGGCCGTTCTCGAAAAGCGAGGGGGCATCCAGGTCCGTCAGGCAGACGTGTTTGTGAACGTTGCCGGCGGCATTGCCGTGCAGGACCCAGCAGTTGATCTCGGCATCGCTATGGCCATCGCCAGTAGCGTTACTGATGAGCCCCTTCCCAGTGGCACCGTCTTCGTGGGCGAGCTTGGCCTTACGGGCGAAGTGCGCCGCGTAGCACACCTTGACCAGCGTGTGGCCGAAGCCACACGGCTTGGCCTTGAGAAGATCTACGCTCCTGCCAAGGGGCTTGCAACATCAGCCCTGGTATCTGTTGAGAGGCTTTCGGAGGCGTTGCGTCTGGTGTTTGGGTAGCAGCTGAGGTACCGGCCCCGATCTTCTGTCGTGAGTACTTACTCGCGATTCTGTCAGAGTCTGATGCCAAGAAAGACGCGTCCGCCCGCTTCGATGGAGACCGTGGTTGAGTAGTTCCGGTGGATCGGCGTTAAGCCACGCAAGGCATAGGCCTGTAGTGCAGTCTCAACGTTCGCACCGGCCAGGTTGAACAGAAAAGTATAGCCCAGGAGAACGCCGCCATCGATCATCGTTGACGTATGTCCTGATGTTTGAATGCGCTCTAGAACACGGGCGCGACCGCCATTTTCAGACTCAAAACCCGGCCAAGGGCTCAATACTGCGTCCCTGGGTTCATAGATAACGAAGCGGCTTACAGTTGAGGCATTGGAAACCATCGATGCTCGAATCATCGGTATAAGGCTCAACGAGCCCCATTCGATGCCGGCACCTAGCGCGATACCAGTTGATGTGGAGTTGTTGGAAAGTTCGAACCCGTTGATTGTCATTAGAACGTTACCATTCTCATCAATACTTGGAGTCGGTTCAGATTTCTTCTGCCAGCTGGATCGTGCGTTAAGCTTAGATACTCCAAGTAACGAAATGAAGCGCAGTCTTGAATCGGCGGAATGTCTGAGGTATCCTTCAAGAGCGATTGATTCTGACGATCCGTTCCCCGTTCCATAGATGCCGCACTGAGAACAATCCGATACTCGCAGCATACTGGTTGACACGCACCCAGCGCCTATTGTCCCTGTGATGCCGAGCGATACGCGGGTCTGTGAGTACACGCAGACGGTCGCGAGTGTGATAAGTAGGGGGATGCTGAGATGCCGCATAAGAGAACGCTGCTTTAATTGTTTGGGTGTCGACGATGATTCTTACCGAAAATAGACGAGGCCGTCGGATTATCAATCTGACGGCCTCACTGAAATGCGTTGGTAACGTTATTTACGCCAGATCAAACCTATCCAGGTTCATCACCTTGGTCCATGCAGCAACGAAGTCGTGCACGAACTTGTCGTGGCTATCCGAGCAGGCATAGACTTCGGCAATCGCGCGCAGTTCGGAGTTTGATCCGAAGATGAGATCAACCCGTGTACCGGTCCAGCGCTCTTCGCCGGTGACGCGGTCCTTGCCGATGAACACATCGTTGTGAGCAGACGTCGGCGTCCAAGTTGTGCGAACGTCCAGCAGGTTCACGAAGTAATCATTCGTCAGCACACCCGGACGTGATGTCAGCACGCCGTGCGATGCACCACCGGTGTTTGCATTCATTGCACGCATACCGCCGATGAGAGCTGTCATTTCCGGAGCGGTGAGCGTAAGAAGCTGTGCCTTGTCAATGAGCAATTCTTCGGCGTTGATTGACAGGTGCCCCTTGGCATAGTTGCGGAAACCGTCGGCAACGGGTTCCAGAACTGCGAATGAATCGACGTCGGTGTGCTCCTGCGACGCATCCGTGCGGCCGGGCGTGAACGGAACCGTTACGGCCTGACCGGCAGCGGCTGCAGCCTGCTCCACGCCGACGCATCCACCGAGGACGATCAGGTCGGCCATCGAAATGCGCTTACCGTCCGAGCGTGAGCTGTTGAACGTATTCTGAATCGACTCGAGTGCGTCGAGTACCAATGAAAGCTGTGCCGGATCGTTGGTCGCCCAGTACTTCTGCGGTGAAAGACGCAGACGTGCGCCGTTAGCGCCCCCGCGCTTGTCAGAGCCGCGGAACGTTGAAGCCGATGCCCACGCCGTAGCAACGAGCTGAGACACACTCAGACCCGAACCGGCGATCATCTTCTTGAGCTCTGCGATCTCTGCATCAGCCACGAGCGGATGGTCCACCGCAGGAACTGGATCTTGCCAGATCAGTACTTCGGCAGGGACTTCTGAGCCAACGTAGCGGGCGCGTGGACCCATATCGCGATGCGTGAGCTTGAACCATGCGCGAGCGAACGCATCGGCGAACTCGTTCGGGCTCTCGTAGAAGCGACGTGAGATCTTTTCGTAGGCCGGATCGACACGCAGGGCGAGGTCTGTGGTGAGCATCATCGGGGCATGACGTCTGGCCGGATCGTGTGCATCCGGGACGGCATCAGCGGCTGCGCCGCCCTTCGGACGCCATTGCTGCGCACCGGCAGGACTCTTCGTCAGTTCCCACTCATAGCCGAACAGATTTTCGAAGTAGTTGTTGCTCCACGTCGTTGGCGTGGTTGTCCAAGCCCCTTCCAGACCGCTCGTGATAGTGTCTCCACCCTTGCCGGAGCCGAAGGAGTTCTTCCAGCCCATGCCCTGCTCTTCGATCGTAGCAGCCGCTGGTTCGCGCCCGACATAGGCATTCGGATCTGCAGCGCCGTGCGACTTGCCGAACGTATGTCCGCCGGCGATCAGGGCTACGGTTTCTTCGTCGTTCATGGCCATGCGGCCAAACGTCTCGCGGATATCGCGCGCTGCAGCGAGCGGGTCAGGGTTGCCGTTCGGGCCTTCAGGGTTGACGTAGATCAGGCCCATCTGCACGGCTGCAAGAGGGTTCTCCAGTTCGCGGTCGCCGGTGTATCGCTGGTCGGCTAGCCACTTCTGTTCGGAACCCCAATAGATATCCTCCTCGGGTTCCCAGACGTCTTCACGTCCACCGGCAAAGCCGAAGGTCTTGAAGCCCATCGATTCGAGGGCGCAGTTGCCGGTCAGGATCATCAGGTCAGCCCAGGAAAGCTTGCGACCGTACTTCTGCTTGACAGGCCAGAGCAGCAGGCGTGCCTTGTCGAGGTTGGTGTTATCGGGCCAGCTGTTAAGCGGCGCAAATCGCAACGTGCCGCTGCCGGCTCCACCACGTCCGTCTCCAATACGGTAGGT
>JBEIIK010000057.1:0-14014 GCA_040380835.1 Ignavibacteria bacterium | reverse complement strand
CAGGATCGTTGCCGGAACCTTGTTGATCTCAGTGGTTGCAAACACGAAGATCAAATGGGCAGGGGGCTCTTCCAGCGTCTTGAGCAGGGCATTGAAGGCCGCCGTCGATAGCATGTGAACTTCGTCGATGATGTACATCTTATAGGCACCCGAGACCGGAGCGTACTTGACGTTGTCGCGGAGTTTTCGAACATCATCGATACTGTTATTGGACGCACCGTCGATCTCGACGATGTCCATGTTGCGCCCTTCGAGCATGTCCGTACAGTTTGAGCAGGCGTTGCAGGGCTCCTGATCGACCGGATGGAGGCAGTTCAGGGCCCTGGCCAGGATGCGCGCACAGGTGGTCTTGCCAACGCCGCGCGGACCCGTGAAGAGGTAGGCATGATGAACCCTCTTCATGACGATGGCATTTTTCAGGGTTGTCGTAATATGTTCCTGACCCACTACGTCTTCAAAGCGTAGCGGGCGCCATTTTCGAGCGGTTACGATGTATTGCTGATGTTCAGACATGACGTGCTGCGGCGAAAGATTCAATCTGCTAAAACCCTCTGCCATGCCCAAACTTCGACGCCGAAACGTTGTCCACCTTGCCCTGCTGACGCTCTGTGTGGTTGCTGCGCAACGCCTTTCTTCTCAACAGCTTCCGACCGAGAACATGGTCGCATCGGGACGTTCATTTCCTGTGCTCTCGAATCGACTTATCGTCAGGATGCAGACTATTCGCCGTCTCGAGGACGTCAACGCTGTTCTGCCTTCGGGCTTTCGCGTGGATGCTCAGCTTCTGGCCCCTGAACAGACCCGGTTCTTTTCTGCCAGCCCCTTGCTTACGAATCCGGATGGTCGCGGCAGGGATGGTCGTATGATGGCGGCTGGCACGGCCACGGATCTGCGTTCGGCCGAGGACAGGCTCACGCGCACGTTTGCGCTGACCTTTGATGGCACCAGGAGCGTTTCCGTGGCTATGGCTGCATTGAAGAAGCTCGGTCACGATTTGCTGGAGATCATCGAGCCGTGGTACGTCAATCATTCTTCGGCCGGACCCAATGATCCTGGGGCATCCGAGCAGACCTTTCTTCGGACCATCCGACTGCCAGAGGCATGGGATGTGTTTCGCGGTTCGGATACCATCACGATCGGCATCAGCGACGATGGTGTCATGCAAACGCATGAAGACCTGTCTCCAAACATCGCGACCAACACCGCAGAGATCCCCAACAACGGCATTGATGACGACGCCAACGGATACGTTGATGACCATCGCGGATACAACTTCACGTGGCAACTGGAGTCGGATGTGCCAGGAAGCACCATGAGCAACTCGTCCTTTGGACATGGAACGCGCGTAGCCGGCCTGGCGGCAGCGGCCACCAACAATGGCATCGGAGTCGTCGGCGCCGGCCTGCAGTCCCGTTTCTTTCCTCTGAAGACGGCCCTCAAGGACGGTGGAGGTATCGTCTTCGGATACCAGTCGCTGATCTACGCCGCCCAGCGGGGGTTTGACGTTGTGAACTGCAGCTGGGGCCTTGTCAAGCCTGAGTCGGCGATCGACCAGACGGTGATCGACTACTGTCTGGCACGGGGCACGCTGGTCGTTGCCTCGGCTGGCAATCACGGTGACGATGCGGCGGGGTCGGCATTCAGGGATCGGAACTTTCCGGCCTCGTATGACGGAGTGCTTGGCGTGGGAGAGACCACCCCGGACGACTTTGTTGTCCCATCGAGCGGGCTGGCCCGCAACTGTCGTGTCATGGCTCCGGGTAACGGTGCGTACACCGCCGAGTCGGGCGGATCATATACCGCCAATGGCGTCAGCGGCACCTCCTTTGCCGCACCGATCGCGGCCGGCGTTGCCGCTGTGGTCCGTGCACGCTGGCCGGCACTGACGCCACGGCAGGTGGCGGCACATATCTATCGCACGGCTGACGACATAACATCCAGGAACAACGCCATCGAGGCCTTTCTGGCGCCGCGGGTGAACATGCTCCGGGCGGTAACCACAGAGCCCTTTTCGCACTCGTCGATGAGACTTGCATCAGTGCGGCAAAGGGTCTCATCGGGATCACCTTTCAATCGCTTCCGCATAGGTGATACGCTGCTGCTGGAGTTCGGCATTGCCAATGACCTCGGACCGGGCAGCGCAGAGGTCGAGCCGCGCGTCGTTGACGCCAACGGCTGGAAAATCCGCATACTGCGCGAGCGGGATGCTCTGGGTACGGTCGCAACTGGAAGCACAATCTGGACAAAGACATTTCCTTGTGTGGTAGACGTCATCGGCACGCGGCCGTGCATTGTCCGAGTGGACATTGCAGGAGATAATGCGATTGAGCGTGACTGGTACTACCTCGAGCCGCCGGTCGGATTAGCGCAGTTTGCCAATGACTCGCTTTTGTATTCGATGGCCGATGACGGGATGGTGGGATACTCCTCAACGCAGCCCGAGCGCCAGGGTGACGGGTTCGGCAAGAAGCCATCCTTTCAGCTGTTATCGCCCAGCGGGTTCTTCATGATCGAGGGGGCTGAGAAGTCTGTTTCAGCCTTCAAAAACGACCCGCCCTACACCTCGGATTTCACAGCTGTCAAGCCGTTCGATGTTCTTCCCGATCTGGCCCGGTGTCGGATGCATGACGAACCAGCGACCAGCCCGATCGGTGTCACAGTTGAACAGACCTGTACGTTTCCCGGACAGGATAAGGCCGCTACGGTCTGGCGCGTTGAGGTGAGTCCGCGCACGGCAGAACTGGCCGCTCCCGCTGCTGGGTACCTCATGGATTGGGATGTCGGCACGCTTGGACGGTCCAATCGGATCAGCGCCGATCCCGAAGCTCTTCCACCGGTATTGCGTACGCCAAACTGTGCGGCTCATACCATCACGCGCATCGGCTATCCTGTGGCTGTGTGTGTTGCGGCAATCAGCGATGATCCCACGGACGTGGCACAGTCTGCCGGGTTCTACTTCGCCACGTTCATCGATGATGCCGATGGGTTCACTCATGCCGACCGCGTTCAATTTCTAACCAGTGGAACCTCGATCACGGAATCTGACGAGGGCGACATTGCTGCGGTTATCGGGATGCGCCGTGGTAAGCCCCTTGCCGTCGGACAGACCTGGTCGTTCAGGATCGTCATCACCGTCGGGCAGGACGGCGAGTCGGCCCGCACCGTTATGCGACAGGTCCTCTCGACGGTCAACGTCGATGAGCAAGTCCGTTCTACATCGACATTGCGCGTGGTGCCCAACCCCGTACACTCAACCGCCACCCTGCATGGCATGCAGTCAGCACTGCGTTATTGCATCGTCGACCAGCTTGGGCGCATTCGCTATCAGAATGCGCATGACGGCTCTGCTGAGACGACCTTTGACGCGTCGCTGCTGGAGCAGGGGGCTTACATGGTAGTCACCGAGACGACGGATCATTCCTTCCACACCACCCGCTTTATCCGATGAGACTGCTTGTCGCTGCATGGATGATCGTCTGCGCCATCAGCGTGCAGGCACAATTCGAGACCTGGCCGCGGCAGCTGCCTCATCGGCCCGACCCTGCACTCCGGGGTAAGCTCAAGGTGCGCATCGCGCCTGAGTATGCGTGGCAGGCACCGCAGGTGCTGGCTGAAATGGGGCTTAGGGTTATCGCCCCGATCCTGCCGTTCGAACGGTCCCTGACCTTCGCCCGGCAGAACAACCTGTTGCAGATCCGGCAGCGATCAATGAACCTCAGTGAAGCATTCGCCATCGAAGAGCGCCTGATACGCAGCTATGTCGTCGAGTATGACCGGCCTGAGATCCCTCCCGAACAGATCGTCGCCCGTCTTGGAATCGGATGTGGTCCGATCGAATGTGCGGCCCCGTGGTGTGTGTATGAATTGGCCGGTGAGCCAAACGACCCTGAGCGGACGAAGCAGGATCTTTTGCGCACGGTCGGTGCGTATGCGGCCTGGGATGTGCAGCCGGGAAGCGATTCGGTGATCATCGGCATCATCGACAGTGGCGTGCGAACCGAACATGAGGACCTTGTCAATGCGATCCATATGCGCATGTCTGAGATCCCGAATAACGGCATCGACGATGATGCCAACGGCTACGTCGATGACCACCGTGGATACAACTTCTCGTGGAAAGAAGACTCGACGTCTGCCGGTGATGCATTCAATCCTGACAACGGTCACGGAACGGGTGTTGCCGGTCTGTGCGATGCCACGGCCAACAATGGTCTGGGCATTGCGGGTCTGGCCGGACGCTGTCAAATCTTTCCGCTGCGGACCATGCCCAAGGGAACCACTGGTATTGTGTTTGGCTATGAGGCCATCATGTATTGTGCGCTGAATGGCTTTGATGTTGTCAACTGCTCCTGGGGCGGACAGTCGTCATCCTGCATTGATCAGGACGTGATCTCCTATGCCGTGGCTCGCGGCACTGCAGTGGTGGCCGCTGCGGGTAATCACTACTCGCCAACGCCGTTCTATCCTGCCAGCTATCGAGGCGTTCTCGGCGTTGGCGTTGTGGATGCCTCCGACAATGTTATTCCCATGACCGGAAGGGGGCCAACGGTCGATGTGATGGCTCCGGGTCACATCAGCTGGACAACGGCCAACAATGGCGGGTATGACGGCTTCTGCTGCACGTCGGGGTCGTCTCCTCTGGCTGCTGCCGTCGTTGGTCTGGTGCGCTCAAAGCATCCGCAACTGGGTCCGCTCGAGGCCTGCGCGATGGTGCGTGATGCCGTCGATGAGGCCCCTTGGGCAACGATCCCTCAGGAGATCGACCGCCGGCAGCTCCCGCGTGGACGTCTGAATGCACTCAAGGCCGTGACGCTTCACCCGGACACTCTGGTTTCCATCGAGGTCGATACTGTTGAAGTCTTTGCTAAGAGAGGTGCTCAGCGTTGGAATATCGGTGATACGCTTTCGGCCCGCGTTGGTCTTGTAAACCGCCTAGCCCCCTGGACTTTGCAGCTCATCGGTGTGGAGGGTATAAGCGGCAGCGGTCGCGACGCCTTACGCACCGTGACCGATGCCGGCCAGATCACCAGTCGCGAGATCGCTTCTGGAGAGCGCTTCTTTCTTCCCACGCAGGATTTTGTCGTCACGTCCGAAACCGACACGGCAGCATACGTCCACATGCGACTGCTGGGTAAAGACCGTACCGGCGCGGCTATCAGCCGGCAGTACAGCTATGCCGTTACCCCGGCACCGGCCTACACGACCCTTGCCAACAGAGACGTGCGGATAAGTATCGGCGATAGGGGTCGTATCGGCAATACAGATCTGGAGCGCGGTCAGGGTGAGGGCCTACGCTACCGTGACTTCTGCGGTCAGCTCTATGAAGGGGGCCTGATGGTTCACGCCAATGGCCGCACCGTTGATGCCGTGCGCTCAGTCAAGCGCAACAACGATCACTTCCGGCCTGTGCGGCGAATTGCCGGCCGGCATGCCATCTCGGGCGTCGTCAGCGATGCCGATGCACCGGACTCAATGCGCATCGGCGTGGAGGTTGAGCTGGGCGTCGAACTGGACTCAACGAGCAATGTTCTGCGTATTGATGCCACCATCACGAATCGAAGTGATACAACGTTGCATGATCTGTCAGTGGCCTGGTTCTATGACTGGGACCTCGGACGCCAGCCGGCCAGGAACAGGACCTACGGCGGTGAAAATGGCAGTCCGTTTCAATACGTTGAAGCACTTGGCCCACAGCAGCCGGTCGTTGCCATGTATTGCGAATCACCCTACACCGACAGTCGCCCCCTGATTGCCGGAATTGATAACACGACGACGTATGATGGATTTACCTCCGAGACCAAGTCCGAGATCCTGCGCTATCCGGATCGGTTCAGATATGAGGGCGTGAACGACGTGGCAACCGTCACGGGGATGCGCTTTACCACGCCGGTTCCGCCCGGTCACCGCCGGTCGTTCCGGCATGTGATTGTCATCGATACGTCGATGACGGGCATCACTACTGCTCTAGGGCAGAATACCTGGGCATCCGGGGAGCGTCCGACGGATTCATTGTTTGCGACCGAAGGAACTGACCCAATCTTCCCCAATCCCGCATCCGACATCGTTTACGTTCCCGTGGAGCGCGGCATCGAACGGGTGCCGATCGTCTTTGAGATCTGTGACGTTACCGGTAGCCGGCTACTGGTTGATGTGCTGACTCGTATCCCATTCCGTGAGCCCTTTCTGCATCCGATCAGCGTTGCCGTGCTGGGATCAGGCACCTACTACCTGAGAATTAGCAATACGGATCAGTCACGCACATGGCCCCTTGTCATCGTGCGATGAAGAGCTGGCAAACTGTGGCCAGGCATGGCAGGGGGCGTCACATGGCGTATTTTTGAACGTATGAGCATTATCCTCACGTCCGTCGATGACGGTATCGGTACGATACGGCTAAACCGCCCTGAGAAGCGCAATGCGCTCAGTACTGAGCTCATTGCGGCTTTGCATGCAGCGGTTGACGCCATGCGTGACGATGAGGACGTCAGGGTGATCATCCTGCGCGGTCAGGGGCCGGCCTTCTGTGCGGGCGCGGATCTGGCTTACCTGCAGCGTATCTCCGAGATGTCGCCCCTTGATAATGTTGATGACTCGACGTCGCTGAAGAACATGTTCCAGGCCATTGTGGACTGTCCGAAGCCCATTATCGCCATGGTGCATGGACCGGCCATTGCCGGTGGGTGCGGCCTGGCCACTGTCTGTGACATCGTCGTGGCGGCCCGTTCGACGGCCGTGTTCGGATACTCGGAAGTGCGTATCGGATTCATCCCAGCCATTGTTCTGGTTTACCTGATGCGCAAGATCGGTGACACCCGGGCGCGTCGGCTGCTACTGACGGCCGAGAACATCGGAGCCGAAGAGGCCCGTGACCTTGGCATGATCTCGCATGTCGTCGATGATGAGAATCTCGAGCAAGAGACCATGCAGATCGCCCGGCGGCTGGCAAAGAACAGTACTTCGGCGATGGCAATGACCAAGTCGATGCTTAATGCCGTGCAGGGGATGTCTCTTGATGCCGGTCTTCACTATGCAACTGTAATGAACGCTCTGGCCCGTCAGACCGATGATTGCCGGCAGGGGATCGCGGCGTTTCTGAATTCACAAAAGGGATCGTAAAGCAATGGTTCGTTCTATATCCATCCGTCTTGCAATGCTCTGTATTGCCGTATCGGCGATCTTGAGTTCGGCCCTGGCTCAGCAGGCCAATTTGAATATCGAGGGATTCGTTCGTGACTCTGCAACGGGCAAGCCTATCGGATGTAAGATGCACATCTATGCCCCGTCGGGTAAGCGGATCTCGATCAACTCCAACTCTAAGGACGGGAGTTACCTGCAGACGCTCGGAGAGGCCGGGGCGCACAGGATTGTGTTTGCCGGGAGCAACATATACCGCAAAGAGGTGGTGGTGGACATCCCGCAGTCGGAGCGGTTCAGGGTTATCAAGAATGATTTTTCCGTGCGGGAGATCGTCGAGGGACTTCTTCTGAGTTCCACGCAGCGCGGATTTGACCTTAATCAACCGACGCTCTCATCGGATGGGCGCAAGGCCATCGAGGAGCTGGCGAAGATCCTCGAGATCAACACCACTATGAATGTTGTCGTGACGCTTATGGCCGATGAAGACCGTCTAGCCATAATGCGCTCAGCTGCGCAGGCAGAATATCGTAAGCAGCATGATGCCTGGGCCAAGGCAGTCAAGAAGCTCAAAAAGGGTCAGACGCCACCGGCAGAGCCAGTGATGCCGGCTGATCCGGTCGATCCCAACGTTGATCTGCTCCAGCAGCGCAAAGCGAACATCGTGGCCATGCTCAAGGGAGTGAAGTCATCCGATGCGCGCGTGAGCTACGCCGTAAAGAATCTGGCAGCAGAGCAGCCCCCTGCCTTACCTGTCATGGAAACTTCTGCTGCGACAACGGGCAAGAAGGGCAAGAAAGACAAGAAGGCTGCGCCTGCCGCTAGCCCTGTCAAAACAAAGTCAGCCGTTTCGACCGAGCCGAACCTGGTAGTAACCATAGGCAAGGTGCGTGGCATGAACGACTGAGTACGTGTGCATAATATCGACCCGACGTCGCACGATTGACGCAGTATATTTCGGCCAATCGTTCGAAACAGAACGGCAGGCTGTTCGTCATTGTCCGGAACTCACCACGTTCCGAAGGGTAGTCAGGTCATGGAAGGCAATTTTTCAAATCGTGTTCAGGACGTCATCCGACTCAGTCGAGAAGAGGCGTTGCGTCTGGGACACGATTACATCGGCACCGAACACCTTCTGCTCGGGATTATCCGCGAGGGGGAAGGTATCGGTATCAAGATCCTTCGGAATCTCGGCGTCGAGCTGGGCAAGCTGAAGAAGGCCATTGAGGACACCGTTAGGACCATGAGCGGTCCGCTGACGATCGGGAATATCCCGCTCACCAAGCAGGCGGAGAAGGTTCTCAAGATCACGTATCTCGAAGCCAAGCTATATCGGGCCGATGTGATCGGAACCGAACATCTGCTGCTGTCGCTACTTCGCGACGAGGACAACATCGCCGCACAGATCCTGGGCCAGTTTTCCGTGAACTATGACGCTGTGCGCAAGGAGCTCGACGCCTATTTAAGCGGAAGGCAAAGTCCGGCTCCGGTGCGCTCCGAGCGTGGGGGGGGTAGCTCCACGCCGAGACCTGCCACCACTGAGCGAGCCAAGACGCCGGTACTCGACAACTTCGGACGTGACCTTACCAAGCTCGCCGTCGAGGGCAAGCTTGACCCGGTGATCGGTCGCGAGAAGGAGATCGAGCGCGTGGCTCAGGTACTCTCGCGTCGCAAGAAGAACAATCCGGTTCTCATTGGAGAACCAGGCGTAGGCAAGACCGCCATCATTGAGGGTCTGGCCATTCGGATCATCGATAAGAAGGTATCGCGCATTCTGTTCGATAAGCGAATTGTCACGCTGGATCTAGCGGCACTTGTGGCCGGCACGAAGTACCGTGGACAGTTCGAAGAGCGTATGAAGGCCGTGATGGGTGAGCTCGAGAAGGCCAAAGATGTGATCCTGTTCATAGATGAGCTCCATACGATCGTCGGGGCAGGGGGCGCGAGTGGCTCGCTCGACGCTTCGAATATGTTCAAGCCGGCTCTGGCGCGGGGTGACATCCAATGCATTGGTGCCACGACGCTCGACGAGTACCGTCAGCACATTGAGAAAGACGGTGCACTTGACCGTCGATTCCAGAAGATCCTCGTCGATCCGCCAACGGTCGATGAGGCCATTCAGATTCTGCATAACGTCAAAGACCGCTACGAGAAGCATCACGGCGTGCGCTACTCTGACGAGTCAGTACGCTCTTGCGTGATGATGGCCGACCGGTACATTACCGACAGGTTTCTGCCGGATAAAGCGCTCGATGTGATGGACGAGGCCGGAGCGCGGGTTCACCTTGCTCACATTCATGTGCCGAAGGAAGTTCTTGACCTTGAGGCCAAGATCGAAGAGCTCCGCGGACTGAAGAACAGTGTGGTCAAATCGCAGAATTTCGAGGAGGCCGCACGACTGCGGGACCTCGAGAAGAAGTACCAGACCGAGCTCGAACAGGCAAAGACCGAGTGGGAGTCATCAAGTTCAGATGTTGTCTTTGATGTTTCGGAGGAGGACGTCGCCGACGTGATAGCGATGATGACCGGAATCCCGGTCAACCGGATCGCTGAAGGCGAAACCGCCAAGCTTCTGAAGATGGCCGACGAACTCCGTTCGCAGGTGATCGGTCAGGACGAGGCGGTCGAGCATCTTGCCAAGGCGATCCGCCGAGCGCGTGCCGGACTCAAAGATCCGTCCCGCCCGATCGGATCATTCATGTTCCTCGGTCCGACCGGCGTCGGTAAAACCGAGCTGGCCAAAGCACTTGCCCGGTACATGTTCGACAGTGAAGATGCGATGATCCGCATCGACATGAGCGAGTACATGGAGAAGTTCTCCGTGTCACGGCTTGTGGGTGCCCCTCCGGGCTACGTTGGTTATGAAGAGGGCGGTCAGCTCACCGAAAAGGTTCGCCGCAAGCCGTATTCAATCGTTCTGCTCGATGAGATCGAGAAGGCCCACCCGGATGTATTCAACATACTTCTGCAGGTCTTTGACGATGGTCAGCTGACTGATGGTCTGGGGCGTCGAATCGACTTCAAGAATACGATCATCATTATGACGTCGAACGTCGGCATGCGTGATGTCAAGGCTGGCGGTCGCATCGGTTTCACGACAGATGAAAGCGCCGACAGCTACGAGAACATGAAATCGACGGTCGAAGAGACCATGAAGCGGCTCTTCAACCCCGAGTTCCTGAATCGCATCGACGAGTACGTGATCTTCCGTCAGCTCAAAAAAGAGCACATGGTCCGGATCATCGAGCTTCAGCTCAAGCGTCTTCTGACGCGCCTGAGTGCTCGCAGCATTTCGCTTGACCTGGCCAAGTCGGCCAAGGAGTTCCTTGCTGAGAAGGGCTTTGACGAAAAGTACGGTGCTCGCCCCCTGCGGCGGACCATCCAGCGCTTCGTTGAAGATCCTATCGCCGAGGAAGTCCTGCGAGGGGGCTTCCCGGATGGAAGCACCATCAAGGGCAAGCTCGACAAAAAGACTGCGACCATCATCTTCACGGCCGCAAAATCCAAGGCGGGCGATGTGCTCGAAGAGCCGGAAGAAGCCGAAGCACACGAAGACTGACGTTGGCTATTGCTGTGTGTCCGGCCTGAATTCCAGGCTGGACCTTGTTTCACCTATCGACCTCCGATGTCTGCATGCCGACGATTGCCGACGAACTTGTTCGCTACCTGCATCAGCAAAAGCAGATGCATGGTCCGACGATGTATGTCGATCACGTCGATCCAGCGTCGATCGTCGTTGCAGCCGATGATGACCTGGCAGGTTCCCAACTGCCTGCCTCCGTTCAGTCAGAGGCGATGGACGTGCCCGTTAGCAGTATCACCATCGGCACAGACGCGGTAATGAATGCAACCAGCCTTGAAGCCTTCCATACCGACATCAGTGGCTGTATGAAGTGTCCTCTCGGGGCAACCCGTACCAGCTTCGTGTTCGGTTCCGGGAACCCCGATGCGGACATCATGGTGATCGGTGAGGCCCCCGGCGCGGATGAGGATGCACAGGGCCTGCCGTTTGTAGGTCGTGCAGGACAGCTGCTGACCAAGATCCTGGAGTCGATCGACCTGCCACGCGATGAGGTTTACATCTGCAACATCCTGAAGTGCCGCCCGCCGAATAACCGCAAGCCCCTTGTCGGAGAGACGGATTCCTGCGAGCCATACCTCTGGAAGCAGATCGAACTGATCCGTCCCAAGTTCATCCTTGCGCTCGGGTTGACGGCATCGCACACACTGCTGAAGTCATCTGAGACCATGACGGCTCTTCGGGGCAGGATTCACGACTATCAGGGCATCAAGACGATCGTGACGTATCACCCGGCGGCGCTCTTGCGCAATCCGGAATGGAAGAAGCTGGTCTGGGAAGACGTCAAATTCCTCCGCTCACTGCATCAGGAAGCCAAATCATCATGAAGATTGCCGTTCTGCTCGGCGGAATCAGTCCCGAGCGCAACATCGCTCTGCTGAGCGGCCGCGCCGCCGTGTTTGCAATGCGGGAGCTGGGTCACGATGTTCTGGCCATCGACCCGATGCGGGGTGCTGGTGAGCCCCTTACCGATGCGGAGCTGCACGAAGCCTCTGCTCGTGAAGTAACGGCCGCTGAGCTCGATCTGTTCGATCCGGCCAAGCTGCTCGAGTGCATCACGTCGTCGCATTTCGACGATATCGATGCTGCTTTCATTTTGCTGCATGGACGCTACGGCGAGGATGGATACGTTCAGTCTCTGCTGGATCTGCGAGGTATTCCCTATACCGGTAGCACCATGGTGGCCAGTGCGACGGCAATGGACAAGGGGCTTTCGAAGGTCCTGTTTCAGGCTGCCGGTATTCCCACCGCGCCATGGGTGAACCTCAGCCATGATCAATTCGATGACGAGGGACTGTTTGAGAGCATCCTCCGTGAAATGCCGGGCCGTCTTGTGGTCAAGCCCAATGACCAGGGCTCGACCGTTGGCATGACCATCGTCGATGAGCCCGACGTCGAATCGCTGCAGCGGGCCGTTCGGCTTGCGGGTGCCTTTACGCAGTCGGTCATGGTCGAAGCCTACATTCCCGGACGTGAGCTCACGGTGGCCGTGCTTGGTGATGAGGCGCTGCCGGTGATCGAGATCGTGCCGCACGAAGGGTACTATGACTTTGAGAATAAGTACGTCAAGGGTAAGACCGTGTATCACTGTCCGGCTGATGTTTCCGACGTTGTCGAGGAACACGTCAAGAATCTCGCCGTGGCTGCTCACAACGTGCTTGCCTGCAGGGCCTACAGCCGAGTGGACTTCCGGCTGACGGATGAGGGGATGCCGTTTTGCCTCGAGGTGAATACCATTCCGGGGTTTACTGCCACCAGTCTTGTGCCTATGGCCGCAAGGGCTTCAGGGATGGAGTTCCCGGAGCTGTGCATGGAGATCCTGCGGCTATCTGGCGCCGGCGAGTAAGCACACGATCCTCTGCGTAATGTCGGGCCGTCAATCCACGGTCGGCGGTCTATATTTGCGCCGTGAAAACCATCCTCCTGTCGGGCATCGGCAATGCCCTCGTAGACCTTGAGTACCGCGTCACCGAAGAAGAGCTTGCCGGCTTTGGCGTGACAAAGGGTGCCATGACCCTTACCGACGCTGCACGTCAGCGCGAGATCATTTCGCTCATGGGTGAGCGTCCGGTGCACCGCTGCAGTGGCGGGTCGGCCGCCAATACCATCATCGCCTTTGCCCAGTTCGGGGGCACGGGGGCCTACTGTTCGGTGTTAGGAGGCGACCATTACGGCGCGTTCTATGCCTCCGAGTTTCGTGACCTTGGCATCGAGCTCTCTGCCGAGCAGATCGCGGGGGAGACCACGGGCACGTGTCTGGTGATGATCACTCCGGACAGCGAGCGCACGCTTAATACGACGCTGGCCGTCAATCAGACATTTGATCGCGGACACATCCGCGAAGATGTGATCAAGGCCAGCGAGTGGATCTACATCGAGGGGTACAAGCTCACGGATGAGAACGGGGCCGAGGCTGTGGACGTTGCGCTGTTCCATGCCCGCAAGCATGGCACGTCCGTGGCGGTGAGTTGTTCGGACGGTTTTATCGTTGACGTCTTTGGCGACCGCCTGCGATCTGTCCTGGATGGTTGCGACCTGGTGTTCTGCAATGAGCGTGAGGCGACGGCCCTGGCCGGAACCGAGGGTGCCGATGAGGCCTATACTGCTCTGACGTCACGTTATCGCAACGTCATTGTCACGAAGGGGGCTCAGGGGTCGCGCGTCCGCTGGAACGGTATCGATGCCGAGATCCCGGCCTACGCCGTCGATGCCGTCGATGCAACCGGAGCAGGTGATATGTACGCTGGTGCATTTCTCTATGGTGCGCTGCACCGCCACCATCCGGAACATGCCGGTCGTCTAGCTTCTTATGCTTCGTCGAGGGTAGTTGCACAGTTCGGTGCCCGCCTCAAGACAAGTCATATCGAGGTCCGTGATACCATACTCGCGAGTGCCCCGACGCGGTGACACGCCCCCTGACCATCTGTCGGGCGGCTGTGATCCTGCTGGTTGCCCTCGTAACCGGACCCTTGTTCGTTTCGGCACAGTCGGGCATGACGTTTGAAGAGTTTCAACGCCGGGCTGATCCGTACTTCGCCGAAGATCTTCTAGCGGATGTCCGCAATGCCATGCCTCTTGGGGCCAACTACCGGATCTGGGGTTGGGATGTGGGTGACTTCAGCGGTGACGGCGTGTACGACCTGGCAGTTTCGGTGAATGTCCTGGGGTCGCGCAAGCGCGAGTGTCTGGTCTACATGTTTGTGGATGTAGACGGATACATGGTCAACATCGCCAAGATGCCCTTCACCTACATCAACCTGCCCCTTGAGGTCGGCGTTGTGGTCAAGGACACGTCCTGCT
>JBEIIK010000056.1:0-14168 GCA_040380835.1 Ignavibacteria bacterium | reverse complement strand
TGTGTTCGCGCTAACCTGCGTGCTTCCCGAGACGACGTCGGCCAATCCTGTGCCGACAGCCGCCAAGGTGGCCAAGTCGTCTCGCAAGTCATCGCGCAAGAAGCGCTCACGTCGGTCGAAGTGCTCTCCAGCCGCCCGCGCGGCCGGAAAGCGTCAGGCGATCGATCTGATCCGCACGCAAAGTCCGGAGCTGTGCCGCCTTACCGGCATCAAGATGGCTCCGGGAGATTCGATCATCAATACGTCCGAGATCCTCCACAACGATGGAGAACTCACCGACGGTCAAGCCGGCGAAAATGTCCCGTACGAAGAAGGGGAGATCATTGCCGAACTTGAGCAGGAGGATGACGTAACGCCGGACCTCGAGGCGTTTCGCAGCCTCTGGCTATCGATGATCGATGAGAAGGATGGCGGAGCAACCCAACCAGGGGTGCTCCCGAAGCAAAAGCTTGCCGATATCGTGATGGAATGGTTGGGCACGCGCTACCACTTTGGTGGCATGGCCCGCACCGGAATTGATTGTTCCGCCTTCACGCAAATGCTGTTTTCCTCAGCACTGAACGTCACGCTGCCGCGCACATCGGTTGCCCAGGCGACCCTTGGCCAGTCAGTAGGACGTCGATCAGAGCTCCAGTTCGGAGATCTGGTCTTCTTCCGCACACGCTCGCGTCGGGGTATCTCCCACGTGGGCATGTATCTCGGCGACAACCTGTTTGCTCACTCTTCATCGCGCTATGGCGTGACGATCTCCTCGCTCGAGTCGACCTACTACTCGAAGCGCCTGGTCGCTGCCCGCCGCATCGGTGAAGAAGACATCGCACGCCTGGCCGGTTCGGCCCAGTCGTCAAATGTGAACTGATTGTTAGTGACGAGTGACGATCGAGAACTGCAAAAATCAAAAGAGCGTCGTGCAACTGCTGCATGACGCTCTTTTTCGTTGTATCTGCTCCGTACCCCGTACCCGTACCCCGTACCTCGTCATTCCCGTCTATTCAAACCCTGGCGGTTCCAACTCAGGAGAGAGAGGGCATACGTGTTTTACCAGGGAAATGAGCGATGAAAGATCGAGCAATAACGGGGAATCTGGGTCCACGTGTTGGATATCGCCATCGACCATGATGACCAACTTCAGGCCAGCACGTCGATACTGGTCGCGGATGTCATAACTGGCACGTATTGCTGCGGCTGCGGCACGTTGCCGATGAGAATCTCCAGATAACAGCTCACGCTGTAGGGAGTCCACCCTTTCCTGTTGCGAACGATTCAGGAACTTCTCCAATTCCAATGTAGAGGGTCCAATCATGACAAAGCTGCCTGTACGTTGTGAAAAAGTTAATGTAGCAACGGTCGAAACGACGAAACTGATCATCAACGTCGATGTCGTGCCCGCCGCCGAGGTGTCTCATCTCGACGCGCTGACGTGTCATTCGTACCGACGGCACCCAGAGAAGAGCAATGGCAATATAGTAGCCTCGCCTGGCAGCACGTTCTAACGTCGAGGCCAGCGTCTTTCCTGACAGGGTGGTTTCGATCGCAAATGAACGATAAGTCTCCAGATGATCTGAGATCTGTTCTAGCGCAACTCTCCCCGCAGCGATGTTTCGCTGCTCTTCGGGTAGATGCATTAGCTGGCGAGCAATGGCATCTGGATCAACAATCCCTGCGCAATCAGGATAGTCCTGCAAATACCTGTTAGCGAATGTGGATTTGCCGACACCATTTGGGCCGGCTATTATGATGATGTACGGTGCTTTCATGGCACCTTCGTGCAAAAAGCACCGTGCAACGTGACATCAGAACAGAAAAAAAGTACCGTGGACGATACTCGTCATTGCTTCACGACAACGACCGTTCGCGTTGAGCCTGATTGGGAGGCGATGATCAGATACATCCCGTCGGGCATGTCACTAAGATCCAGCAATGCGGATCCCTGATCTCTGCGGTTATCAAGTGTGTATGTGCGCAGCAGCGAGCCATTGATTGAGCGGACTTCGACGCTGGCGGGCGTGGCATTGGTGAGTTCAAGCGCCACGGTGGTTCGGCCCGTTGTTGGGTTGGGAAAGGCTCTTATGGCAGAGCGTTCATCAAACATCTGCACGCTTGTAAGACAGGGGGCCGACGCATCGGCCATGAACCGCGCCGTTATACGACGATTATGTCCGCCGGAGACCGATGACAGGCTGTCTGTGGACGTTCGCTGCATTCGGATGACGGTTTCGTCCCACAGACGCATTGTGTCGGAGCCACACCCGTAAAGGCGCAGTTGCATGGAGCTGTCGGCGTGCTCAAAGTCCCGCACACCCGGAATATCCCTAACCAGCGTCTCGATATGGGGCTGATCATACAGCGGAAGGATAGCCCCTTCTCTGACGAAGATCGGCAGGTGGTCGAGCGGTGCGGAAACGTTCAGCCGGGTCGGTCCGGTAGCCGCGAGCTTACCCGTATGGAAGTCGTACCAGCGTCCTGCCGGGAAGTAGATGCTTCGTGATCTCGCACCCGAGTCGACGACGGGGGCGACCATGACCCTGTCGCCAAGAAGGAACTGATCCTTGATGTGCACTGTGCGCAGATCATCCGGATAATGCATGTAGAGTGTTCGTGCAACCGGAAGCCCCCTGTCAACGGCCTCCCGTGCTAGCGAAAGAAAGTAGGGGGCGAATGCTACGTGCAACCGGGCGTAGCGCTTGAACATGGTGCGAGTGTTCTCGGACTGATCAAAGACCAGATGGGTGCCGAAGAACAACTCGCTACCCTCGTGCGTCCACATCACCGGAAACATCGAACAAACCTGGAGCCATCGAATCCACAGCTCTTCGGAGTTTGCAGGGAGTGTGTTGTATTCATAGCCGGCAATGTGAGCTGACACGAGGGGATGACCGGACAGGCCGGCCGAGAGTATAGACGGGATGATGGTCTTGATACCGTCAACAGCCGACCAGTCGAACTGCGGGTCGCCGGTCCACATCAGGGGTGCGTACTTCTGAATGCCGGTCCATCCGCCGCGCATCCAGAAGGTGTAGTCTCCGTCAGGCTGACGTGACTCCCAGAACTCATGATTGGTGCGCGCCCACCAGAGCGGATACTCATTGTGGACAGCGTATGGATTACCATTGGCAGAGTCGACCATCTCGATGCGATGGTGCTCGCCGAAGTCAGCCATCCAGCCGCTGCTGCCAAGCTCGAAGGCATTGTGAAGCATGTTCTGCTGCAGCCACCGCCGGGCAGATGTTCGTGTCAGATCAGGTTCGGCAACCTGAGCGAAAAACGATAACCACTGATTGAGGAATGTCTTACCACTGGCATCGCGCATGAATATGCCGGCAGCATTTGCGGCGTCGAACTCGGCATCGGCGTTAAAGATGTACGGCCAGTAGTAGTGCAGAACCTTGAAACCGTCGGAGCGGTGTTTCAGGATGACGTTCTCGTAGTCCGGATAACGAACGCGGTCGATATCCCAGGACATATCAGTCCCGAGGATGTTGTTGATCTTCTCCGACCAGTAGTGGTGCCAGATGGCGCTGCACGGAATGCTGTCCCGACGTAGTGACTGCGCCACATCCAGAGACCTGCCGGACTCGCTCTGAAGCCAGTTTCGGTTCTTTGCCATTACCCAGACACCAAAGACCCAGGGCTCGGGCATGCGGTAGAGTCGTCCCGCATCGGCCGTGTAGCTCTCGATGATCTGTTCGGGTGAATCACCGGCGTACACGGTAAAGCTCAATTCTTGATCCCAGACAGAGATCTCATTGATGCTGCTGTCGGCCTTTCCAACATCAAAAGCGCTGCACGTGTTATTGTGCAGTAGCAGCCCATATCCACGCGTCGAGAGATAGAACGGCACACGATAGTTTCCCTGATCCTGAGGAAGGGGCCCGGGGACGGTGTCCGCTTGACCTTCACTGATCCAGTTGAGAAGTCGCTGACTACGAAAGGCGACGCCCTCAAGACGTTCGCCAAACCCCATGAGATACTCGTCGGGAAAGAGCCGTAGACGAAGTTTCGTGCGGAATGTCCACGGACTTGGCAGCGTGCTTGTGCACCTGATATCGACCTTCACCCGATCGTTATCAAGCATCGCCACGCGAAGGTCAAATCCCTGCCCTGTGGCCTTTCTGCGAAAGCGCACATCCATCGAGAATGCCGAGTCTGAGGCTTTCCATACGGCAATCGTGTCACAGAACCACTGGTCGGCCCGCAGATTATCCCGCACCACCAGGTGAGAATAGTTGACGTAGTCAACCGATGAAAGGGGATGCCAAGCGAGCCCGATCGGCAACTCATTACCGACCGCGACCGTTTCAAGAAGCACTCGCCCCGTGACATCGCGCACAATGCGGAATCCGCTGGTATCCAGAAGAAATCGCACGTTTTCGCGGCGCAGCTCGTGCACGGGCGACTGCGCGATCGAACCGATCGTGCACACGATGAAGAATAGAGATACCGCGAGGTGCCATAAAAGCATGGTCGGACGAATGTACTGATTACTGATTACTGATTACTGATTACTGATTACTGATTACTGATTACTGATTACTGATTACTGATTACTGATTACTGATTACTGATTACAACCTCCGTACCCCGTACCCTGCAGCCTAGCTCTCCCTCGTTCGTCTCTTGGTTCCTCGTTGCTTCATCTTGGTCTGCGTGTCTTCGACAAGCTTCAGGGTTTCGATAAGATCCTGCTGATCCTGTGACAGAGCCAGATCAATCATGCGTTTTTCGGTGTTGGCCTTGACGATACGAACGCGCACGAGCGAGCCATAGCGGAAGAGGCGCTTGGTACGCCGACCGTAGATGCGCATGCGTTGTTCGTCGAAGATGTAGTAGTCATCGTCGATGTCGCGAATGTGCAGAAGGCCTTCGACCATCAGGTCCTTGATCGTCACAAAGACTCCGAAGGTTGCTACGCCGGTCACATAGCCCACATGGTCGGTGCCGAGGTGCTCTCGGGCAAGGATGGTCTGTGCCAGCTTGACCGACGCCCGCTCGGCATCAATACTGGCGCGCTCGGTTGCCGAGCACTGGTCTCCGGCATAGCTGACGATGTTCTCCAGCATGCGCAGGCGACGCGAGTCCGGTTGCCCCTTGGCATACTCCTTGAGCAGTCGGTGCACGACAAGGTCCGGATACCGGCGGATAGGGGATGTAAAGTGGGCGTAGTCCGAAAAACCCAGACCGAAGTGGCCGATGTTGAAATCAGCATACACGGCCTTGGCCATCGAGCGCAGCAGCAGAGTATTGACCACCGGCTGTTCGACCCGGCCCTGTGCCTGACGCAGGATGGCATTGACATTGGAGGGGGCTAGCTGTCCGCTGGGGACGTCAAAGCCGAGTGTGCGGATGATACCGACGGCCGAGGTGATCTTCTCCTTATCGGGCTGGTCATGCACGCGATACAGGTACGGCGGCGCATCGCGCCACTTCCACTGCTTCTTCAATGAATGCATATGCTCAGCTACGGCGCGGTTGGCCGCCAGCATGCATTCTTCGACAAGTGAGGTTGATTCCGTTCGACGCTTGACCACGGCGCGCACCGGCATTTTTGACTCATCAAGCAGGAACTTGACCTCTTCGGTTTCGAAGTCAATGCCCCCTTGCTTCATGCGTCGCGTGTAGAGCGATGTGGCCAGCGTGCGCAGTCGGCGCAGCAGGTCGGCATGATCGCCCTCTTCTCCCAGAATGATACGCTGGGCCTCGTCGTAGGTGAAGCGGCGGGCGCTCTTGATCAGGGTCTCTTCGATGCGATAGGACTGTCGTGACCCATCGGGAGCAAACTCCATGAACACCGAAAATGCGTTGCGCGGCCTGCCGGGAACCAGTGAGCAGATGTTGTTGGAAAGATGTTCCGGCAGCATCGGAACGACGCAGTCGACCAAGTACGTGCTGTTACCGCGCTCAAGAGCCTGCTTGTCAAGCGCCGAGCCCTCCGGAACGTAGTGGGAGACATCGGCAATGTGCACGCCAAGCTCGACGTTTCCGTTGTCGAGTTGGGTAAGAGAAAGCGCATCATCGAAGTCACGCGCATCCTCCGGATCGATGGTGATGATCGTCTCGCCGCGCAGGTCTGTACGACCGTGCGGAACATCGTCGGTTGGCTCGTCGTGACGTCGGGCTTCAGCCTCGACGTCGGCAGGGAAGGACACCGGCAAACGAAACTCTTTCAGTATGGCAGCGAATTCCACGGCGGCGGCACCAGATGTGCCAATAACCTCCGTAACAACAGCTTCCGGTGCGGCATTGTCATGCGTCCAGCGCGCCAGAGCTCCAACGACCTTATCGCTTGGGCGAGCCCCCTTCAGATTTGATTCGGCCACGAGGAAATCCACGTGGTACTTGTTCTCATCGGGGATGAGATACATGAAGCTTCCGTCAAAGTCGATCGAACCCGTGATCACATGTTCGGCACGAGAGACGATCTCGACGACTTCGCCACGGGGCTTGCGGCCCGGTGCCTGAGCATGCAGGCGCACGCGTACGGTATCGCCGTCCAGGGCGGTGTTCATGTCATGACGGCGCACGTGGACTATTGGAATTGCCGTGTCTTCGGTGCGCACCGTTCCGTTGTCGTGATGCATCGAGAACACGCCGACTATACTGCCCTCGGCCCGTTGCGGCAGCGTAAATCGACGTCGGCTCATTCGCATGATGACACCTTCCTCGGCCATCGTCTCCAGCAGTGAACGCAGGTGCTCGTATTCGTCCGAGCCGGCCCGCAGGCGCAGCTGTTTCGAAAGTTCAAGCAGCTGTATGGGCACCATGGCCGCGGCAAGGGCTTCAAGCACGTCCGCGCGCAGGTCGCGGATCTCGGTCAAACGTTTCATCGTGCAATATGCATAGATGCCGGCCGTTCGATGGTACGCTCAAATCCCGTAGAATCGCATGATGAAATTCACCACCTCCCGGATGTGCCGGTGATCACGCGCTTTGCTGTGCTGATCGCCTGGCTGCTGCTGCTTGATCAGCCCCCTGCCTTTGCCCAGTCTGCACCGACGATCCGGACCGATTCGATCATAGCAGAGTTTATCGGTAGTAATGCCAGGCCGCGCTGCGTGATCCGTGGAGTCTTCATCGATGGACGTGTTGATACGGTAAAGGCAACCTTGAAGACGTCGACCATCAGGGCTACCACGGGCGGTTATGCACGATACAAGCCCGTGATCGACTCTGTCTGGCTGGTGCCTCTTGCTGCCGACCGGCATGAGATGATGGTCCGCCTTCGACTTACCGGACAGCGCATTCCGCTCCCGTCACGGGCCGTACGCGGTGTAGTCCGACTTGTGATTGGTGCTGCACTTTGGGCCGGTCAGGACTGGGCGTCGAGTGCGAGCGAAGAGCTTGAGGTACCGGTATCGAACGTCGAGATCCCGCGTCCGATCGTGACCATCTCCTCGATGGTCGTGCAGAAGACCAAGAACACGCCGCGTCAGCTGGACTTTGAAGTGTCCGGCATCGGCGTTGCCGTGCCAGCCCCGGAAACGGTCAACGGTCGACGGGACATCCGGCAGTTTGATATTGACGTCGTAACAGCAACCGTTGAGGATAGTTCGCTTGTTACGTCCGATCCCGAGCATGACTCGCTGCGATCGGTTCGCGTGACGGCTCAGTTCGATGCTATCAAGGGGCTGGTGCTGCGCGGCAGCATCGTCTCACCCGGAGCACGGCCAGGCTCGAAGATCCCCGAGCTGAAGTCGGCCAAAGTGACGGTGCTGGTGCGTGCTAGGTTGCGCTGTCGCAGCGAGGCCGGGCCGTTCCGGGTTCGACTGGTGGAGTTGGAGCTCTGAGACTTGTTCAGCGGATCAGCATGGTTCGTGCCACCCCATCGACGACAATGTAGCAGCCGGGGGGCATGGCCGACGTTGTCAGTTGGGCTGCACTTCCCGAGTAGACGCATTGACCATGCACGGTGTAGATCAGTACCGTTCTGTCCTGGCTCGCCACTAACCCTGTAAAGGGGCTCTCCTCGGCCACATCTGTCGATGTTGAGACCGCCTGGAGTCCATTCCACATTGATTGCTGACCACCGTCGTAGCCCAGGGCCCAGTAGCCGATACCCCGTAGCCCCTTGCTCTTGATGTGCTGGTACTTTGCTGCCAGAGACACCGAGTCGTCGATCCACGTCTGACGCACGGTGTCGCCGGACTGCTGGTTAAACCAAGCCACGGAGGTTGCTGCGTCGAATACTCTCGATGCCATGCCGGGCATCTTCTGTGCTGAGCTGTAAGTTGGCGTGGTGCTGGTAGATCCGGTTACTACCGACGCTTTGCGCGCTGTCGAGGTTACCGTCCACGTTCGGCCGTACAGGGGCACTGCCACGGCCAGCCTGGACGGATCGACGCCGACAGCCAGGTGCGCGTCGATGGATTTCGAAACGGTATAGGTCTCGCCGCGCAATGGGGCAACGGCACCGGCCGTCGTGCTGCCTGAATAGTAGTAATCGTAGCCCATCATCACAAGGAAGTCACTGATCTCGGAAAGGGCTTTCAGATCCCATGACTTATTCCAGTCCACCGACGGCGTTGCGATCGTCAGTTCCTTGTTCGGCATTGCAGTTCGTAGTCCCTGCATGAATGCCACCATCGTCGCCCGCTCGGAAAGCGGCAGCAGCTCGAAGTCAATGTTCACGCCGTCGGCATCTCGCAGGGCAACAGCCGCGGCGATCTCGGCAATGCAACGCGCACTCTTCGTCGGGGAGGAAAGCAGTGCCTTGAGCTCTTTGCTCCCAAAGCACGTGATCGTCAGGTGAACCCGCAGCCCCTTGCTCTTTGCCCACGTAACCACCTGCGTGTTCTTCCACGATTCCAGCGACGCGAGTCCTCCCGTTGCAGTATCAATGCCGACACTGAACCAGGCAATGTGGGTCAGAAGTTCGGGGCGCATCATGCTGGCAGCCGTTGAACTGATCCAGTACGGATACCAGCCATAGACCACGTTATAGGGGGCTCCTGCAACTCGTGGCACGTCGGACTCCGGCATGGATTGCGGAACGACCAACTGCGCTTCGCGGTAGAGCTCTTCCGGATGCAACGCCCGCGCTTCGGAGTGCGCAGTCGTGTGCATGTGCTGCTGGGCATAGGCCATGCGTACGCCGCACGTTACTAGGGCGATGACCAGAGCGGACAGAGATGCCATGTGGTAAGGAAGAGTCATAGCGTCGATCATGACGTGCAAAATTTCATGTGTTTGACCGGTACAGTGCCCGACGGGCAAGCACTCCGACCGTCAAATATGATATAATGATCACGATCAGCCATGTCCAGTAAGTTGCGGGTAATGGTACGAATCCGAGTCCACGGCCAAGTTCGGTAAGCGGAATGGTCAGTCCGACGGCCAGCACCATCAACGTTGTCAGTAAGAGCGTCGGGCTCGGAGAGGTGATGCGCAGCGACGGTGACTGCGTTCGCAGGACCATGACGATGAGCATCTGCGAACAGAGGGATTCGATGAACCAGCCTGTGTGAAAGAGTGCCGGATTGGCAATAGCTCCCAACGGCCAGAGCAGCACGGCGTAGGTCATGAAATCGAAGAACGAACTGATGGGGCCGAAGACCAGAATCGTTCGCCGAACATCGTCCATTGACCAGCGCCGCGGACGGGTGGTCCATTCCGGATCCACTGCATCGGTCGGAATAGCCGTCTGAGAGATGTCATAGAGCAGATTGTTGAGCATGATCTGCACTGGCAGCATTGGCAGGAAGGGTAGAAAAACGCTTGCACCCACGACGCTGAGCATATTGCCGACGTTCGAACTTGCGGCCATGCGCAGGTACTTGACGACATTGCCGAAGACCCTGCGTCCTTCCACAACTCCGTCATGAAGAACCGCAAGGTTCTGTTCGAGAAGAATAATGTCGGACGACTCCTTGGCAACATCGACGGCGTCCTCCACGCTGATACCGACGTCTGCTCGGCGCAGTGCAGGAGCATCGTTGATACCGTCACCCAGGAACCCGACGACGTGTCCATTCGAACGAAGGCTGGCTATGACACGCTCCTTGTGCAGCGGCGTGAGCTTTGCGAAGATCGTTGTGCGCTCGACGGCATCCGAAAGTTCGGCATCTGAAAGCTTGTCGATCTCCGAGCCAAGGAGCGAGCCCATTGATGAGAGTCCAACGGCATCGGCAACGTAGGTCGTTATGGCAAGCCGATCCCCGGTGAGGATCTTGATATTGACGTGAGACGAGGCCAGCTCATCCAGTGCTGTTCTCGCCGAGTCTTTTGGTGGATCAAGAAATGCCAAAAAACCCTGCAAGGTCATGGCTGACTCGTCGGCAACACCGATGCCGTGGCAATCGGTCGGCATTTCTTTTGTTGCTACCGCTACCACGCGAAATCCCTGTGTATTCAGGCGATCGGCCACAGTCATGGCCGACCCTGGAACACCTGTGCAGATAGCTAGGGTTTCCTCAAGAGCCCCTTTGCAGATCATCACAGGGGGCTTATCCGTTTGGGATACCAGCACCGAAAGTCGCCGCCGCTCAAAATCGAAGGGCTGCTCGTCGAGCTTCTTCCATGAATCCGACCGCACGCGATCTTCAAGATGCTCATGCTCGAGGATGGCTTCGTCCATCAGGTTCTTGATGCCAGACTCAAAGAAGCTGTTCAGGAAGCCAAGCCAGAGAACGTCTTCGCTTTCCGTTCCATCAGGTCGCACATGGTGCATCAGGATTATGCGTCCTTGCGTAAGCGTGCCAGTCTTGTCCGTGCACAGAACGTCCATGGCACCGAGGTTCTGGATGGCATTGAGTTGCTTGACGATGACCTTGCGGCGGGCCATGGCAACGGCACCCTTGGAGAGGTTTACCGTGACGATCATCGGCAGCATCTCGGGTGTGATGCCCACGGCCACGGCCGTTGCGAACAGCAGGGCCTCAAGCCAGTCTCCTTTGAGAAGTCCGTTCAGCAGAAACACCGCCGGCACGAGAACGAGAATGATGCGCAGCATCAGCCACGTGAATGAGCTGATGCCTTTGTCGAATGATGTGGGCGGACGTGTCGCTCGGACACGTTCGGCGATCGAGCCGAAGTACGTCTCGGGTCCTGTGGAAAGGGCTACAGCCGTAGCATACCCTGTCTGAACGGTCGACCCCTGGAAGCACAGCCTCGGGTCATCAAGCGGATCGGAGCCGGAAAGACCCGTGGCAGACTTCTCAACCGGGACCGATTCGCCCGTGAGCACATGCTGGTCAACATGCAGATCCTCTGAGTCTATTAGCCGAACATCGGCCGGGATCATATCGCCGGCAGAAAGTTGCACGACATCACCCGGCACGATCTCGTCAAGGTGCACTTGCTGAACGGTTCCACCGCGCACAACGCTTGCACGCACGTGTACCAGGCGCTGCAGGGCTGCGACGGCCCGCTCCGAGCGGGTTTCCTGGATGTACTTCAGCACTGATCCGATGATGAGCATCGAGGCGATCATGGCCGTGGCAACTAGGTCCCCTGTTGCAACAGACACCACACATAGGCAGAGTAGCAGAATGTTCAGCGGGTTGCGCAGAATATCCAGCACGTGTTCCAACCATTCTGGTCGGCGCGTGGATGTCGGTTGTAGTAACTGCTGATCGGCCAGACGACGCGTTGCTTCGGCCTCGTCGAGACCGCCGGACGACGTGCCAAGACTGGCGAGCAGTTCGTTCATTGGCAGCCGGCGAAGCTCGGCGTGGAGGTTCTGATCATTCATGGGCCTGCATGTTAGGAAGAGTGATCGAAATGTTCGTCGTTGCGATCATTGGGGATGTCACCGCGGCTCAGCAGTCCGTATGTTGTGGCGCAATGGGGGAAAAGTCGTCAAGTACTTCCAAGCTTGTTGTTGCCGAGATCGGCCCGAAGCGCTGGTGTCGAGTCGTACGCGCGTCCGGCCTCAGCCGGCCGTGGGATCTTCTGTTTCCACCGCAGCTGCTGTATCGAAAGAATTCCCGATTCCAGACCGGCGTGCGGCATGTCTTTGCGGTGGTCAGCGATGGAACCAATGCACACCTGGCCTATGTGCTGGCGATGCGAGGTCAGGATTGCTGCTTGATCGACGTTCGCGCGCACTCTCCTAGCTGCGATGCCGCATTCGAAGTATTGATTGACCACTGGCACCTAACGTCGCAACGACTCGGCGCAGCGTCAATGATTGGTCCGGTCGGTGCCTTCGCATTTCTCACCGACGGCCTTGCAACGCATGGGGACCCGGAACTGAAAAGTATCCACATCCCTGTTTACCCCGCTGGGCTTGTTGACTGTTTGCTCCGCCGTGGGTATGTTCACGCCTGGTCGGGGGCGGTTTGGGGATTACGCGGGAGGTCTGCCCAGCGCGGCCAAGAACAGCAGCCTCCGCACGCGGAGGTGCAACGAGGGGCCTGGATGAGTGTGCTTTCTTCCGTCAGGAAGCTTGAGCGTGTGCTCTCTGCTTCATTTTCAACTCTACCCTGGCATCGGGGCAGGGGAGCGGATCTTTTTGCACTTGCCAGGGGCTACGCTCCCGTGTTCTCGCCGTCGCTGGCCTTGAGTGGAGAACTTCATGACCGGACTGTTGGTGCAGTGCTGATCTACCGCGATGTCCCTGTGGTTCCTACGTTTATTTACAGCCTGCCCGGTATCCTGCGGCAGCTCTGGCTCTGGAACACCTCACGCAAAACCAAACTCCTGCACGTCAGCGTCATCGGTCTGCTGCCTGAGGCGCGCAACTCGCGTCTTGCCGTTGCGCTGTTTCGGGCAACACGTTATGTGCTCGCAACGGCCGATGCAGCAACAACTTCATGGGTGCGTGCCGAGAACCGCTCGTCTCAGATGATGTGTGAGCGTGCCGGCATGAGCCCTCTTCAGCATCGAACGGTTTTTCACAAGGTCTTACCAACCATTTCCAACCATTAGCGGAGAGTAGAATGAACATTCTCGTACGCTGTGTCATTCCGGCACTTGTCCTGTTCGCCTTCAGCGTTCCGGCTTTTGCTCAGGGGGCGCTTTCAGGTCGAGTGACCGGATCAAACGGCCAGGCCGTCCCGGGCGCTTCGATCAAGGTCAGTAACGCCGATGTCGCCAGGGGTGGCTATTCGGATTCGAGGGGACGTTACACAGTCAAGGGCATACCTGACGGCAAGTACACCGTCACTGTTACATGCGTCGGGTATCAAAAGAGTATGTCCGAAGACGTCGAAGTCTCCGGCGGGACTACACTGAACGTCGAGCTCAAGGAGACGGCCATCGATATGGACGTGACCGTCGTCACTGCCTCGCGCGTTCAGCAGAAGGCTTCCGAAGCTCCTGCTTCGGTGACGGTCGTGGAGCCACGCACCATTCGCGAAGCCCCGAAGGCTACGCCAGTTGAGCACATTCGTGGTCTTGCAGGTATCGACTATTCGCAGACCGGTATTGCCCAGCAGAACGTCAGCGTTCGCGGCTTTAATAACGTGTTCAGCGGTTCACTCCTGACGCTCACGGACTACCGTCCGGCCGGCGTACCGAGTCTACGCGTGAACATCGGTTACTTTATTCCTGCATCGAATGAGGACATCGAGCGCATGGAGCTCGTGCGCGGTCCGGCTTCGGCACTCTACGGACCAAACGCCTCACAGGGTGTGCTGAATATCATCACGCGCTCGCCATTCTCATCGCAGGGAACAACCGTGTTTCTTGCCGGCGGAGAGCGTGGTCTTCTCAACGCCGGCCTGCGTCACGCCGGGACACTCGGCGAGTCCTTTGGCTACAAGATCACGGGTCAGTACTTCTCAGCTGATGACTGGGTGTTTGTTGATAGCACCGAGCAAGCCGCTCGCACGGTTGCCCTTAAGCCGGGAGTGGATCCTGATACGCTCAGGATCGGTAACCGCAAGAACAGCCCACACGAGCGTTTCAACGTTGATGCCGGAGCCTATTACATGCTCGGTGATAATACCATGGTCCAGCTCAACGGTGGTATCTCGCAGGCTGTCAATACTGTTGAAATGACTGGTCTCGGTGCTGCTCTTGGACAGGATTGGCGCTATACGTACGCCAATGTTCAGCTTACGTCGGGTGACCTGTTTGCTCAGGTCTTCACGAACATGAGCGATGCAGGAAACACCTATTTCCTTCGCACTGGCAATCCGATCGTGGACCGTTCGACGTTGCTTGGCGGACGTCTTCAGCATGCGTACAAGCTCAACGACGACATTCGTCTGACCTACGGTGCTGACTTC
>JBEIIK010000055.1:0-15157 GCA_040380835.1 Ignavibacteria bacterium | reverse complement strand
TGCGTCATCGGTGACGCCAGTGTCAGCGGGGTGATGAACGGACTCGACGGACTGAAGGATCTGACGGGGCGCACAACACTTCGTCAGGCGGCCTCGGTGATCGCCACGGCCGATGCTGTCGTGGCCAACGATAGCGCGCCCGTGCATCTTGCCTCGCTGCAGAATGTCGGTGTCGTGGCTATCTTCGGCCCCACGGCGCCGGAGTTCGGCTTCGGTCCGCTTGGAAGTCGCGCACGCGTTGTTCAACTGGACGATCTTGAATGCCGCCCATGCAGTGCGCATGGCGGCACTCGCTGTCCGCTCGGCACGCATGCGTGCATGACAGGCATCAGCGTTGATGCTGTCTTTGAAACATTACAATCCATTCTTGCTCACGATGTGAATCGCCATGCCAAGCCCCATGAAACGATCATCTGATCGACGAGGGAGTTCCTCGTCCTCATCCTCCAACCGAAACGTACCTCCAGCGCGAAAGCGCAGTGATGCGCCCGCCGGCAAGCGCAGTGATGCACCAGCTCGCAAGCGTAGTGATGTACCGGCTCGCAAGCGCAGTGATGCGCCCGCCCGCAAGCGCAGCGATGCACCTGCCCGCAAGCGTAGTGATGCACCTGCATACAAACGCAGTGACGCGCCCGCACGCAAGCGGAGCGACTCTTCCTTGCCTGCAGGCAAGCAGCGTCAGGCAAAGCAGAAGCGCAGTGACATTGTCGAACCCACTCAGCCGGTTCGCCTGAACAAGGCTATCGCCGATGCGGGCGTTGCATCACGTCGGCGTGCCGATGAGCTTATCGTCAGTGGGTGCGTGCGCGTCAACGGCGCCATCGTCGTTGACCTCGGTACGCGTGTCAACATTGACGACATGGTGACCGTTAACGGCGAGCCCATCTCGCGCACGAAGCACCTGACGTACATCCTGCTGAACAAGCCAAAGGACCTCATCAGCACTTCGCGCGATGAAAAGGGGCGGGCCACGGTCTTCGACATCGTGCGTCTGAAGACGCGACTCTTTACCGTTGGACGTCTCGACCGTAACACCACCGGCGTGCTGGTGATGACCAACGACGGTGATCTTGCGAATCGCCTCATGCACCCCCGCTATGGCGTAATACGTGTGTACCGAGCCGCTCTCGATCGCCCCCTTAGGGCTGATCACATGCGACAGATCGCTGCTGGTGTGGACCTTGAGGACGGTCCGACGCAGGCCGTGGACATCATGATCGATCCTGAAGACCGCTCCAGCGTCATGCTGGCCATCCGCGAAGGTCGTAACCGCGAGGTCCGCCGGATCTTTGAGCACGTCGGCTACGAAGTAAAACGCCTCGACCGCAAGGAGTACGCGGGACTTTCGACCCGTGGTCTCAAGCGCGGTGAGTATCGGCATCTGACGCGTGAAGAGGTGGATGAACTGTATCGACTGGTGAACTTGACGCGATGAATCTGCTCAATCCACTGGCCCTTTTCGGACTGGCCGCTGCCGGGATCCCGCTGCTGCTGCATCTGCTGAACCTGCGGAAGCTGCGTGTAGTGGATTTCGGAAGTATCCGCTTTCTGCAGCAGCTGCAACAGAAGCAGGTCCGACGCTTGAAGCTTCAGCAGATCCTTCTGCTGATCCTGCGTACGCTCATCATTGTCTTTGCGGTGCTGGCTCTGTCACGTCCGACAATTGAGACCTCACTGCCGGTGTTGGCCTCATCTGCCCGTGCAAGCGTGATCATTCTCATCGACAATTCCGCCAGCATGGAAGCCTCCGACGGACGTGGTCCACGCCTTGAGCAGGCAAAGAAGGCGGCCCGGCAGATCATCGACGGTCTTCGAAACGGCGACGAAGTTGTTGTACTGCCGATGGTCGGAATCGGAACGACATCCAGGGTGGACTTGACGCGAACCTTTGATGCTGCCCGGCAGCAGATCGAGCGCATCACGGTCTCCGACGGAACGGCCAGCATGGCCGATGCATTGCGTTCGGCTCGCCCCTTGCTGGAGAATGCCCTGCATGCCCACCGCGAAGTGTACGTGATCAGCGATGCTCAGCGTTCACTCTCTCAGCGACGTCAGAGCGACACCGGTCGAGTGATTGAGAAAGATGCCACCGTGTTTCTCGTTCGTATAGGCGAAGGTGATCGTGGTCTCGAACAGAACATGAGTGTGGACTCCGTGGCCGTTGTCACCAAGCTTCTGCAGCCGGACAGGCCCGTTGAATTCGAAGCGGTCATTCGCAACGGTAGCTCCCGCGATGTATCAGGCGCTCTGGTGTCGTTGTCCTTCGCAGGTGTGCGCGTGGCACAGAAGGCCATCGACGTTCCTGCAGGAGGGAACCGCACTGTTACTCTTGCTGCGCTGCCCAATAGACAGGGGGCTTTTGCCGCCGCCATTGAGCTGGAGTCAGACGCTATCGATCGTGATAACATTCGATGGGCCGGCGTGACCATTCCGCGAGGCTCACGACTGTGTCTTGTCGGTTCGGCTGACCGTGTTCAGCTTGTCAGAACGGTACTCTCGCTCCCTGGCGTCGGAGCAACGGTCGGATCGATCTCCACGTACGAGACCATGACGCAAGCCTCTTCGGCGCTCTCCGATGTGGATGTCGCGATCCTCTGTGGTGGTGCGGCGTCAGGCTCCGACGCCTCGATCCTGCGGCAGTTCGTCGAATCCGGCGGAGGGGCCGTTGTGTTCGCTTCGTCGTCGGCTGCGAGTCTGCTTCCGGCCTGCGGCCTTCAGCCCCTTGACGAGCGCCAGACCACTACAGACGCTCCCTTCGTGATCACCACCGTCGAGCGAACTCATCCTCTCTACCAGGGAGTGTTCCGCACATCGGCCGATGAGCGGGCTGGTGCCGAAGGAGTGCGCATCACGCGGCAGACGCCGGCTGGGGGTGGTTTCGACGTGGTGCGAACAGGTGCCGGCGCACTTGTCTCGGAGGCAACTGTTGGACAGGGACGCGTGATCTACATCGGGGTCACACCTGACCTGACGTCGGGTTCTTTCTCTCTCAGCGGACTTTTTGCCGCAACACTCGTGCGCAGCACGCTCTATGTCGTTGCTCCGCGCGACCAGGGCCTGAACGTTGCGCTCGGTGAATCCGTGAGTATTCCGCTTCCGGCGCGCCTTGCTGCACGTGAGGCATTTGCCATCGTGGACCAGAGCGGTGTGAGTACCGTTGTCAAGCCCGTTCGGCTGAGTACGGCAACACTGCTGTCCGTACCTGCACAGTATGCTGCGGGCGTGACGATCGTTTCGACCACAGACTCGATTCCTGTGGTAACGGTTGCTGCCAACGCCTCCACAAAGGAAGCCCGGCTGGAGTTCTTCGAGGATTCACAGTGGAAGGGAAGCGTGGATCAAATGGTTGTGCGCCCTGATCACGTGGCAGAGATCGCCGCCGGCGCGTCCATCGCCGGTGCTGTCCGGCAAGCCCGCACGGGTTCAGAACTGTGGCCGCTTGCAACTGTTCTAGCTCTGGTATGCGCTCTGGCCGAGATGTTCGTGGCGCGTTATTTCGTGCGCGACGCGGCCGCCGATGCATCGTAACTTTGTTGCCAATGTCCATCACGGTTCATCCTGACATCGCCCCCTTGCGAGATCGGCTCAGAGAGCTTCGTATTCAACTTCGTGCGGCGGTCGATGACTGGCATCGGCTCTCCACTGAGGTGCGGCCACGGCTGCATGCGCTTTATCATGCACATTTTGGTGAGCTCGAGCGCGAACTTCAGAGGTCGGCACTGGCAGCCGCCGAGATGTTTCGTCGTGTGGAGCTGCTCAGCATAAAGCATGAACGGGGCGAGAAGCTGACGCGGGAGATCGTGGATCTGATCAATGAGGTGGTCGATAAGGAGTATGCGCGTTTAGCAATGCGCGTCCGCGAAGCCTGTGATATGGACCAGCGTCAGCGAGATGACGCCGCGCGAGCACGACAGGGGGCAGCATCGGATCATGAGCTTGTCATCATGTACCGCACCTTGGTCAAACAGCTCCATCCGGATGTGACCGGTACAGCAGACGCCGATGCCGCGACGGATGCCTTCTGGCACCAGGTGCAGAACGCGTATGCGAACCGTAACGCCGGACAGTTGAAGTCACTGCTGGCCGTGCTGGGCGTCAACGAAGCACTCACCAGGGAGTCAGATGACTGGAGCATTGACCGTTGGCGTGCTGAAGTCGATGCCATCGAACGCCGGCTGGGCCTTGAGCAGCGGAAGCTTCGACGCCTGCGTACCGAGGAGCCATTCACGATGGAGCGGGACCTTGAAGACGAGCTCTGGATCGAGCGCCATCGCCGGGAGCTTCAGCTGGCCATTGCTCGCAAGAACGATGAACTACGGGACTCGGAGAAACGCTATTCTGATCTGACAGGGGGCTTGCTACCGGCTGGAGAGAATCCTACCAAGACCAATCAGGAGCGAACCTTTGAGGAGGATTTCATGACGAATACCTACTTTGGACAGCGCTGATGTATTCTATCGAACAACGTGATGAGCAGCTCGTCAACACGACGGCTGCGATCACCTATGAACTTGGTTTTGACCGTGCTCCGCAGCATCTGGTCACCGTGCGTATGCGCATGCACCGCGTGGCAACATCCGAACTGACACTGGTCATGCCGTCATGGTCGCCGGGCAGCTACAAGATCCGCGATTATGCAGGATGGCAGGGGAATGTCCGTTGCTTTGCCGTTGAGGGTGATCGGCGCACGCAACGGGACTTCCGCTGGCGTGACAAGGCATCGCTTGTCGTTGAGACGTCGGGGGCTAGCACGATCGAGGTCGAATACGTGGTGTATGCCCATGAGCGCACCGTCAGAACGAGTCATGTCAACCGCTTCCATGCCTTCCTGATGCTGACATCGATCTGCATGTATGTCGAGGGTCGTATGGACGAGGTGCACCATGTTATCCTGACGCATGACCAGGCACGGTGGACGTCAACATCGACGGCACTCTCTCCCGTGAAGACATCCATGCCGGGCAGAATGATCCTCGGAGCACTCAACTACGACATTCTGGCTGATTCGCCCATTGAGATCGGAGATCACCGGGTTCGGACGTTCACGGCTGCCGGTGCCACGCACGAAGTGGCTCTTGCAACGAACTATGAGGTTGACATCGACTGGCTCACCGAACGCGTGCGCCGGATTGTCGAAGTCGAAACATCCCTCTTCGGCGGGAAAGCCCCCTATGATCGCTATGTCTTCATCATTCAGGCGTATCCGGGCTCAGGGGGCGGCTTGGAGCATGCACGCTCGAGCGTGAATGCCGTCGACCCGTCAGCGCTGATGGACAAATCGAAGGCCATTGGTTTGCTCTCGCTGTTGTGTCACGAGTACTTCCATCTCTGGAATGTCAAGCGCATCCGACCCGTCGAACTGGGCCCATTTGATTATACGCGGGAAACCTACACGCCTATGCTCTGGCTGGCCGAGGGTCTTACATCGTATTACGACAACCTGCTAGCCTATCGGTGTGGCTTTACCACGCAAAAAGAGTACATCGAAGCGATCTCTCGCGATGATATCGCCAAGCTTGAGGACGCAAAGGGGCGCTATGCGATGTCCACCCGCGACAGCTCCTACCTTGCCTGGCTCAAGCTCTACTTGCAGAGTCCGGACGGGGCGAACCGGTTCCCGTCCTACTACCTCAAGGGCGGCATCATCATGATGCTGCTCGACGTGTACATCATTGACCACACCGACGGAAAGCATTCTCTTGACGATGCCATGAGGGGTATGTGGGAGCGCTATATGGCCGAGCCCGGCCGTGGCATGACCGAGAGCGAGTGCATTGCCATCATTGAGCAGACCACCAAGGTCCAGATACGTGAGCGCCTGATGTCCTGGCTCAGCGGCACCGATGACCTGCCGTACAACGAGATCCTCGAGGCCGTCGGATACAGTGTGAAGAGTTCGGCCAAGCGCGGCGAGGCCGGCACCTTTGGCGAGAAGGTTCCGGCGGCAGCTGTTCCGGCAACTCCGTATATCGGCTGGACGCTTACCGATGCTGCCGGAAAGATCGTCGTGCGCAGCATCGAAGACGGGTCGCCTGCCCAGCAGGCCGGTGTTGGTATTGACGATGAGATCGTAGCGATCGACGGATTACGGATCCTGACGCCGACCCAGGCCGATTTCATTCTCGGTCAGCGGATCGGCAAGACTGCCGTTCTGACGGGGCACTGTGACGGTAGGGTGTACTCGGCCTCGATCAGCCCGGCAGAACGCATGACGCCGGCCCTGGTTGAAATAGACGCCCCCTCAGAGCGTCAGCTCCAAATGCGCAACCGCTGGCTGCTACGAACCCTGTGACGCACCGTAATACCATATCACTCCTGCTGCTCCTCGTGGCTCTTGTCGGGTTCTCCGGCTGTGCCTGGTACGACAATCGTATCACGTACTTCAACACCTACTACAACATGCAGCGCATCCGTGGTGAGGTGATCGACGAGTTCGATTATCACGAGGAACTCAAGCGAAACCGTCCGCGTGTGCTGATCCCCGGAATGGACAGCCTCAAACTGACGTCAGGTCCGCCTAAGAATACGATCTACAGTTTCCTGCGTGCGTTGCAGATCGACCGTACCAAGCTGCAGCCGGTGGCACAGAAAGTGGACTCGCTGCTTATGAAGGGCTCCAAGGTCGTGGCTTTTCACCCTAAATCCGAGTACATCGAGGGGGCACTCTTTCTGATGGCAGAGGCCTACTTCTTCCGCTCCGAGTGGGTCCCTTCACAACAGAAATGCCTCGAGCTGATCGAGCGGTTTGTCGAGGGCGAATATTCGCCCGATGCGCACATCCTCCTGGCAAAGGTGTATCTGATGCAACGCAAGGTGTCGCAGGGAACGCAGATGCTCTCCAAAGCCATTGATGTTGCATGGTACCGGGACCGGTACGACGTTGCCAGCGAGGCCTACCGAATTCAGGCGGAGATGGCCATCGAAGACGGAGACATCGAGAAGGCCATCATGCCCTACAAGCAGGCGCTTGCGATGTGCGAAGATGCTTTGCAGCGTTCGAAATGGCAGATCGAGATCGCTTCGATCTATTATCGCATCGGTAAATATGACTTGGCGGAGGCGGCCTTTCGTAGGGTGTTCGACGAAGATCCCGACGCTCTTGGACAGTTTGAATCATTGCTCTACATCGCCTCCTGTCGTGCGCGGCAGGGTCAGTTTGATGAAGCCAGCGATCTGTATGCGCAGCTCGAGGATCGCAAGGCCTTCGCCGAATGGGCGTCCTTCATTCAGGCCGAGCGTCTGGCACTGGACCGGCTGCGTCAGGAGAACAACAAGGACAAAACGCTGCTTGCCCGTGAGCGATTTGCCGACACCTCGTTTGTTGGACGCCCGGAACTGATGGCTCAGTCCTTCCAGAAGGGGATGTCGCTGTACAAAGCCGGAGACTATCCCGAGGCCATCAAGTACTTTGCGAAGTCGAAGGTCATTCGAACACCTGTCTATGACGTTGCAAACAAGTACTACATGGCGTTGCGTACGTGGGATGAATCGAAGCGAAAGGTCTTTCTGCTCGAACAGCATCTGACGATTGACACATCCCGACGTGACTCCATCAACCGCTTGATGGCTACTGAGCTATATGCGATCGGTCGTGTGCACGAACAGCTCGACGTGCAGGACAGCGCTCTTCATTACTACCGAACGGCCTGGAAGGTAAGCGAACCTTCGTCAGAAGATGCCGGACGGTATCTCTTTGCCCAGGCTCGTCTGTTGCGCACCAGGGACCCCGAAGCATCCGATTCGCTTTTCGAGCTTGTGTCCCTCAAGTGGCCACGGAGCCCCTTTGCCAAGGAAGCATCGGCAAGCCTCGGATATACTGCTGATGCCAGCATCGACGATGCTGCGGAACTCTATGCTTCCGGGACCAAGTTCCGTCTCATCAAAGACTACACCTTCGCCTCGAGGCAGTACAACTCCGTCGTGAGCAAATTCCCGTCCAGCGACATGGCCCCCAAGGCCCTCTATGCCCTCGGCTGGATGTTCGAGCGTGACGTTCACCGCAATGACAGTGCGCTGTTCTATTACGGTCAGCTGATCGAGAAGTATCCCCGCTCGGAGTATGCGCGCGAAGTCCGTGCCAGTGTCGAGTTTGCCCTGGCCAAGCTCAACGGCGTTGAGGTCTCGGACTCGACGCTTCTTCAGGACATCGACAACAATCTTCTCAAGAGGGCAACCGAGCAGGATAAGGGCGTCATGCAACAGCTGATCGACCGCAATCAGGATGCCCTTCAGGTGGTAGGTCCGAATTCTACACTTCCGCAGATTCCCGGGCTTACAAACGGCGGCACCATCAACAATATGCTGCAGGAGCAATTGCGGGACGCCCAGGGGAACGTTCTCGGACGGAAAGACTCAACGCTCACGGTACCGCCGCCGCTGCCCAAACCGTAGGTACGGGGGCTGTGGGCGCCAATGCCGCCAGCCGGTCAATCAGCAGATGATCTGTGTGTGCAGTGCTATCTCTTCGAGCACGTTTGATACCCTCAGGCAACTGCCGACATCTCCGTCGAAGACAATGGCCCGGCCGCTATGGTGCACTTCGAGCGTCAGTTCCTCGGCCCGCAGAGTCGAACAGGCCGTTGCCTTGACGAGCTGCGCGATCACCTCGTCGAATGTGTGGACCTCGTCGTTGTAGAGGACAACGCGCGCCGCCAGTTCGACCTCGACGGATTCAAAAAGGTCGGACTGCTGCCCGGGCAGCGGCAACTCGGGAAAAAGCGTGGTATTGAACTTCATAAGGTACGGCGCGAAATTACGAAATGACCTATCTTTGCCCCCTGAACACCTGTCTATTCACGCCTATCGAGGACCGTTATCATGACCACGGCAGAATTCCTCCAAAAGCTCGATGAGATCGTTTCCGAGCGCCATATGCTGCAGCACCCATTCTATCTCATGTGGAACGAGGGTACGCTCACTGTTGATATGCTCCGTGAGTATGCTAAGGAGTACTACCACCAGGTGCATCTGTTTCCGACGTACGTCAGCGCAACGCATGCCAATTGTGATGACATGGAAGTCCGTCAGATGCTTCTCGAGAATCTGATCGAAGAAGAGCACGGTCCGGACAACCACCCGGAATTGTGGTTGCGCTTCGGCGGAGCCCTGGGCGTAAGCCGTGAGGAAATGAAAGAGCGCCGCTACCTGCCGCACACGCGCGAATCGGTTCGCATTCTGAAGGAGCTTGCCGGACGTAAGAATGCCTATGAAGGTCTGGCCGCCCTGTATGCTTATGAGTCACAGATCCCCGAGATCTCCACGACCAAGATCGAAGGTCTGAAGAAGTGGTATAATCTCGACACAAAGGACGCGCTCGAGTTCTTCGCTGTGCACGAGCACGCCGATGAGATTCACCGCACCGTTACGCGCGAGGCTCTCGTGCGTATGTGCGAGACAGATGAGCAGAAGCAGGCCGCCCTTGATGCCGCACGCGAAGCTGCCGATGCCTTCAATCTGCTGCTTGATGGCGTGTATAACACGTGGTGTGCGGAAAAGGCAGCCCTGAACTGAGCCGTCAAGCGCGATGTGCCGCTTCATTGCCTATATCGGACCGTCGATCCTGGCCGATGATCTGCTCTACAAGCCGAAGTTTTCGCTTGTGACGGCGCAGACCATGAACGCCGGTGAGATGTCTGTATCTGTCAACGGTGACGGGTTCGGAATTGGGTTCTATGCGCCTGAGCTCGACAACGAGCCATGCGTTTTCCGTAGTATCAAGCCGGCATGGAGTGATAACAACCTGAAGAATCTTGCCAAGAAGATTCATTCGCCATGCATGTTTGCCCATGTGCGGGCAGCCTCGCCGGGCCTGGCCGTGGAGGAGCTCAACTCCCACCCATTCGCCTGCGGCAAGCTCATGTTCATGCACAACGGTGTTGTAGGGGGCTTCAAGTCGATTCGTCGTAAGCTTCTTCGTATGCTTAATGACACGTCGTACGATGCCATTCAGGGAAGTACCGACTCGGAACACCTCTTCGGTCTACTGCTCAACCATATCGCTGATCCGTACGGACATGTTACATGCCAGGAACTGGTTCAGGCCATGTACGGGATGTTCGCGGATCTGAATACGCTTCTCATGGATTCTGACGTGCGGCAGCACTCGTACCTGAACCTTGCCGTGACCAACGGCACGTGCCTGATCACGGTGCGTTACACCACGAATCCGAATGTGCAGCCGGCATCGTTGTACTACATGCATGGACGTGAGTATCGGTGCATCGGTGACAACTGCACCATGGAACAGGCTTACGGAAAGCCCAGTGCCATTGTTGTCGCCTCTGAGCCATTCACGGCGCGCCGTGCCGACTGGATGAAGGTGGAACGCAATGCGATGATGGTTGTTGATGAGACCATGTCCATTAGCTTCCATCATGTCGAGATGGATGTCGAAAAACTTGATTTTGAGACCATAGCCCCGGAAATCGGATGAACTACGCTGCCCTGATACCGCTGTTCCCCCTGGTGGGTTTTGTGATCGTTGCCCTGTTTGGGCGACGTATCAATAACGAGAAGCTAGTTGGCACGATCGCCAGCGGTGCCATCCTGGCCAGCTTCATCACGGCCGTATCCGTGTTCATGGGGCTCTCGGCCCGTGCTCCGGAGGAGCGCTCCTTTGTTCACGAGGTCTACACGTGGATCGCAACAGGCGATTTCAAGGTCAGTATTGCCTATCAGTTCGATCAGCTCTCGATCCTGTTTACGCTCATCATCACGGGCATCGGATTTCTGATCCATGTGTACTCGATCGGGTACATGCATGGCGATAAGAGTTTCCCGCGCTTCTTCGCCTACCTGAACCTGTTCGTGTTCATGATGTTGAATCTTGTCCTTGCCAACAACATGCTCCTGACCTTCCTCGGTTGGGAAGGGGTGGGTCTGGCTTCGTATCTGCTGATCGGCTTCTGGTACGATCGCAAGTTTGAGGGCACAAACATTACATGGACCGGTGATGCGGCGATGAAGGCCTTTGTCGTCAACCGTATCGGTGACTTCGGCGTGCTGCTGGCGATGTTCCTGCTCTTCCTGAACTTCGGTAGCCTCGATTACTCGGTCATTAGCGCCAATGCAGAGTCGGTGCTTTCACCATCGACGGTGACGCTTATCACGCTGCTGCTTTTCCTTGGGTGTACTGGCAAGAGCGCTCAGATCCCGCTTGGCGTGTGGCTTCCAGACGCTATGGCGGGTCCGACACCGGTGTCGGCGCTCATTCACGCTGCGACGATGGTCACCTCGGGCATCTTCCTTATCGCCCGCACCAACGTTCTCTTTGCCATGTCGCCAACGACCATGGCTGTCGTGGCCGGTATCGGCATCACCACGGCCTTGTTCGCCGGTTTTGTGGGCCTGGTGCAGAATGATATCAAGAAGGTGCTGGCCTACTCGACCGTTTCCCAACTTGGTTTCATGTTCGTCGCACTTGGAGTCGGTGCATTCACCGCCGGTGTGTTTCACGTAATGACTCACGCATTCTTCAAGGCCCTTCTGTTCCTGGGTTCCGGATCGGTCATTCACGGTATGCACGAAGAGCAGGATATCCGCAAGATGGGCGGCCTGAAGAAGTACATGCCGATCACGTATAAGACGTTCCTCATCGGCACGCTGGCCATCGCCGGCATTCCGTTCTTTTCTGGCTTCTTCTCAAAGGACGAGATCCTTTGGTATGCATGGCTCAATGCAAGTCCTGTTCTCTGGGGTGTTGGAGCGCTTGCGGCTCTTACCACCGCCTTCTATATGTGGCGACTGACGACGCTGACATTCAGCGGCGAGGAGCGATTCGATCATCATCACATCCATCCTCATGAATCGCCAGCCACCATGACCATTCCTCTGGTAGTCCTCGCCGTGCTCTCGACCTTTGGTGGTCTTCTCGGTGTCCCCCATGTTCTGGGTCATGCACTGCACATTCCGAATCTTCTCGAAGGCTGGCTTGAGCCAATCTTCAGCAAGGGGCAGGCAATGCTGCCTAAGCACACCGGTGACCATGCCTCGCTTGAAATGACGCTCATGGCCGTCTCCTCGGTGATCGCCATCGTCGGTATTCTTGCCGCACGTTCGGTGTACAGTAAGGGGATGAATACGGCGAACTCTATCGCTGGTAAGTTCTCTGCCGGATACAAGCTTCTTTTGAACAAGTACTTTGTTGATGAGGTCTATCATATGCTTGTAGCCGGACCCATCATGGCGGCATCACGCGATTTTCTGTGGAAGATCGTCGATGTGGTCGCTATTGATGGACTGGTCAACGGGTCGGCACGCTCCATGGGAGCACTGGCGGGTGCTGTGAGGAAGATACAGAGCGGTGTGGCACAGAACTATGCTCTGATCATGATGGTCGGGATCGTGGTGCTGATCGGTATGGTTCTCATGCCATGGTAGGATAGGGGTCCGCCCCCTTCCGGCAGGACGGCCTCCGATCCATGTGTTATACGGTTTCGATCTTTTCCCAGACGCACGTCATCGAGACGGACCTTGGCCTGGTCTTTGATGATGCAACGGAGTTCGTTCCGTACGTCTACGTGTCCGGGTTTGCGCATCCACAGCTTCCGGTAGCCACGGCAGAAGATACACTGCGCATGATGAAATGGGGCCTGGTGCCGCGCTGGACCCGCAACCGGGAGCAGGCACTTGAGATGCAATCGAGAACGTTGAATGCACGGATGGAAACGGTCTATGAAAAGCCTTCGTATCGCGATGCCATCAAACGTCGACGCGGTCTGCTGCCGGTCAACGGCTTCATGGAATGGCGTCATGAAGGAAAGGTCAAGATCCCTCACTTTATTCGCATGCGGCAGCAGGAGATCTTCACACTCGGCTGCATCTGGGAAGAGTGGACCGAGCCGGAGACCGGTGAATGCCGCATGACATTTTCAATCCTGACAACTGAGGCAAATCTTCTGATGTCGTATGTTCACAACTCTGCTGAGCGCATGCCAGTGGTGATCCCTCACACGGATCGGCAGCAGTGGTTGTGTGCCGATAACCGGGAGGAAGTTCAGCCGCTGATGCGTCCTCTTGAAGAAGGTCTTCTGGAAGCATTCCCGGTTACTCGTGAGGTCTCGAAGATCCGTGTGAACACATCAGAGCCGAGGCTGCTTGATCCGGTGGGTGAGATCATTGTCCAATGATGCTGCTGCTACTGGCACTTCATGTGATCTCGCGTCCCGGTGTTGAGGAAGTGAACCTTGCACAGCTGCAGTCTCGGATTCATCATGGAGGAGATACAACGTACGTCGTCAATTTCTGGGCCACGTGGTGCCGTCCGTGCGTTGAGGAGCTGCCGGCCTTCGAGGCACTGGCCCGCAGGTACTCAGGTCAGCCGATGCGGGTTCTTCTGGTGAGCCTCGGCGCTCCTGCAGAACGGGTATCGAAGGTCGAGGCATTCATTCGGCGCAAAGGCTATCAACACTGCCGTGTGGTGCTTCTGAACGAACCCAAACCGCACGTCTGGATCGACCGGGTTGATCCGTCCTGGAGCGGCTCGATACCGGCTACACTGTTCATTCGCGGTGAACGCCGTCTGTTTGGTGAGTTTCAATTCAATGAAGAGCTACTGGATTCAACGTTTCGAAGGTTTCGAGAGGATCGCAAATGAAGTTTCTCATCTGTTGGGTGTCTGTGATGTTTGCCGTTGTTACGCTAACGCGGCCTTCTGCTGCGATCATGCCGTACGAGGGTGTGAACGTCGGAGATCCAGCTCCGGAGTTTTCCCTGCTTAATGTTGATGGCAGGAAGGTGGCTCTTACCGACTATGCCTCCGGAAAGGGGGCGATCATTGTCTTTACCTGCAATCACTGTCCATACTCTGTCAAATACGAGGACCGGATCATTGAGCTGCACAAGGAGTTTGCTCCAAAGGGGTATCCGGTGATCGCCATCAATCCGAACGATGCCGAAACGGTACCCGAGGATTCATACGAGAACATGAAGACCCGGGCAAGCAACAAGAAATTCTCCTTCCCGTACCTGGTTGATCAGACACAGCAGATCGCCAGGGCCTATGGAGCCCGCCGCACTCCGCATGTTTTTGTTGTCTCAAGTTCCCCGGTGGGTATGAAGGTGATGTACATCGGATCCATCGACGATAATGCCTCAGAACCGTCTGCTGTAGAGTCCTTCTTTGTTCGCGATGCCGTGAACGCCCTGCTTGCCGGAACCATTCCGGCCAAGCCCCTTACCAAAGCCATTGGCTGCACTATCAAGTGGAAGAAAAACTAGATGTACGATCGTAATCGAAAAAGTCCGCGTGGCGGACGCGGCTCCGGCCCTCAGGACCCGGAGCGCCAGCCACTCACAAATGAATCGGCAATCGGACGTGTTGGAGGACGCAGTGGCGGTGCACGCCGGGATGGCGACGATCGCGGGCCACAGCGCAAGCCGCAGTATGACGATGAGCGTCAGCCGCTAACAAGCGAGAATCCCTACACATCGCGCGGACGTCAGGGCCGGCCCCCGGCAGGGGGCTCCTCCGGTGGACGCCGTGGCGGACGGCCCGGTGGTGGACGTGCGGATGACCGTCGAAGTGGTGGCCGTCCGGATGGACGCTCCGGCGGTGGTCGTCCGGGTGACCGTCGTAGCGGTGGCCGTCCCGATGGACGATCTGGCGGTGGTCGTCCGGATGACCGTCGAAGTGGTGGCCGTCCGGATGGACGTTCAGGTGGCGGACGTCCAGACGGACGATCAGCTGGCGGACGCACAGATGAACGACGCAGTGGCGGACGTCCCGATGGGCGCTCTGGTGGTGGCCGTGGTCCACGTCCGGACCGTCGCGATGGAATGGGCCCGCAGAGGCCGTACGGCGGGCAGAGGCCGCAGCGCCGTGATGATGGTGATGGGGAGCGTCGCAGGCCGTTCCCGGGGGACGAGCGTCAGCCCCTTACCAATGAATCACCATCCTTGCGGAGTGGCAGCCGTGGGGGTAGGCCTCATGGTAAGGGAGGCCCGCCATCGCGTGGACGTGGTGGCCGTAAGCCCGCTACCGGCGGATTTGGAACGCCACCATCACGACGCAAAGACCAGGATGCCGGCAGATCAAAGGCCTATGTGTCGGATGCCTATATCTTCCGTGAAAATCTCGATGAGAACAAGCCGAAGGAACGGAAAATGCGTAGCCGGCGAAACAAACCCTCTGCCGGAGATGTCCAAGGCGAGTAGAATT
>JBEIIK010000054.1:0-15219 GCA_040380835.1 Ignavibacteria bacterium | reverse complement strand
TGAGTCCAACGTCGGTGCCGATTTCGGACGCCTGCAGATCCTGTCCTATAACCTCAACATCTTCAATCCCGAGGGACGCTCGATGTGGGGTGACGGCTATGGTGTGATCAACCGGGCCAACAACATCATCCGTGCCGTGGACAACGTCACCTTTGCCGATGCCCGTCAGAAGGAACTCATCCGCGGACGGGCACTTGCCCTGCGTGGCGCCTCGCTCTGGGCACTGTGCATGTACTTTGCCCAGCCCTGGGGTTTTACGCTGGACAATTCGCACCCTGGCGTTGTCATCCGCACCGAGCCGACGCTCGGTGATCTGGGAACCGTAAAGGCGCGCGCAACGCTGAAGGAGTGCTACGACCAGATCATTGCTGATCTGACGCTTGCCGCACAGATCCTGCCGGCCAAGGATGCCCCCTTCATGGGGTCGCTTGCAGCAAAGGCGATGCTCGCGCGCGTGAACTTCCACATGGGCGAGTGGGCTAAGGCCGAAGCATTCTGCACGGAGTTGATCGAGAGTGGAGTTTTCAAGCTCAATCCGAACGTCACCGATGTTGTGACGACAAACAGCACGTCTGAGGTTGTGTTCGAGATCATCAACTCCCCCGTAGATAATGCCGGTTCGATCGTCTGGGACTTCCGTCAGGCCGACAATTCACTGCCCAGGTTCTGGGCCGGCACCGACTTCGTCAATGCCATCTATTCTGACACAACCGACAAGCGTCTCGCGTTGTACGTGTACCGCAACAGCCGCCTGTACGTTGCCAAGTGGGACCGTATTGCCATGAATACGCCGATCATCCGGCTGGCCGAGCTTTATCTGACACGTTCCGAGTGTCGGGCGCAGCAGGGGAATGCTGCAGGGGCGATCGCCGACGTCAATGTTGTGCGCCAGCGTGCAGGTTTGAAAGATCTGGCTGCAACTTTGACCGGAAATTCTCTGTTGAACGCCGTGCGACGTGAGCGGAACATTGAGCTTGCCTTCGAAGGCGATGTATTCCTCGAGCGTAAGCGTCAGCGTCGGAATCTGAAACAGCGTCCGTGGAATGATGCAGCGCTGATCTTCAAGATCCCGGATATCGAGATGAATGCCAACTCACTCTGCATTCAGAACCCATAGAAACTGTCCGTCTGTTCAACTCAACAACTGATCAATCAACCAACTTATTTACACCAAGGAGTCATGATGAAGAATCTTCTTCTCGTCGTCGTGTCAGCATTCCTGCTGGCAACGTCGGCGTTTGCTCAAAAGGTGGTCGAAACAGATCCTGCTCGCCCGATCGAGACAGGTGGCGTAACGATCACGTACCGTCCTGCCCTCGACGAAAAAGATGGCAAGACACCAATGACCGACGTCACAGAAGTCTGGGCCTACACGGGATGCCGTGAAGCGCAGATCGCGCAGGATCCGAACACCAAGTACTACGAAAAGCACGGGTGGAACGATCTGAAGAACTTCCCTGAGATGAAGCTGACCAACAACGGTGACGGGACGTTCACGTTGAAGATCGACAACATCAAGGCATTCTACGGTGTACCGGATGACAAGCCGGTTCGTGAGCTTCTGTTCGTCTTCCGCAATGTTGACGGTACTGTTCAGGGGGGTGACCGGCTCATCGCCGTGGATCCGGCAGGTGGTTCAGCCACAGCAGGTCTGCGCCTGATCAACGGTGTCAGCACGGCCACAAAGGTCGATGTGATAGCCGCCCAGGCCGATGCGCCGCAGATCACCGAGATCGGCTTCCAGCTTGCCTCGGTGTACAAGGAAGTCCCTGCCGGCGATGCCGTGCAGATCAAGGCCAAGGCTTCGGGTGCTCCGGCCCCGATCTATGCCGACGTGACTGAGAAGCTTGCCAAGGACGGTAAGTACACGGTACTGATCGGCACCAATGCGGCAGACGAATTCACGAGCAAGGTGCTCACCGATGACGTCGAGACAAAGGCCGGTATGACCAAGCTCCGCTTCGTCCACTGGTCCCCATCGACACCGGCCATTGACATTCGTGCTGTCCTTCCGACGGGCGATCTCTCGCCACCGGTCGTCGGTAACGCCAAGTTCGGTGATGTTGCAAGTGTTGAAGTTCCTGCCGGCTCCTACAAGCTTGCAGTTACGGCTGCCGGTGACGGTTCCAAGGCACTGATAACCTTCAATCCGGTTGCCCTTCCCGGTGCTACCAACCTCACGGTTGTGGCCTTCGGCAATGCAAATGAGCTGACAAAGGTTCGCGCCTTCATCGACAATGGCAACGGTCGCGACTTTGTTGACCTTCTTCCGCTTGGCCAGGGCTGGGTGATCAAGACCAATCCGGAAGTTCCAAGCAAGAACGAAGGCGTCGAAGTGACGTACAATCCTGAGAATGACGTCAAGGACGGACAGTTCAAGATGGTTGGTGTCGATCCGGCCTACGTCTACACCGGTGCTCGTGACTATGCCGGTGGTTTCTTCCAAAAGGCCGAATGGGGTGCTGTTGGAACGACCGACGCTCTGAAGCTCACGAAGAACGCTGACGGCACCTACACATGGAATATCCCAAGCCCGATCTGGTCGTTCTACCCCGGCGTTGAAGAGACGAAGGTCCTCAAGGAACTGCTCTTCGTATTCCGTAATGCTGACGGTTCCAAGCAAGGTAGCGACGTGTCACTGAAGGTTGGCGATGGATCAGGACCAACGGTAGCAACCGAGCCGAAGGATGCCACAGCCAGCAAGCCCCTTGCCGTAACGTACTATCCATGGAACGACAAGAAGGATGGTTCATTCAAGATGGTGGGCGAAGCTGTGTATGTGTACACCGGTGGCACGACGGAAGACGGTGCCTACCTTGAGAAGGCCGGCTGGGGCAATGTCGGTACGACCGACGGTCTGAAGCTCACGATGAACAACGATGGCACAGCCACGTGGAACATTGCCGATCTGAACGCCTTCTACAATGTGCCGATGGGCAAGAAGCTGAAGGAGATCCTGTGCGTGTTCCGCAACGCCGATGGTACGCGTCAGGGTGCCGATGTAAAGATCCCGATCGATCAGCCAACGTCCGTTGAGGATGAGAAGCTGGCCGCGGCGATCAACGTGTTCCCGAACCCGACGCCGGGCATGGCACGCATCACCCTACCATCGACCGCTCCGGTTCGCGTCAGCATCGTCAATCAGCTTGGTACCGTGCTCTTCACGACCACGGCTGCCGGCGAAATGACCTGGAACGGTCGCGACTTCTCGGGTAACGTTGTCGCACCGGGTGCCTACATGGTGCACGTACAGTCGGCCACGGCAACAGCCGTAGTGCCGATGACGATCGTCCGCTAAGGCACGAACTCCCAGAAATGTTGAATCCGCAGAAACCAGCCCCTTCTCCTTTGAGGGGGCTGGTTTTTCTGCCTATCATCGAAGAACCCGACGAACCGTCACTACAGAAACCGCTCCCATGTCACTCCGATCCATTGCCAGCCTGATTATCACGTTGCTCGCCACGATGACGGCGATAGCGCAGGTCATTTCGACCACGCCGACGTTTCCGGCGCAGACCGATACCATCACGGTGATGTTTGACGCGTCAAAGGGCAACCGTGATCTGGCAGGGTTTACGGGAGACATATACGCTCATACGGGAGTGATCACGTTTCTTAGCACTTCGGCAACGGACTGGCGGTACGTCAAAGCACAGTGGACAGAGAACAAACCCGAGTGCAAGCTCACGCGCATCAGTGCCAATCTTTATCGTCTGGTGATCCCTAATCCCCGAACGTTCTATGGCGTAACGGGAACGGAGCAGATCCGTCAGCTCGCCTTCGTTTTCCGCTCGTCCGACGGCGCTCGCGTCGGCCGAGCTGAGGATGGAACCGACATCTACGTGGATCTCTTTGCTCCCGGAACCTACATCCGCACGCTTGAGCCAACCTCCGGAAATCGTGTCGTCGATTCGGGCCAGGTGGTCCGCATCACGGCAATCGCCTCGAATGATGTTCCGCTGATGCAGATCGCCGCCAATGGCGTGGAGATCGCCCGCGTTGCTAATGACACCATCACGGCTACCTATACCGTGGAGCGCACGACGAAGATCGATGTGATCACCTATAATCCGCTGGGCGGACAGATCCGCGATACCTTTACGCTGAGGGTACGCCCGAAGGTGACCTTTAAGCCCATTCCTCAGGGGGCTCGCGACGGCGCAACCGTCATCAACGACACGACAACCGTCGTGGTCCTCTTTGCTCCGGGAAAGTCCGAGGTCTATGCCGTGGGGGATATGACCGACTGGAAGCGCATGCCGGAGTACTTCTGCTATCTGACACCGGACAAGCAGCGCTGGTGGACGACGATCCCGATCAAGCGAAAGGGGCAGACGCTCTGGCAGTGGTCCTTCGATGACGACCGCCGCATCAGCGATCCGTATGCCGAGCAGCTGTGTGATCCGAGTGACCGGTTTATAGAGTCGTGGCGATTCCCACAGCTACCGAGCTATCCCACGGGTAAGACATCCGGCATCATCAGTGTGATCAATACAGCTCTTGATGAGTACGTGTGGAAGAACAACAGATTTATCAAACCCGATGCCCGGCGTCTGGTGGTGTATGAGCTGCTGGTGCGTGACTTTACGGATAGGAGCTCATTTCAGGCCGTGATCGATTCACTGGACTACTTAAAGAACCTCGGGGTAACGGCCATCGAGTTGATGCCAATCACCGAGTTTGAGAACAACGACTCGTGGGGCTATAACGTCAGCCATCAGTTTGCGGTTGACAAGTACTACGGCACGAAGAATGACCTCAAGCGGCTTATCGACGAAGCACATTCACGGGGTATGGCCGTCATCCTTGACATCGTGCTCAATCACCAATTTGGCCAGTCGCCCCTTGTCAATCTCTGGGGAAGTATCGCCGGACCAACGCCCGAGAACCCCTACTTCAACGTCACGGCAAAGCATCCATTCAATGTTGGCTATGACATGAACCATGAGAGCGAACCGACGAAGGCCTACGTCGATCGCTTCCTGAAGTACTGGATCACCGAATTCAAGTTCGACGGTTACCGGTACGATCTGTCGAAGGGGCTGACGCAGTTCAACAGTGGCAGCGATGCCGGTCTGATGTCACGCTACGATGCCTCGCGCATTGCGATCCTCAAGCGGATGATGACGGCTACCTCATCTGTCGATCCAGACTTCTACAACATCCTGGAGCACTTTGCCGATAACTCTGAGGAGAAAGAACTCTCTGACGCCGGAGCCATCCTTTGGGCGAATGCAAACTATGCGGGTAGTCAGGCAGTGATGGCGTTCTCCAACCAGGACATTGCCTCGGCCATGAGTGCGCAGAGAAGGGGCTTTACCAGGCAGGGGCTCATTGGCTACGTCGAGAGTCATGATGAAGAGCGTACCATCTATCGCTCGGTGAACTTCGGACGTGCCGATGCCGCACATAATACGCGCGACACGACAATTGCGTTGCGCCGACTTGAGGCTCTGATGGCCAAGATGCTCTGCATTCCCGGACCCAAGATGCTCTGGCAATTCAACGAGCTGGGCTATCCGATCTCGATCAACGAGAACGGCCGCCTCGGGCGCAAGCCCATGGGCTTCCCGTACCTGCGTGATCCGCGTCGTGAGCGGGTACGCAAGGCAGTGGCAGATCTGAACGAAGCCCGCAAGCGCTACGACGTCTTCGGCCAGATGCAGTCCACGCTGCTGACCGTCGATCCGCTGAAGTCGATCGTCGTCAAAGACGCATCGTGTGACCTGGTCTACATCGGCAACTTTGACGCCGTCTCGCGCACCACGACGATTCCATTCACGCGCAAGGGGCGCTGGTATGAGTTCTCGACCTCCTCGGATCTGAACGTCTATCTCGACAACAATAGCATTACGCTGCTTCCGGGCGAGTACCGGTTGTATTCGACGCAGCCATTCAGGGGGCTTGCCACGTCTGTCGATGGTGATGATCAACGCGTCGAAACACTTGCCGTCTATCCCAACCCGGCTGCTGACCATCTGTCGGTGACCTGTTCGCCGCAAGCACAACGTATCGAACTTCTAGACGTCATGGGCTGCGTTGTCCGCACGGTTGTCTGTGCGGGCGGATCCGTGCACACCGTTGATGTGCAGGATCTGCCCTCAGGACCGTATACCGTGATCGTCAGTTCCGCCACTTCAACTTCACATCAGACACTTCTCATCAGCAGGTGATCATGCGTTTCCTACGCCTTCTCTTCGTTCTCTGTCTCTTTGCTGCACCAATCAGCGCGCAGCGTCTCGCCGTCGAGCGTCTCGGCAACGTCACGGGACTACGTGAGTTCGACCGTGGTGTTGAGATCACTGCCACAAACGCCAAGGTGCTTGTCGAGGTGATCACCGCTTCTGTGGTAAAGATCCATGTGACACGGTCGGACCGTTTCGATACACTCTCGTATGCGGTGGTGGGCAAGCCCCTTGCCACACGTCCAGCGATCAAGACCAACGACGAAGCGATCTCGATCTCGACGGATTCGCTTCAGGTGCTTGTAATGCGCAAGCCCCTTACTGTCCGTGTGTTCGATCGTAATGGGGCTATCCTGGTGGAGGACGATCCGGGCTTCGGAGTGTCGTGGGCAGGCTCTCATGTGACGAACTACAAAGTGATGCGAGACGACGAGCGTTTCATCGGCCTGGGCGAGAAGACCGGTCCGCTCGACCGACGTGGCAATGGCTACACGCATTGGAACACCGACTTCTTCGGATATCCCTCCGGGGCTGATCCGATCTACATGTCCACGCCGTTCTACATCGGACTGCACTCAGGGTCAACGATGTACGGGTTGTTTCTCGACAACTCTTCCCGGACGCGGTTCAACTTCGGTGCGTCGAACAACCGGTTCTCGTCCTTCGGAGTCGAGGACGGTGACCTTCGCTACTACGTCATTGCCGGCTCGTCGATTCCGAGCATCATCTCATCCTACTCGTATCTGACCGGCACCACACCCCTTCCGCCGCTCTGGTCGCTGGGCTTTCAACAGTGTCGGTATTCGTACTACCCTGATGCTCAGGTCCTGAACGTTGCACGAACATTTCGCGAGCGCGGCATCCCGGCCGACGTGATCTACCTTGACATTCACTACATGAAGGACTACAAGCTCTTCACGTGGGATTCAACGCGGTTCCCAGATCCCAAGGGGCTTATCTCAAAGCTTGCTGATCTCAATTTCAAGATGACCGTGATCGTCGATCCCGGCATCAAGGTGGAGAAGGGCTACCGACAGTACGACGACGGCGTGGCCAAGGACGTTTTCCTGAAGTACTCCGACGGCTCACTATATCAGGGTCAGGTATGGCCCGGTTGGTGCCACTTCACCGACTTCACCCTTCCCAGGGCCCGCTCCTGGTGGGGCGAGCAGTTCAGGGGTCTGGTCAATGATGGTGTGCGCGGCTTCTGGAATGACATGAACGAGATCGCCACGTGGGGTCAGTTCATGCCGGACAACATCCTCTTCGGCTTTGAAGGAACGGGTCCGGCATCGCACCTTCTCGGCCGCAATGTCTATGGCATGCAGATGGCGCGTTCTACCTACGAGGGCACGAGGGCACTGCTGAAAAATGAGCGTCCCTTTATTCTGACGCGCTCCGGCTACAGCGGTATTCAGCGCTACAGTGCTGTGTGGACCGGTGACAATCAATCGAATGACGATCATATGATGGCCGGCGTACGCCTGCTCAACAGCATGGGTCTGACGGGCGTGCCGTATGTGGGGATGGATGTAGGGGGCTTTACGGGCAATCCATCGAAGGAACTCTTTGCCCGCTGGACGTCGATCAGCGCCTTCACGCCGTTCTTCCGTGCACACGTTGCCATCGACAATAAGAGTCAGGAACCGTGGTCCTTCGGCGAGCGCGTTGAGCAGATCTGCCGCAACTACATTTCCATGCGCTATCGCATCATGCCCACGATCTACTCCGCGTTCTACGAATCATCGAAAACCGGAATGCCTGTGATGCGCTCGATCGCTATCGAAAATCCGTTTGATAAGAACGTCTACGACTGGCAGTACCTGCATCAATTCACACTCGGATCGGACCTCATGATCTGTCCGACGCCGAGCTACGAACGCTTTACGCGAGTGTACTTTCCGACGGGTGGCACATGGTACTCCGTGCATGATGATGCAGCCTATGCAGGGGGCTCATCGGTCATCGTTGACTCACCGATCGAGCGTTTGCCCATGTTTGTGCGCGACGGTGGCATTATCGTAGCGCAATCGCTTGTGCAGTCTCTGCAGGAAAAGCCGACGGATACGTTGCTGGTACACCTGTGGCCCGGAACGTCGACGCGCCGCTTTACCTGGTACACCGATGATGGCACCTCGCATGATCACGAGAAGGGGGCGTACCACGTCCGGACCTTCACGCACGATGCTGCGCGTCGCACACTGACCATCGCCCGTGGCGAGGGTTCATACAAGCCCCTTTTTAAGTACGTCCGGATCCTTCTGCATGCGGCTGAGCCTGCCACAGCAACCGTCAATGGCACTTCCGTGCGCACGGAGCAGCAGGCGCATGCCTTCCTTGGCGGCATCCAGAAGTTCGATCCGCTTGGTGGACCATCGGACAATACCGGTATTGCCGTGCGGACCATTTCGACTCCTCTTTCCGAAGGGGCCATTACGATCAGCTGGTAACCGACCATCCTTCACCGGGATAAACAGCCGGTTCACATACGGGCAGCCCCCCGAGGCCTACGGTCAATTGAAGCAGAGCTCCGACTCCTCTACGTTGCGTGTAGCAGCAAAGAGGATGAGCCATGGATATCGATCGTTCTGAATTGTACCGGTACTTGACGCGGCGCTACAGCTACGTCGATGTAGAAGAGGTCCGGGATGCCGTGCAATCGGCCATAGCGGCTACGTGGGAAAGGAGTGTTCTGCGGGAGCCGCCACAGAACATCCAGGCCTACTCGACCGTTGTGGCACAGCGCATGCTGATGCGTCAGATCGAGTACCGTCGACGTCATCTGAATCCCACTGGTGTTCTGCAAAACGGCTGGGACGACGTCGGCTATCTCGGACACTCACCCGTCACATCCCGCGGCGCCGAGGCCAATGTTGATGCCCAAACGGTACTCAAAGCTCTGCCCGATCACTACGCCAGTGTTCTGCGGCGGCACTACCTCGACGGCCACACCCTCGAAGAACTCGCCCATAGCGAAGGCGTCACCCCGGAGTGTATGCGCAAGCGTCACGAACGTGCCATCAAGTGCGCGCGGAAGATGTTTGTGACAAGTGACAAGTGACATGTGACGAGTGACCTCAAACCTTCCCCATATTGCGCCAATAAAACGCCCCTTTCGTGCCAAAAAAACTCATCGATGATATTGAGTCCGTGATACTTACGGAGATAGCCGCCTTTCCTGATGGGATAGGGGTTGACCTGCTGTCTAGCATGTTGAGTTCGGTCATGAGCAGGCGAACATTGCAGAGGCGCGTTACGGAGTTGGCGCAGAGTGAAAGGATTATCCGCAATGGAAGGGGAAGGGCGGTACGGTATCGCATCTATGGAAGAGCCGAACAGGGACGAGATACTCCATTGCGCGTCGCCGACGTTCATGGTGAGATCTCATATGTGCCGGTATCGGATGAAGGTCAGCACGTGCTCGACAGGGTACGGCTTCCGCTTCACCAGCGAGACTACGTTTCCTACAACCGCTCGTTCCTTTCAGCGTATCATCCAAACGAGACATTTTATCTGTCGGAGTCGCTACGTGCGGACCTTTTTCGGATCGGTAGATCCCATCTACAGGATCGGCCTGCCGGTACGTATGCTCGAAGTATACTGCCGAGACTGTTGATTGATCTGTCTTGGGCATCGAGTCGTCTCGAGGGAAACACCTATTCACTCCTTGATACACAGAAGCTGATCGAGCATGGCCAGGCAGCCGTTGGAAAAGAGCGGCGTGAAGCAAACATGATCCTTAATCACAAGTCAGCGATCGAGTTCATCGTCAAGATGGCTGATCGAATTGAATGTGACCCTGCCACGATCTTGCATCTGCATGCCATCCTGTCGAAGAAGCTACTTGCCGACACAGCCAACTGCGGACGTCTGCGCCAGATGCCAGTTGATGTCAGCGGCACAACGTATCTCCCTTTGGATGTTCCTCAGCAGATAGAAGAGCTGTTCAGTGAGGTGTTGGAAAAGGCACGTGCTATTGAAGATCCGTTCGAACAATCATTTTTTCTGATGGTTCATCTTCCGTACCTGCAACCGTTCGTCGATGTGAACAAGCGCGTCTCGCGACTCGCCGCTAACATCCCGCTCATCACCAATAACCTCTGCCCTCTCTCCTTCATCAATGTTCCTCAAAGGGCCTATGTGGAGGGACTCCTCGGAGTCTATGAGCTCAATCGAGTAGAGCTTCTGCGCGATGTCTTTATCTGGGCATACACCATGTCCTGCCGTCGCTATATGGCCTTGCAGAACGTTGACATCGACCCCGACCCCGTCTGGATGCGCTATGATGCAGAGATCAACACCATCGTCTGCGACGTGGTGCGGGGCTTGCAGTCTGCCTCAGAGAGCCATCTGCGTCAGAAGGCAATCGAGGTCGTCCCAAAACGAGATGTCCAGAACGTAACCAGGATCTTAGTCGAAGTGTTTCGTACCCTGCATGAGCACAACGCCATTAGTTATGGATTGGAAGCCGATGAGTATCGGCGGTTTAGTGACCAGTTACCAATGAAGAATGACGAATGACCAATGACGAATGACCAATGACGAATGACCTCAAACCTCACACCTCAAACCTCACACCTACCTCTGCAGATCCTTAATCTTCGCCAGATCATGCGAGAGGTCCACAAGGTTGCGCATAACGCCCTGGGACATGCCGAAATAGATGTCATCAAAGCGGCGCAGGGTGTCGTCGCTGGCATCGGGCATGAGAAGGGCGATGTTTTCGCGCAGGGTATTGAGCTGACGGGCGAACTCTTCTTCGAGGAGGCGGTAGCCTTCATCGCCCGGGCGGACGCGGCGCAGGGTGCCATAGACCTTCCACGCGGCGGTACCGGTGAGAGTGATCGCGTTAAATGTCTCGGAATTGTCCGACCGCATGGCAAGCTCGAGTATGATGGCGACATCATTGCGTTTGCGCAGGCCCCCTTCCACGGAGTCGTTAAGAAAGTTTATGACGGCTTCCGTTTCGGGTGACAGTTCCATGGTCAGTACTGGACAGTGGCAAGGATGGAGCGGAAAACACGTTCCTGCTCAAGCGGGTCGGGTACGTCCTTGCCCGTAACGGTAAGGGGCGCCAAGGCGATCTCGTAATTGTTGCCAAGCGACGAAACGCACACGGCACAGCGTGTGCGCAGACTACCGCCGTTGGTGCTGAAGTCGAACGCTGCAAACCGACGGGCACCAAGCTGGGCGATTCGGTATGATCCGACGAGCTTGGCCTGACCTCCGGTCTTGCGGACGTGCTTTTGGAAGGTAGCCCGTGCAAGGCCAAGCAGACCGTCTGATTCGATCGATTCCTTGGATGACTCCGCGCCGGGGATGGCCGACACGACCATGGTCAGCGTGTAGTCAGGATTCACGGCTACGGAGATGATCTCGGCAGAGGCCTCATTCTTCGTATCGAGAAAGACCCATGACCGCGGTAGCAGCGCGATAAGATCCCCGGCACGTGTGCGAACGAGGTCGTCGCTCATCGGGATCTCGGGTTGCGGACTGAGTGCCACATTCTGCACGTCGAACTTCTCATCGGGGGCCTTGACGAACAGGCACGACGGCAGAGCGATAGCGACGAACAGAATGATAAGGACAACTCTCACTTCTTCTCCCCGGCACGGATGGCTACGTCCAGGCTGTTCTCTTTGGGAACAAGCGGACATGAGAACCGGTCGCTGTAGGCACAGTAGGGATTGTACGCTTCGTTAAAGTCGATCACATACTCACTACCGTCAACCTTGGGGATGTCCAGATACCGTCCGGCAGAATAGGTCTCACGTCCGGTGGTTTTGTCGGTGAATGGCACAAAGAACGACGTGCCCTCATTGCCCACAAACGTGTAGGCCGCAAGCCGGTGCGTGCCACCTTTGAGCGTAAAGCTGAACCAACCGGCGCGCACGGCCTTGCGCATCTCGTCCGTGGACGTTTGCATGATGATGGTGTCACCGGTGGAGGTGGGTGCAAAGGCAGCATCTACGACGTAGCTCTCATCCGGGTCGAAGTAGCGCAGTCCGGTGAACGATGCGCGCTTCTCTTCCGACAAGGGGCTTGTGGTGCTCGATCGAAATGCTTCGTCTTTGGCCTGACGCAGATCCAGGATCACCTGCTCATTGAATCCGCTCACGGAGCCCCCTTCATCCTCTTCGCAGGAGATAAGCGTGATGGTGAGAACAGCGATGAACAGCAGCTTCCACATACGGAGGTTATCCTTTACGTTCATCTTCGGGGAAGTTCTTCCACATCATGGACTCAACAGGGGCCTGAACCTTGGCGTTGTACTTGGCCGATGGCTTGCTGTTGTAGGGGTTGATGACTGTGCCCTGGACCATGAAGTAGATGAGCTGGCCGATGGGCATGCCAGCATAGACTCGCACAGGCTGCTTGACGCTGATCTCGAGCGTCCAGAAGTTGCAGAAGCCGATGTCGCCTTTGCCGGCAGTGGCATGGATGTCAATGCCAAGACGTCCAACGCTGGACTTGCCCTCGAGAAACGGTACATGGGCATGTGTTTCGGTGTACTCTTCGGTAACGCCCAGGTAGAACTTTTCCGGCAACAGTACGATCCCTTCGTCCGGGATCGGGTAGAGCTCGATTTTGTTGTGACGCTTGGCGTCGAGCTCACGGTTGACGTACTCCCCGAGCATGCGTCCCAGGTGCACGTCGTAGGAGTTTGAGCCAAGACACGCAGGGTCAAACGGCTCGATCTTGATGGTTCCGGCCTCCATACAGGCCAGGATCTCGGCATCGGTCAGAATCATGGGCGGAAATTACGCACATGATCCGAGACTCATGAGTACCGGGCGTTCTTGACCAGACCGAGCTTGTGCAGCCGGTGTTGCAGGCTCGTGAACAGCACGCCGAAGCCGTAGATCGTACTCCGGCGGAAGTTGATCGATGAGGCATCGTCAAAGTACTTCGTCGGACACGTTACTTCGCCGATGGAGAAGTCGGCCATGATGATCTGCGACAGCATCTGGTTGTCGAACACGAAGTCATCGCTGTTGGCTTCGAGATTGATCCTCTCGAGAACTTCACGTGAGAAGGCGCGGTAACCGGTGTGGTACTCGGACAGCTTCTGACTCACCAGCATGTTCTGGATGAACGTCAGCGCTCGGTTGGCGATGTACTTGTAGAGTGGCATGCCGCCCTTGTGAGCCCCGTTTCCGAGAATGCGGGAGGCAAGCACAACTGGATAGACGTCATTGGCGATCATCCACGCCATCACAGGGATGAGAAGGGGCGTGTATTGGTAGTCGGGGTGGACCATGACAACAACATCCGCTCGGCACTCGAGGGCCTTTGCATAGCACGTCTTCTGATTTCCGCCGTAGCCACGGTTCATATCATGCCGGATCACGTGGTCAATGCCCAGGTCGTGAGCCAGCTGCGTTGTGTTGTCGCGCGAATGGTCATCAACAAGGATGACCTCATCGACGATGTCCATCGGGATCTCCCGATAGGTCATTTCCAGGGTCTTCTCGGCATTGTAGGCCGGCATGACCACCACGATCCGCTTGCCGTTGATCATTTGAGTTCGAACACGATGTTGATGGTTGATTTGAGCGTCAGCTGACCTGATTCGACGGGAGTGGAGGGGGCTTCATCGCTTGCCATTGCCATTGCTCTCATAGCATACACTGGCCGAGGCTCGATGGTCTGCGATTCCGTGATCGTGATGGCATCACCCACCTTTGCACCAACAGCGTCGGCCAGAGCAACGGCCTTAGCGCGGGCGTTACGTGCTGCCTGGATCTGCAGCGAGTCTTGGATTCGGCCAGCATCCTTTGTGGAGAAGGATACACCCTCCAGGACGTTGCTCGACTCGTTCACGCCGGCGTTGACAACGTCTTCGACCTTTGTGAGGTCATTCACGGTGATGACCACAACGTTGCGCATGCGGTAGCGGATGAACTCCCGACGGTCATCCTTCCACGTGTACTCGGGCTGAATCGACAGATCGCGCGTCATGATGTCTTTGGCGGGAATGCCAAGCCCCTTGACGGCATCAAGAATTGCCTTGACGCGTTTGCCGTTGTCGGCCTTGATGGACATGATGTTCTTACCCCATGTCTCCACGCCGATCGTTACCATGGCACGGTCCGGACTCATCGTCATCTCGGCCTCACCCGTAACGGTGATGGTTCGGGGCGCTTGCAGCGGCGGAGCTTGCTGCGACAATGCTGCAAAGGGGCTTATCAGAGCGGCAAGGGCGATGACTGTCAGAATGTGCCGGGTCATACGTGTCTCCTACGATTCTGCTGAAACAACTTCCATGAGTGTACTCCACTCGTCCATGAGTGAAGCCAGAACACGCTTTGCAGTTTCGTAGGTGGTGACGCTCTTGTGCTGCTTGACGGGATCCTTGTAAAGATCAGGGTCGGCAAGGGTGACCTCCAATTCGGCGATGGTCTTTTCCTGCACGCCTATCTGCTTTTCGATCTCGGCAATGCGGCGCTCGGCCTTGCGCTTTTCTTTTTCAAGAGCCTTCTGCTCTTCACGGATCTGAGCGGCGGACCTGGCCGGTGCGGCTGCCGGGGCGTGCCCCAGCGGGATCTCGTGAGGGGGCGGAGCTGACTGCAGTCGGGGGTCGCCAAGGAGCTTGAGGTACGTATCCACGTCGCCCTCATACTCTTTGAGCGTGCCGTGTCGGAAGGCGATGATCTTTTCGGTGAGTCCGTCGAGGAAGTCGCGGTCGTGCGACACAACGATCATGGCTCCGTCATAGGCCATCAGGGCTTCCTTCAACACTTCCTTCGAAAGCATGTCCAGGTGGTTCGTCGGCTCGTCAAGGATGAGCAGGTTGTATGGCTGCAGTAGGAGGCGCGCAAGGGCTAGCCGCGACTTTTCGCCACCGCTTAGAACGCTGACGCGCTTGTGGATGTCATCGCCCTTGAACAGGAATGCCCCCAGCAGTGTACGCAGGCGCGAGCGCATTTCCGGAGGAGCCCCTTGCTCCATGATCTCATACACCGTCTGGAAGCCGTCCATGGAGTCGGCCTGGTGCTGTGCGTAATATCCGATCGATGTGGCATGCCCCACC
>JBEIIK010000053.1:0-15311 GCA_040380835.1 Ignavibacteria bacterium | reverse complement strand
GGAGGGGCAGCTTCGCTGCGGAGGGACGCTTCGCGTGGAGGGGCAGCTTCGCTGCGGAGGGACGGCTGCGCCGTGGAGGGGCAGCTTCGCTGCGGAGGGACGCTTCGCGTGGGGGGGCAGCTTCGCTGCGGAGGGACGCTTCGCGGTCAACCTCACCCCTAAAACCTCACACCTCAAAACTCACACCTAGGGGAGCCTCGCTCCGAACTTCACTTCCCAGAGGCGTTGGAAGCGGGTGATGTTGCCCGTGTTATTAACTGAGCGGGAGACATCGAGTTTGAGGTAGCGCATGGCATCCGAATTGTTGATGACCGTGAAGGGCACGGTAACGGTGATGGTGCTGTTGCCGGCGAAGTCGCTGACCTGTCCGGTGAGGCGGTATGAGACATCGCTCCAGAGCTGACCTGAGACGGTCAGACGGGTCTGGGAGACGTCGGCGCCGAGGTCCATCTGAACGCTTTGAACTACGCCGCCGATTCCACTCAGCAGGTCCCCAAGGGCAGATGTGGCAACGGCCGATAGAGATGCATTCACCTCGCCAACCAGGTTGCCCTGGCCGGTGGAGACCAGTTCATCTTGGGTTCTGCCAAGCAGAATGAGCATGAGTGCGTCACCGGTGATCTTGGCCGAATCGCCCTGCTGCTTGCGGTCATTACGATAGACTGACCATCGTGCGATCGGTTTCTGCTTCGTACCGGTGATGGCGATCTCGACGCGGAAATCTTCAGGGCGTTCATTCACAAAGCGACGGTCACGATAGACCGCGGTTAGGTCAAGCGTGGGATTTGACAGGCCCCCTAACGTGAAGTCCAGCGTGCCACTGGCCAGGAACGGCTTGTAGAACTTGTACGTGCTGGTGCCGTCCTTAACGCGCACACGTCCGCGCAGGTTGGTCGAATTGTCCACGAAACGTCCGGTGAAGACCAGCGGTACATTCGCATCTACGGGTTCAAGGTCAGCGATGAGTATCTCAAAGACACCGAAGACCATGGTCATCAGCGTGCGCCCCTTGAGATAGACGTTGAGGTCGTAGCGAAGGATATCGGAGAACGACGCCGTCGTGGTCTTTATGATATTCTCCACAGCCTTGCCGACATCCTGCAGGCCGCTTCGCATCATCTGTGCAGCCAGAGCGGCGGTGTCCTGACGCAGCACGTCCATGACGCTATTGTACCGGCGTAACGAGTCTGATGATCGGTTGTAGATGAAGGATGTATATCGGGCCTTGGCCCCTTCGCGCTCCTGTGGAAACACGATGTCGGCAAACAGCACATCGACGTCGCCATCTAGATGGGGCTCATCCAGCGTACCATAGAACTTGATCGGACCGCTCTTGCCGTTGGCAATGACGACATCACCGAAGATCTTCGGATTGCGTACCTGCGATCCCTTATTCATTACCAGGAGTCCGGGAGAGCGCACAAGAAAGTCAACGCGTTCAACTGACAGACCGTCAAAGGTCACCGTACCCTCGGCACGGGCGATGCCGTTACGTCGGTCGCGGTCGTAGTTACGAACAGTGATCGTATCGAGATAGAGCTTTTCACCGTCCAGGTGCAGCGAACCTTCGGCCTTGTACTGGATATTGGTCGGTGAGGCTACAAAGCTCGCATTACGGAATCGAGCTGTGCCACCAAGTTCAAGATCGGCCGGTGTTCCTTTGATGGTGACGTTACCGTTTCCAAAGCCCTGGACCTTTTCAACCGCCGGCAGAAACGGCTCCACAGAAGCCAGAGCGAGGTTGGTTGCCGTCATATCGATATCGATAGGCTTATCCATGACCCAGCGCCTTTCAACCTGACTCAGTGAAAGGTCAAGGGGCATGTGATTGATCGCACAGATCAGTGCACTCTTTTCGTTCATCAGTCGGGGGTTGCGAATGGTCATCGTCCCAACGATGTCCCGTTTCTTGTAGGAAGCCGAAGCGACCATCGATCCCACGAGCTGACCATTGTAAGTGATGTCATCGGCATCGACGCGCATCAGATACTCCGGCTGCTTCCATGTTCCGTTGACGATCAGGTCGATCTGCGTGATTCCCCCACGTAGATACGTTAGCGGATGACCCTCCGGAAGCGCAACAAAACGCCGGACATCCGGGATCGAGAACTGCGAGAGACGCAGGCGTAGGTCGCGGAATCGCTCGGTCGAAACCAGACCGTCGATGGCAACGAGTTCAGCCTGTTGACGACGCACAAGAAGATTGGAGACCAGATATTCAGCAGCGGCGACACGAACCGTAGCGGGTCTTGTCGAAGTCCATTCGAGCCCCTTCTTACGGTCAAGCGTCACATGCAGCGAATCGATCGATGCGGTGATTGTATCGGCCGTCGAGGACACGTTCATGACCACCCTGCCCTCGATACCATTGACATCTGCGCCGGCACTAATGGCATACGAGTCCATGGCGCCGTCAACATCCAGTGCGGCACGACGAACTTCCATGGTGTTGACCGTGGTCGTGCCGGGGGCGGAGCCGCGCAGACGGAGCTTGTCGATCGACGTCACAGAATCTCGCCAGACAACGGACACCATTCCTGATAGACGTGCAGGTCCTGCCGCAACGATCAGTGAATCGGCGTTGAGTAAAAGGTCCGTAAGCTCCAGGGCTTCAAGGTCCATCGACATTCTATCGGTCGCGTTCAGCAGTCGTCCTCGTGCACGGGCCCGCGTTGAGATCGTTGTCGAATCCAGAAGAATGTTCACCGGAGAAACATCGGCGACGTCGATTTCAAAGCGAACATCGAGCGGCATGAAAGGAGCAACTCGGCGGCGAACTGCGGGTTGCTCATGAGCAGCAGCGAAGGGATCCCGTCGCACGGCAGCCTCCTGGCCGATGGCCACGGAGAGGTCTGCAAGGGATTCTATCAGCGCACTTGGCTGGAAAGTGCCGTGCAGCCGAACAGAGCCGAATGGAGCTGTCAGTTCAACGTGACGCTCAGCCCCCTGCCTTTGACTGATCACGGACAGGTCAAAGGGAAGAAGAGCACGGTCACGAAGGGCAAACTCTTCAATGTCAGCGCTGACCGACCCGAGCAGACTATCAAGTTCGATGCCGGTTCCCTGTACGTGAATGCTTCCGCTTAGAATATCCGGCAATGAAGACTCGCGCAAAAGTGCAGCCAGGTCGAGGGCATTGAAGGTTGAATACACATCATACGCGGGACGGGCCGCGTCGGAGATGTCGATCAGTCCTGACATGGCGAATCGTCTCGTTTCAGACTCTTCGAAGAATGCCGTCGTAGAATCTGGGTGGTCAATGCCGAGACGCACGTCAACCGTGTCGAACTTCAAAACGCCCGGACGCTCGGCATGTAGGTCAACGCGGGCCAGCGATACGGGACGCCCCAGAACATTCGATGGTCGAAGGGATACTGAATACACACCCTGCAGGTCTCTCGGGGTAAAGCCCCTGCCACGAGCAACGAGACGTCCGTTGATTGACGACTTTTCGATATTGGATGAAAAAACCGAAGGGTCACCACCCGTAACGTCGACATTCATGGCATATCCGAGACCCCCCTTCCCGAAATAGAGTGTCATCGATCCAACGCCATGGCCCGGGCGGTCGGTTACATCGGCTTCGATGCGCAAGGAGTCGGATGGATGTCCTCTCAGGCGAATCGATTTCGCTGTGGTGCGGGACAGGAAGTCGAGTTTCGGCAGGCCGATGAATCGCATGCGTCGCTGCACGTCGGCATAACGCACTGACGATTCATGAACCTCGATGTCCAGGCCCAGCTTGCCGGGAACGGTGATCGAGCGAACATCGACGGTTCCACGAATGTGACCATCACCGGCACGCAGGTCGATGTTGTCGATGCGCACACGGTCTCCGCTGTAGGTCAGCGCTGCACGTAGTGCGTATTCATCGAGAATGTCTATCGATGGTACAAAGTATCGGACGTCACGACCGTTGATTCTCTGGGCGTCGATCGTGACCTTCAGCGGATGACGTCGCAACACGTTCGTACCGATCCCCTCTCTTTCAATATCCACGCCATCAAGCTCGGCACTGCAGAGCAGGCGGCTTTTGGTTGTGGTAAGATCGAGCATCGGAACTGACGTGCCCTGAGGTCGGATGCGCGCGGCTAGCAGGAGCTGAACGACGGAAAGGGGCTCCTGGTGCTGATCATAGAACGAGCAATGATCGATGCCTAGAATGTAGTCCCGTGCCGGAAGGTCTAACAACGCCGAAGCATGCAATTCAACGTTCCGTAGAGCCAGGTGTGAGGGATCGAAAACACCTTTATATCCATCAGGGGCGGTGGCGTCATCGACGTCAATACTCCCACGTGAGATCGAAATCGATCGCAACCGAAGAACGATGTTCGGTGCTGCCGACGATGTCGTGTCTGGCGGACGCAGAAACCGCGAGACATTCCACACGGAGTCCGCTCCACGACGAATTGACACATGAGGTGCATCAATGAACACGCGGTTGACGGCCAGAGTCTTCCCCAGCAGAGCCGCAATGTCATATGCTACACCGATACGCTCTGCATTGAGAAGGGGCTTCCCGGCCGAGAGAAGAACCGGTCGCTCGATAACCACGCCATGGAATATGTCGATCCTGACGGCATCGCAGTTAAACGTCCCGGCAATGTTGTCATTGACCAGGCGCACTAGCCGCGATGTCAGAAATGCACGCGCCGTCTCTGTCTGCGCCGCAAGCACAATGAGCGTGGCCAGGATGACCACCGATGCGACGATACCGTAGCCAACCCGAGCGAGTGTCCACACCACCTTCTTCCACCGAGATGGAGCCGGTGCTTGTGAGGGTTCAGTCTCTGGTGGCTGTTCTATCATTCACCCTGGGCTTTTGAATATCGCGCCTCGCCGGCTACCTGATTCAGGAGCTCGACGTGGCACCAATGCTTTCCGAGTGCCGTGAGTTCCTGCAGCAGAGCCAGAACGTCCGCACGAGTCACTGACGTGTCTGCCACGTATCTGTTGCGGAAATGGTCGACCAGCAGAATGTCCGGTGTCGGGCCGGGCCATACCTTCGTTCCGCGATTCGAGATTAGACGGAGCGTAAACGGTCCGATCTTCTCGGGCATCTGCGGCAGACCGTGGTTCTCGATGAACACATCAGCACCAATCAACTGCCAGTCCTCGGCGATAAGTGTTGGTGCTTTTGCAGCAGCATTACTGCGGGCAGCAACGGTCTTGTCTTCCACGCCTTCGAGGTGCAGTCGGGCAATGATGCCGGCCGTGAACTCCGACGTCGAGGCAGTCCCGCCGAGGTCGCGTGTCTTTACACCGTCGGCCAGGGCCGACTCAAGAGCATTCTGGATGGCCGATGCATAACCGATCAGCCCCATGTACTGAAGCATTTGAATGCTCGACAGAAGGATGGCTGTTGGATTGGCAAGCCCCTTTCCGGCAATGTCTGGCGCTGAGCCGTGAACAGCCTCGAACACTGCACAGTCGCGTCCGATGTTGCCACCCGGAGCCACGCCGAGTCCACCAACGATGCCTGCGCAAAGGTCGCTGACGATATCGCCGTAGAGGTTTGGCAGCACGAGCACATCGAACTGTTCCGGACGCGAGACAAGCTGCATACAGCAGTTATCGACGATGATGTCGTTTGCCTCGATGTCCGGATACTCCGTAGCGACTTCGCGGAAGACGTTCAGGAAGAGACCGTCGCTGATCTTATGGATATTGGCCTTGTGGACGCAGGTGACCTTTTTGCGACCCAGCTTGCGGGCTTCTTCGAAGGCATAGCGGATAGCGGCCATCGAACCCTGACGCGTGATGAGCTTCAGACACTGCGCTACGTTCGGCGTCTGCATGTGCTCGATGCCGGCGTAGGTATCTTCGATATTCTCGCGAACGATCAGCACGTCTACATTCTGGAAACGTGTCTCAACGGCGGGCATCGACTTGGCCAGGCGCACATTGGCATAGAGCTCAAGGGCCTTGCGGATCGTTACATTCACGCTCTTGTGTCCACCGGCAATTGGTGTTGTGGTCGGACCCTTAAGGGCAACTTGATTGCGCTTGATACTTTCGAGCGTCGCCGGGGGCACACCGTTACCGAACTTTTCGATGGCCTCCAGACCGGCCATGGCCATTTCCCATTGCACCGGCACCTTCGCAGCAGCGAAGACATCGATGACGCTTTGACAAATTTCCGGTCCGATTCCGTCGCCTTGAATGAGCGTTACTGTGCGCATGTCCATGATGATATTCTGTTCCTGGTTGGTTCGAGGGTGTGATTCAATTGTGTGAGGGGGCGTGCAGAGTACGCACGTCTTATCCGAGATTTTCGATGACAACGGCGCTGGCTTCACCGCCGCCGATGCACAACGTGGCAAGACCGTAGCGCTTGTTATGGCGCTTGAGGGCATAGATGAGCGTTGTCAGCACGCGCGCGCCCGAGGCACCGATCGGGTGACCCAGAGCAACGGCTCCGCCGTGGACGTTCATTTTCTCATGCGGGATGCCGAGTTGGTTTTTCGCGGCCAGCGCCACCACCGAAAAGGCCTCGTTGATCTCAAAGAGGTCGATATCCTCGAGCGAAAGTCCGGCCTTGGCAACCACCCGGCGGATGGCTTCCACGGGGGAGGTGGTGAACCAGAGCGGATCCTGCGCAAACGACCCCTGCGCGATGATGCGGGCAAGGGGCTTGGCATTGTGTGCCCTGACGGCGGCTTCCGAAGCTATCACCAGTGCAGCCGCACCATCGTTGATCGTTGAAGCATTAGCCGCAGTTACGGTTCCGTCCTTCTTAAAGACCGGCTTCAATGCCGTGAGCTTTTCGAAGTTGACCTTGGTCGGTTCTTCATCGGTGTCGATGACAACATCGCCCTTGCGCCCCTTTACGGTGATCGGCGTGATCTCTTCGGTAAACCATCCCTGAGCCTGGGCATGTTGAGCTCTCTTGTAGCTCTCGATTGCATATTCGTCCTGAGCTTCACGGCTAATGGCGCACTCGCTGGCACACAGCTCGGCAGCATCGCCCATGGGTACCTGGTTGTACACATCCCAGAGTCCGTCCCATTGCATCAGATCCACCATCCGGGCGTTGCCGAACTTTACGCCTTTGCGCGAGTCAAGCATCGCATGTGGCGCATTGGTCATCGATTCCTGACCGCCGGCCACGATGATCTCGGCATCGCCGCAGCGAATGGCCTGATCAGCCAGCATCACGGCCTTGAGACCCGAACCGCAGACCTTGTTAATGGTCATGGCCTGGACCGACTTTGGAAGACCGGCAAAGATCGTCGCCTGACGTGCCGGAGCCTGCCCGACGCCACCGGCCAGAACGTTGCCCATAATGACTTCATTGATCGCTTCGCCGGCGATACCAGAGCGCTCGACGGCGGCACTGATGGCCGCAGCTCCCAGCTGGGGGGCGGAAAAATCGCTCAAAGAGCCGAGCAGTGAGCCGATGGGGGTGCGTGTGGCCGAAAGGATGTAGGACATGGGGGTGTGGAGAGTTACGGATTTACTGAATGACGGAGTTACTGAACGACGGAGTTAACTGGGTTGCTGCGGTTGTTGCAGCGTCAAAAATACGTGCTTTCCTTGGCATTCATACCCCCGTTTTCGTTCCCTAACCGGCGAGTCTCCCGCTATCGCGCACCTGCCGGAAGATGATTGTAGGTAACCGATGCACGCACCGATGCCGGGACGGCAGGATTGCCCACCATGGGAATGGTCCCGCCAACTGTTAGCCCAAATCGTCCAACATATCCGAGTCCGATCTCAGGGATGACACTCAACCAGAGCCGATCTGTAAAGTCCGTGTACATGGCTTGGCGCAAGCGCAGAACAATAAAGGTGCTCATGTCTACACCGAGTGAGAAGCCCCCTATCCCACGATCGGCATGCTGGTATTCGGCACACACCCGATATCCCATCATGCCGAAGAATCCGTGACCCGAGTTGAGTCTCCCGGTAACGATGCCCGCCTCCATCCCGAACCACGTGCGCCCGTCGGAATGATGAACCAATGCACCGATGGTAGGCATGGCATACGTCCGGCCAAGCAGGTAGACAACCTCGGGCTGGGGAACACCGACAGGACGGATAACCCATTGTTGCGTGGTTCGCCACCTGTTCACAACAGACAGTCCGACACGGACAAGGTCTCGATTCGTAGAGTCGCTCCGATCCCAGCGAATTGGGATGTTGATGCCGGCCGTATCAATCCCTTTGTAGGGCACAGTAACACGCTCGTTGTAGCGGCGGTACCACATTTGCAGGACCTCGCCTATGGAAAGACAATAAGGTCCTGACTCTGCCTGTGAACTCAAGAGGGCACTATCGACAACGTTCAGGATCGGTCGAACGTAGGAGACTTTCTCGTGCACGGCGATCAGGCCAATCCGCGAGGACAGATCTTTCACGAGGGAGTCGCATATCCCTGCCCCGTCTAGCGTTGCCGGAACAACAAGGTCGAGATCGTACAACATGCCGGCACTGCCAGCTGTCGCCACATTCGTCACCTCGGCATCGGGCTGCAGGAACTCGATTACCGCTCGCAGGATCATGTCGCCACTGCCTCGCCGCACCCAACATCGTCTTCCCCTTTCGGCGACGCCTGAGATTGCACTTCCCCGGCTTGACGACGTTGGACGCAGCTCAAGAGCGAACCGGCCCTCGTCCGTTGTGCTCAGAGGCAAGGATGGATCTGGTGGAACCGAACCCTGCCGCAACCACCGGTCGAGCACGGAACCGATCGTTGAGTCGGCCTCGACATGCCAGACATGGTTCCCGGATTCGCCGTAGGCGGCAACGTAGACGGGTCCGTCAGGAACCGACCAGAGCAGCCCGGGAGTATCTCGGAAATCCCGCGCGTGACTCCACGACCTTGGAAGCGAGGCGATCCGGCGTGTGAGCTCCATGCTGCTGATCGAGCGCCACACGCACAGAATCTGCACGTTGGGCGGGGGATTTCTTGCCTGCCAGAGCATGGCGGCGCTGGCAACCTCCGCAGAGTTGCCATGCTCGCGCATATGAAGCACCACAACTCTTTGCCAACGCAGGGCATCGCTCGGACCGATGCTTGGCACCAGCCACTCTACTTGGTTCACCAACCATGCGAGCGATTGCGAGCATGTCGATCTGTCCGGCCCGTCAGCACGCGCAACCGTCACGAGACAACAGAGAACGGACAAGCCGCGAAGCAGACGATTCATTGGCAGGAGATTTGGAGGGGCTGTGGAGAACTCCGCGGAGTTTTCTACCGACGATTCAACCGGTGTCCTTATTTTTGCTGGACTTTTTAAAAAAACATCCTCCCAAGCCCCCTTCCAAGAGAACACCATGAACAAGGGACGCATCGTACAGGTCATCGGCCCCGTCGTCGACGTGGAATTTACCGCTGGCCACATCCCAGCCGTTTTGAACGCCATCACGGTCGACCGCACATCGATCGAGACCGGAGCCAAGGAAACGCTCGTTTGCGAGGTTCAGCAACACCTTGGCGAGGATCGCGTGCGTGCCATCGCCATTGACTCGACCGACGGTCTGGTGCGTGGCATGGAAGCCATTGATACCGGCGCGCCGATCTCGGTGCCAGTTGGACCTTCCGTTCTTGGACGTCTGATCAACGTGGTTGGCGAAGGAATCGACAAGAAGCCCCCTATCGCGAGTGACAAGCGCTGGTCTATCCACCGGCCGTCACCTGCCTTCTCAAGCCTTTCCACACAGAAGGAGATGTTCGAAACTGGAATCAAGGTGATCGACCTTATTGAACCGTTCACCAAGGGTGGCAAAACGGGTCTTTTCGGTGGTGCCGGTGTGGGCAAGACAGTTATCATCCAGGAGCTCATTCACAACATCGCCAAGCAGCACGGGGGGTACTCAGTTTTTGCCGGCGTTGGTGAGCGTACCCGCGAAGGCAACGACCTTTATCTCGAAATGACCGAGTCGGGCGTTATCGATAAGACGGCTCTTGTGTTCGGACAGATGAACGAGCCACCGGGCGCCCGCGCCCGCGTTGCTCTGACAGCACTGACCATGGCCGAATACTTCCGTGATGAAGAAGGCCGTGACGTGCTGTTGTTCGTCGACAACATCTTCCGCTTCACGCAGGCCGGTTCCGAGGTATCCGCTCTTCTCGGCCGTATGCCTTCGGCTGTGGGATATCAGCCGACGCTCGCAACGGAGATGGGTGCCCTTCAGGAGCGCATCGCTTCGACCGATCGCGGTTCGATCACGTCGGTGCAGGCCGTCTACGTGCCAGCTGATGACTTGACCGACCCTGCACCGGCCAATACGTTCTCGCACCTTGATGCCACGACGGTTCTCAGCCGTCAGATCGCCGAGCTGGGTATCTATCCGGCTGTGGACCCGCTGGACTCGACATCTCGGATCCTCGATCCGCTGGTGATCGGCAACGAGCATTACACGACAGCTTCTCGCGTGAAGAAGATCCTGCAGACCTACAAGGACCTCCAGGACATCATCTCCATCCTGGGTATGGACGAACTCTCGGATGAAGACAAGCTCACCGTGTACCGCGCCCGCAAGATCCAGCGCTTCTTCTCGCAGCCATTCCACGTTGCTGAACAGTTTACGGGCTTTGCCGGACGCTATGTAAAGATCAATGACACGATCGCCGGCTTCAAGGCCATTCTCGACGGAGACGTGGACGAAGTGCCGGAAGCATTCTTCAGCTACAAGGGTACGCTTGACGAAGTGCTTGACGCTCACAAGAAGTCGCAGAGCTAAACCATGGCAGATCGCACGCTCAATATCAGCATCGTTACGCCACAGGAAACCGCCTTCGAAGGTAAGGGTCTTGCCGTGAGCGTACCCGGCGCCCACAGCCCCTTTCAGGTTCTCTACAACCACGCTCCGATCATTTCCTCACTCGAACCGGGTGTGATCAAGATCGAGGATGAGAACAACCGCTTGCTGGTGTTCGCCGCACGGGAGGGCTTCGTGGAAGTGCTCAAGAATAATGTCAATATCATCGTGCAGGAACTTGTGCCCGCTGCCAGCATTGACCTGGCTTCGGCAGAAGCGGAGTACGACCAGGCACACGCGGCATCCAACACCGGCAGCGACCGCGGTGCCCGTGATACGGCACGTGATCTGGCAACATGGGCGGCAACTCGCGTGCGGGCGGCTCGTGCCCATCGCGAGGGAGTCTGATCTTCGTCGATAGCACCGTCATGAAATCGTGAAGGGGCGTGCGTTATGCACAGCCCCTTTTTTGTTTTCAGCCAGAATGATGCTTTGCCCTATTTTTGCCCATGCGAAGCGAAAAAATCCTCTATGAGGGCATCACCTTCGATGATGTCCTGCTGGTTCCGCGCTACTCCGAAACCCTTCCGCGCGATGCCAATACCACTGCCCGCCTTACCCGCGGCATAACGCTACGAATCCCGATCATCAGTGCTGCCATGGACACGGTGACCGAGTCGGCCATGTCGATCGCGATCGCTCGCGAAGGGGGCATGGGGATCATCCACAAGAACATGTCCATTGAGCGGCAGGCGGAAGAGGTCGACCGCGTCAAGCGCTCCGAAAGCGGAATGATCCGTAAGCCGATCACGATGCGCCGCACGGACACAGTGCGTGACGCGCGCGAACTCATGTCGCGCTATCGCGTGTCTGGATTCCCAGTTGTTGACCATGACAACAGGCTGGTCGGTATCGTTACCAACCGCGACCTGCGGTTTGCACGTAACGCTGACGATCCAATCGAGCTGATCATGACCAGCGAAGGACTGATCACGGCATCGGTCGGAACAACTCTCGAAGACGCCGAACAGGTACTCCATGAGCACCGCATCGAGAAGCTCCCGATCGTCGATGCCGGTGGCCTGCTTGTGGGCCTGATGACCGTCAAGGACATCTCAAAGAAGCAGAAGCACCCGAGTGCTGCCAAAGATGAACTCGGTCGCCTGCGCGTAGGAGCCGGAGTTGGAATTGCCGGCGATACCCTCGAACGCGTTGCCGCACTGGTCGAGGCCGCTGTGGACGTCGTTGTGGTCGATACCGCACATGGTCACACCAAGGGTGTCATCACAATGGTCAGCGCCATCAAGAGCCGCTGGCCGGGCCTAAATGTGATCGCCGGAAACATCGGTACCGGTGATGCTGCAGAGGCGCTGATCGATGCCGGAGCGGATGGATTGAAGGTCGGTATCGGCCCCGGATCCATCTGCACCACACGCGTGGTGGCCGGCGTAGGCGTGCCGCAGATCACGGCCATCATGAGCGTTGCCGAGGTGGCTGCACGACATGACGTGCCGGTGATCGCCGATGGTGGTATCAAGCAGACAGGCGACGTGCCCAAGGCCATCGCTGCTGGTGCTGATACGGTCATGGTCGGTGGGATGTTGGCGGGACATGAGGAATCGCCCGGTGAAAAGATTCTCCTCGAAGGACGTGCCTATAAGACCTATCGCGGCATGGGTTCGCTTGGTGCAATGGGTCAGGGCTCGGCAGACCGCTATTTCCAGGACGTCGAAGATGAGATCGCCAAGCTTGTGCCGGAAGGCATTGAAGGACGCGTGCCATACAAAGGCCCGGTTGCCGACACACTTTATCAACTGGTGGGAGGACTTCGCGCAGCCATGGGCTACTGCGGCTGCAGCAGCATCGAGGAAATGAAATCTGATGCACGTTTCGTGCGCATGACCGCTGCCGGTCTGCGTGAATCACATCCCCATGATGTGATCATCACCAAGGAATCTCCGAACTACTACACCCGATAACCCATGCCAACTTCATCACAGCGCGTCGTTGCCGAGCAACGCCTGGCCACGATACGTCAAAGCCTCTCAGCTCACAAGCTGGATTCGATCATCATTGCGCACCTTCCGAGTATCCGCTACATCACCGGTTTCTCCGGATCCTACGCTACGGTAGTGGTCACAAAGAAGAAACTATACTTCGTTACCAATGACCTCTATGAGGTCCAGGTGCGAAAAGAGCTTATCCAGCATAAGGGGCTCGAAGTTTTCGTCGATCGTGACCCCTGGGGTTCACTTGCGCGGTCCGGCGCAACAGCATCGATGAAGTCCGTGGGCTTTGATCCCACGCGACACTCGCATGCCGGATTCCTCAGCATCAAGAAGCACCTCAAAGGGGCGTCACTTGTACCGATGTCAGGACATGTCGATGCCCTGCTGCTGCCAAAGAGTTCGTCGGAGATCGCCAGCATCGGCAAGGCCGCCGACATCACCAGTCGTGCATACGAAAAGATGCTTGGAATGGTTGCGCCCGGTATGACAGAGCGCGATGTGGCGACGTTTCTGGCAACAACCACTCGCCAGATGGGATCGGAGAAAGATGCATTCGACATCATTGTGGTTGCCGGGGCACGCTCTGCCATGCCCCATGGCCGCGCCAGTATGGCAAAGATCAAATCAGGCGATGTGATCACCGTTGACTTCGGATGCTGCGTGGACGGTCTCTACAGCGACATGACTCGCACCTTCTGCGTTGGTACGCCGTCACAGAAGATCGTGGATGTGTTTGCCGTCCTGTACCAGGCGCACATGTCAGCCTTGGATGCCGCTGTTACCGGTGTGATCGCTTCGGACCTCGACAATGCGGCCCGTTCGGTCATCGCTTCAGCCGGCTACGGAGATTTCTTCCGTCACTCCCTTGGTCATGGTCTCGGCTATGAGGTTCATGAAAACCCCCGCGTATCAGCCGTCAACACCAAGGAAACCCTTCCAACTAATTGCGTTGTGACGATTGAACCCGGGATCTATCTACCGGGCAAGTTCGGCATGCGCATCGAGGACGATGTGGTCATCACTCCAAAGGGTCCAAAGATCCTGACCACGGCTCCACGTGAACTGGTGATTGTCTGAGCCCATCCATGCATCAGCTTTCGGTTCTGACCTTTGCCTATTACTTCCCGCCTATGGGGCTGAGTGGTGTGCAGCGTGTGTCGAAGTTCATGAAGTACCTTCCGGACTTCGGCTGGCACCCGCATGTGATCACCACGGGTCCGGTAGCGTATTATGCGCATGACCCATCGCTTCTCGACGAACTGGAAGGACGCGACATCGTCATTCATCGAACCGAGGGGGCGGATATAAACGCCAAGCTCAAGGACAAGGGCACGGTGCGGATGCCGCGGGAATTCTTCCGTAAGATCCTTCGAAAGGCCAGCGATACCTTCTATGTTCCGGACAACAAGAAGGCGTGGTCGAAGCAGGCACGTGAGATGGGACGTCAGCTTGTCAAGGAACACGATTTCGATGTCATCTTTGTCAGCGGGCCACCGTTTTCGACGATGTCTGCCGCGGCAGAGCTGAGCATTGAGACCGGGATTCCGTTGGTGGTCGATTACCGAGACCTCTGGTTTGGGAACCAGTTCCACTTCTACCCGACATACTGGCACTCGCACAAGCACCAACAGCTCGAGCGGGAGGTGCTTCGCGTTGCCTCACGTGTTACCGTTACCAACAGACGCATCAAAGAGCACCTGATACGCCGTCATGACTTTCTTTCCTCGGAAGAGGTGGTGATCATCCCGCATGGATATGATCCGGCCGACATGAAAGGTCACACCCGCCAGCGCAGCAGTGACGGCAAGTTCCGTCTTACGTATTCGGGGATCTTCTACGATATCGTTACGCCAATACCGTTCTTCAAGGCCGTCAAACGAGTCCGCAGCGAGCGCCCTGACATTCCGCTGGATCTTCATTTCATCGGTCTTCTACGCGACGAGTATCGCAAGGTGGCCCAGCGTATGGGGCTGATGGATATCATCACCGACCACGGCTATTGCGCCCATCGCGATGCCGTTTCCATGCTGCTCGAAAGCGATGCCCTTTGGATGATGGTCGGTAACACGCGTAATGCCGACACGATCTCGAGCGCAAAGCTTTACGAGTACTTCGGGACCCGCAAGCCCCTTCTGGTTAGCGTCCCTGATGGAGCACTCCGCAAAGATGCCGAGCGGTACGGGGCTTCATGGATCACGGACCCAAAAGACGTGCCTGCCATTGCTGCCAGCATTATCGAGATGTACGAGCACTTCAAACGCGGCTCACTGCCGACCCCGAACGAAACGGTCGTCGAAGGATTCAATCGCGTCGGCCTCACCGAGCAACTGGCAAAGCAGTTTGCGATGAGTACCAGGGTGGTTTGAGGTGCTTCGCACGGGTTTGAGGTGTGAGGTGTGAGGTTTGAGGTGTGGGGTGTGAGGTGTGAGGATGCTACTGCAAACCTCAAACCTCAAACCTCAAACCTCAAACCTCAAACCTCACACCTCAAACCCGTGCGAAGCACCTCAAACCACCCTGGTACTCATCGCAAACTGCTTTGCCAGTTGCTCGGTGAGGCCGACGCGATTGAATCCTTCGACGACCGTTTCGTTC
>JBEIIK010000052.1:0-15351 GCA_040380835.1 Ignavibacteria bacterium | reverse complement strand
TATCTTCTCGCAACTCCAGAAATGAAGTTCGCCTTCATGCACGAGCATCGGCAGGTATGGAAGCTGTCGGTGATGGCGCGCGTGTTGGGAGTATCGCGTCAGGGATACCATAGTTGGGCAGTTCGCCAGCCGTCAAAGCGTGACATGCGTCATCGGGACCTACGTGTTCGCATCAGGTCGATTTATGATCAGAGCAATGGCACCTATGGTAGTCCGCGTGTCACAAGTGAGCTGCGGCAGGGCAATTTCAAAACCGATCATCTTTCATTCAGATCGTGGCACGCAATACAACTCACAAGCTTTTCGGGACGCGCTGGCTCGCCATGGCATCGTTCAGAGTATGAGCGGGGTTGGCAACTGCTATGACAACGCACCGATGGAATCTCTCTGGGCTCGTATGAAGACCGAGATAGCCTTTTACATGCCCTTCCGAGACCCTGATGACGCAGCGCGGCACGTCTACAGGTATTTTCACGTCTACTACAACAGGAAACGGCGGCATTCGGGAATCGGCAATATTTCCCCGGTTGAATTCGAGGGCCGCTATATTCGTTCAATACGACACTCTCTCTGACAACGAAAACGGGGGAAGCCCAAACTCTACACCCCAAACCCCAAACCTTACACTTGCGCCGCCAGCGCCGCCCCATACCTCAATCCTGTCGTTCTAGCTTCCACGGTTTCTATGCCGAGAGCGTGCATGGAGGCGTGCAGGATCACCGAGCCCATCGGGACGATGTCGGCGCGGCGTTCGTGAAGGCCGGGGATGGAGCGCAGCTCCGAAAGCGAAAGTGAGCACAGGTGCTGCGAGAGTTCGACGATGCGCAGGTGCTGCATTGGGTGACCGTGCAGAAGCTGGGCGTCATAGCTGGCAAGCCCCTTGTCGATCATCGCAAGCGCTACAGGCGTACCGGCTACACCAACACAGAGTTGGGCATGAGTAAAATGTTCGCGGCAGGGGGCAAGCGAACTTGCCACGACAGATATGGCTTCACTGATTACGTCGTGTGAAACTGGTCGCTCGAAGGCAAGGCGCTCGGTGAACTTTACCGCTCCATAGGGAATGCTAGTAGAGAACGTTACAATCCCGTTGGCGCCAATGGCGTACTCTGTTGAGCCCCCTCCGATGTCGATCATCAGTGTTGGTATCGGCGTGTTGCCGACGGATCCCAAGAAGGTCAGGCGGGCTTCTTCCGCACCGTCGATGATCTCGATAGGGTGACCCAGCACGCCGGAGAGGAGCGAGGCAACGTGGCGTCCGTTGGCGGATTCGCGCATGGCACTCGTGGCCACGCATCGCACAACAACGTCGGGGTAGGGGGCGAGCACGTCACAACAACGGCGCATAGATTCGATGGCGCGCTCGACGGCGGCGTCGCAGATCCGGCCGCTTGCGGCAAGACCCTCGCCAAGACGCGGAAGCTCGTGCACATCATGTAGCACGGCGAAGGTACCATCAGCATGGACTTCGGTCACAACCATCAGGGCCGTGTTGGTTCCTATGTCTATTCCGGCCCGTATCACGCGCTAGGCTGCGTCGGGCGAGCTGAGGTGACGTCGGATAGCGGCCACAACCTCGCGCGCGGCGGCAACGATGTTGGTGCCAGGACCAAAGATGGCCTTGACGCCGGCGGCGTAGAGGGCGTCGTAGTCCTTGGGCGGAATAACGCCCCCGGCAATAACGATGATCTCTTTTGCATCCTCGTCGGCCAGGGCCTTGATGAGCTGCGGGATGAGCGTTGTGTGGCCGGCGGCCTGACTCGATACGCCAACGACGTGGACGTCGTTGTCGGCGGCCTGACGTGCGGCTTCTTCGGGTGTGGCAAACAGGGGGCCGATGTCGACGTCAAACCCAATGTCGGCAAAGGATGTGGCAATGACCTTGGCGCCGCGGTCATGTCCGTCCTGACCCAGCTTGGCAACAAGAATGCGTGGACGCCTTCCGAAGTCGCGCTCAAAGTTTTCGACTTCCTGCCGCGCCGCTGCATAGACGGGATCGTGCTCGTACTGAGCCCCGTACACACCTTCGATCGCCATGGTATGTGCCTCGTATCGTGTGAAGACGCTGGCCATGGCCTCGGTGATCTCGCCAACGGTTGCGCGGACGCGAGCTGCCGTGATGGCCAGCTCCAGAAGATTCCCAGAGCCGCTGCGTGATGCCTCGGTGATGGCCTGAAGCGCAGCATCGACTGCGGCCTGATCCCTCATGGCGCGGATCTGGGCAAGGCGCTCTACCTGAGCCTGGCGCACGGCGGTGTTGTCGATGTTCAGCACGTCTATGTCGGGCTCGTTCTCTAGCCGGTACTTGTTGACGCCGACGATGACTTCCTTGCCCTGATCGATGAGTGCCTGACGCCGCGCGGCCGACTCCTCGATGCGCATCTTGGGGATGCCGGCCGTGATGGCCTTGGTCATGCCGCCGTACGACTCAACCTCGGCGATCACGGCCGCCGCTTCGCGCACGAGCGATTCGGTCAGGTGCTCGACGTAGTACGAGCCCCCTAACGGGTCGACCACGTCCGTGATGCGCGACTCTTCGGCGATGATCAGCTGCGTGTTGCGGGCAACACGGGCCGACTGCTGCGTGGGCAGCCCAAGTGCCTCGTCGTAGGAGTTCGTGTGCAGCGACTGCGTTCCGCCAAGCACCGCGGCCATGGCCTCGATGGTGGTGCGAACGATGTTGTTGAACGGGTCCTGCGCAGCCAGCGACCAGCCAGAGGTCTGACAGTGCGTGCGCAGCAGCAGCGATTCTTCCTTTGAGGGGGCGTACTGCTTCATCGCCGTTGCCCACAGCACGCGGGCAGCCCGCAGCTTGGCAACCTCCATGAAGAAGTTCATGCCGATGCCGAAGAAGAACGACAGGCGCGGAGCAAAGGCGTCCACCGGCATGCCCCGTGAGATGGCCGTGCGAACGTATTCGAGTCCGTCGGCGATCGTATACGCCAGCTCCTGCACCGCCGTGGCACCGGCTTCGTGCATGTGGTAGCCGCTGATGGAGATAGAGTTGAAGCGCGGCATCGACCTGCTGGTGTGCTCAATGATGTCGGCAACGATCCTCATCGACGGTTCAGGCGGGTAGATGTAGGTGTTGCGCACCATGAACTCTTTCAGGATGTCGTTCTGGATGGTGCCCGAGAGCTTGGCCTGCTCCACCCCTTGCTCTTCGGCAGCTACGATAAACATGGCCATGATCGGGATCACAGCGCCGTTCATGGTCATCGACACGCTCATGGTGTCGAGAGGTATGCCATCGAAGAGCGTCTTCATATCCTCGACCGAGTCGATGGCCACACCGGCCTTGCCGACGTCGCCCACTACGCGCGGGTGGTCGCTGTCATAGCCACGGTGCGTTGCCAGATCGAACGCCACCGACAGCCCTTTCTGTCCACCGGCCAGGGCCTTGCGGTAGAAGGCATTGGACTCTTCGGCCGTGGAGAATCCGGCGTACTGACGGATCGTCCACGGACGGTTGGTGTACATCGTGGCGTAGGGTCCGCGCAGGTAGGGGAACATTCCCGGGAGCGTGCTGGCATGCTGCAGACCTTCGAGATCTGCGGCCGTGTAGAGCGGCTTAACGTCGATGCCCTCGGCCGTGCGGCGCGTTAGCGCGTCAAGCGGTTTGCCCCGTAGCTCCTTGGTCGCGAGCTCCTGCCAGATCGATCGGTCATTCTGCATGGTATCTGCCGTTGGTGATAGGGGGCAAAAATACGGCGGACATCATCGATATGGGCTGGCAAGGTAGCGCTGGGCATCGGCATGAGAACCATTGTTGTCCGACCATGACAGTAACTTTTTGTACTGCTTGACTGCCAGATCGCGTTTGCCCTGCAGGTCGTAGATCTGTCCGAGTTTGAGATTGGTCTTGATGATGAAACCCGAGGCATCTTCATCGATCTTCCGGCAGGCTTCGTCGCACTTGTAGAAATACGTCAGAGCCATATCCAGATCGCCCCGTATCATGAGCGACACGCCAATGTAGTAGAGGGCCTCGCGCGCTGCATTGCGATTGTACCCGGGCCACTTGTCCAGGCAGCGGTTGAGCACATCGCGCCAGAGCACGGCGGCCGAATCGATCGGACCCAGTGATACAAGGCAGCGTCCATAGGCACGGTGAAAGGCCGGGTTGCGTGGGTACTGCGTGTGCAGGTCCTTTGCAAATTCGATGGCCTCCAGAGAGTTCTTCTCGAAGTCGAAGTAGGCCTGCACGAGCACGACCTTTGCTTCGACCGATGCATAACGGGCCTGGCGTGCAGCGGCTTTGAGCTGGGCAAGACCGATGATCTTATCACCCTTGGGTAGGAAGATCATCACCGGTTTCAGCGCCGGATACTTTTCGGGCAGCACCGCAGCCCAGTAATTGTAAAGTCCGGTGCCGAGCAGAATGTCATGGTTAGCCGGAGCTACCTTCTGACAGTCATTGAGGATGCCAAGGGCAACACGTCCGTCTTCGGCTGCACTGAGCATGTTGTTACGTGTGGCATTATAGCGTCCGCGGTAGCCGAGAGCGCCCCCTTTAAAGAAAAGCGAAGAGATGTTCTTGGAGTCGGCTGCGAGATTTTCATCGCAGACGCTTATGACCTTGTCCAGTTTCGAGAGAAACCTGGCTTCAATGGCCGGACTGCGCTGTCCGATGGTGATGCGCCACCACTCGATCATCGCGTCAAGAAAGTATCCGGCAGGATGCGTCGGATAGCGCCGAATGACTTCGTCGAAGATGTCCTGCGCCCTTTCAAACTCGACGTTGTAGACTGCCTTGGTGCCGAGCTGCACCAGCGAATCGGCATCGGTGGACATAGCAACCCACTGCGCCGTGGCAGGGATCGAGACTGCTACAAGCAGAAAAGCCAGCAAAGCTCTACGCAACATTCGAAGACTCCATCGCAGTGTTCGGATTCACGTCTGATCGTCCGCCGCCAAAGCCCACACGGTAACGTGCCGCTAAGACGAATGGATCGACCACGACGATATGACGAATCAAAAGCAGAGAAATGGTAATCACCGCCGTGCAAAGTAGTCCGGACTCAACGCCATACGAGTCACCCATGAGCAGGGGGCTAAGTTTGGACGAATCGTTCGGGATGTATCGAATCCAGCCTACCCCTGCATCCTGTCCGCTCACCGCGCCGAAGAAGAGTGCTACGAGCACATTCCAAGCCGCATGACACGCAGCGGCTACCCAGATCGATCCCCCGAGGGCGATCACCGTGCCAAAGGCAACAGCGATGAGAAAGGTATTGACACTGCTGATCATCGACGCCGAAGGATTCCAATTGTGTGCCAGAGAAAAGAGGACGCTGGTGGCAAGAATTGCCCAGCCCGCGCCGAACCGGTCCTCTAGAACACGGAGCATGGTTGAGCGAAAGAGCACCTCCTCACCGACGGAGGCGATCACGATGCTGAGCACTACGAGTGGCGGCACAGCGGGCGTTTCCATGGTGAACTCCCCGCCAAGAGCGATGCCCACGATGGCCATGGGGAAGAGCATTGCCAGTGCCCAGAGCACTCCTCGCAGGATCATGATCGGTGTCTGTGCACCGGGCGGGATTCCCGTGGCCATCATAGCCCTATGAGGCTGCCTTCGCTCTTCAAGCAAAACAATGCCGACAAGTGAACACCAGAAAATGATCATGATAAGGGCGCTCATCGACGGGAGGAAATCCCACATCCAGAACGGCATAACCAATCCAAACGACCCGATGGCGAGGATCTCAAGCGCAACAAGCGCGAGTACGAAGACAATGCGATTGACCCAGTGCGAAGGATCACGAAGTCGCGAGAGAACGCTCATGCCACCTTGAACACGAAGCGCAACATGATAGATATGCCAATGGCTGCGGCTGCAGGCAGCAGTGCAAATGCCGATTCCGTCCGCACTCGCCACTGCGCAGAGGTGATCGATCCGGCGATCAGCGGCACTGCCGCGCTTGAGGGGGCAAAGGGGCCAATCAGGCAGCAGAAGGCAAGCGGGGCGACCCATGACCGGAAGGCCCTGCCAAATCCCATGCGCTGCATCCACCGATCGAGCATACCGAAGTACAGGGCCGAAACCATCACCGGTGGCGAGGCCAGCATCAGGCGGGAGCGGCCCTTCAGGTCGATGTAGTCAGGCGTGATGAAGGTCGATGTCACCATGTGCAGTGCAAGCCCCATGGCCAGAACCGTTAGTCCGACCGGGATGATCAGCATCGGCATGAAAACCGCACAGATGGACGTGAGAAACGTCAGCACGATCCACGTGATCATCAGTCGCGTTTCCCAATGACGCGCCAGGGCATAAGTGATATCAGGACGCTGAGACACGGATCGACTCGATATAGGCCAATACGTATGCCTTCATGGCCTGTTCTACCTCTTCGTGAGCCTGCCCTTTGATCATGTGGGCCAGTTGCGGACAGTACGATGCGTAGTCGGTCTCTCCGCGTCGACGGATCAGGATTTCGTAATCATTCGGGTCGGTACTTTGTGGCTTGTTCATGCGGCGTGAAGATGCTGATGGGTGTTACTTGTATCGATCGATCTTTGCTTTCAAATGCGTGCGCCCCGGATCGAGTTCCAGGGCTCGCTGCCATGCCGAAACGGCAGCTGCAATTTCTCCGCGTGCTTCCTGGATCATGCCGTAGTGCTCGTGATGCGTGGCATTACCGCCAACTTCGATGGCATGGCGGGCAGCTTTCTCCGCCTCGTCATAACGTGCAAGATGAAACAGGATCCACGCGTAGGTGTCGAGGTAGGCCGCGTTGTTCGGCTCGGATTCAAGCGAGGTAGCCGATAGCTGCAGCGCACGCTGAACGTCCTTTCTGCGCAGTACCAGAGAGTAGGCGTAGTTGTTGCAGACGAACGGATTTCGCGGGTCGATCTGCAACGCCCGTTCGTAGCAGGCGTCTGAGCTGTCCGTGCGCCCATGCCGGTCATGAAGCCATCCAAGCTGTGCCCAGGCATCGATCAGCAAGGGGGCTGAGTGGGTCACCTCACGATATATCTCAAGAGCCATGGAATCATTGCCGCGCTCGACGTAGATCGAGGCTTCCATGAGTAGCATGCGCATATCACCACTGAACTTATCACGACCAAGGCGCACGTACCGAAGAGCCCGCTCAGGCATCTTCTGGATGATGGCCAACCTGGCAACTTCGAGATAGGTCTCAGCGACGGCCATCTGCGAGGTGATGGCCATGTTCATCATCCGCACGCTGCGGCTTGTATCGGCAATGCGTCCGGCCAGCGCCGCCCCGATGGCCATCAGAGGCCAGGACGATGAATGCGTTCCAAATGCCGCGTCCAGTGCGGATGCGACTTTTTCCGGATACATTCCGCTGACAAGCGTGTCTTCGAGCATGGCCGAGAGTGCCACTGCCCAGACCCTGCCAGCCCCCTGCATTTCGGGATCACGGTTCTGCCAGCGCGCAAGCAGTGCCAGCAACTCGTCAAACATGCCTTGTGATACGTAGCGCTCGGAAAGCTGCGCTGCAAACTGGGGGTTGTACGGTTCCAGCTCGACGGCCTGCGACAGCGTGCGCAATATGCCCGCATCATCGTTGAGGCGTTCATAAAGGTCTGACAAGCGCGCCAGGATCTGCAGATCGGGATCACTGTCGTTGAGTTCTTCGTAGAGCGCGATGGCCCTGCGGGCGTTACGGGGCTCGTAAAGTCGAGCTAGGGTTAACTTCTGCCGACGCGTAGGGTTGAGCTTCAGGATCTGTTCATAGGCCAGAAGGCCCTGGTCATAGCGTCCTCGCTGAACCTCGATCTCCGCCAGCAGCTCCCATGCGTCGCGTGACTGGCGATTGCGATCAAGTGAAATTACGATGTATTCATGGGCAAGGTCAAGCTTGCCAAGCCGGGCATAACAGCGGGCGATGGCCGCCAGACAGGTGGCCGACGAATCATAACGCAGCGACTGTTGGAACTCCAGTATCGCTTCCGCATCACGTCCGCCCTGGATCTGCAAGGTAGTTCCGTTGATGAACAGCTCCTTGGCCTTGCGCAGCGAGTCCGAACGCGATAGGACCGCCGAAGGTCGGTCCTGTCCGTAGAGTGGTACGACAAACAGATGGGCCGCCAGAGTGATGGCTGCAAGTGAAACGATCAACGCTCTATGGTGGGTAGGGAGCTTCACCGTGGCAATGACGACAACGGGCGCAAGTTATGACAGGACAACAACGAAAAAAGGCCGCTTAGGGCGACCTTTTGTTGTGGCTTGCTAACGGGAACGGGGCTTACTTGGCCGCGCGCTTCTTCATGGCCGTATAGCCGACCTTGTCGAGCGTCTTAAGAGCACTGGCCGTGATCTTCACGGTTACCCAGCGGCCTTCTTCGGGCACCCAGACGCGCTTCTTCTGAATGTTCGGTAAAAAGCGACGGCGTGTCTTATTGTTGGCATGCGATACGTTGTTGCCATACATCACACCGACACCTGTTAGTTCACAGCGACGAGCCATGATCAGACTCCATTTCCTGACAGTTTCGTAAACAAGACCGGCAAGTTACCGGATGTTTTCCACAATAGCAAGTATCATGCCATGAATATGCTCAGGTGCGCCAAAAAGCCATAATTTTGCCCTTCGCTTTGCCTCGTACCTCATCATCCAAGCCCCCTGACAACGCCGGCGTCCGCACCCGGACGATTTCGGTTCGCGGTGCCCGTGTCCACAATCTGAAGAACGTTGACGTGGACATTCCTCGCAACGCTTTGACGGTCATTACGGGTCCGTCCGGCAGCGGAAAGTCGTCGCTGGCCTTCGATACGATCTATGCGGAGGGGCAGCGCCGGTTCGTTGAGTCACTAAGTGCCTATGCACGTCAGTTTCTCGACCGCATGGACAAGCCGGATGTTGATACGATTGCCGGCCTGCCACCAGCAGTTGCAATTGAGCAGCAGACCTTTACCAAGAACCCTCGTTCGACCGTTGGAACAACAACCGAGGTTTACGACTACCTGCGTCTGCTCTATGGTCGCATTGGCGTTGTGATCGATAAGGATTCCGGCAAGGTGATCCGCAAGGACACACCGAATTCGGTCGTTGAGGAGCTTCGTCGCTCGGCTCTGGGTTCTAAACTATTCGTGCTGTTTGAACTGCCACAGGAGCATGCTACCATTGATGTTGTGCGTGAGGGACTTCAGGCACGGGGCTATGCACGTTTGATCTTCGGTTCCTCAACCGAGATGCAGGAACTCGATCAGGTGGCTGAGCTGCCCGGCACGGCAACGCCCGTGTACGTGGTCGTTGACCGATTTGTTGTACGCGATGATAACGAGTCGATCTCTCGCATCACTGATTCGATCGAACAGGCATTCAATGCCGGTGGCGGAAGAATAATACTTCGGGATATGACTAGCGGCCGAGACCGCTTTTATTCGTCCCGTTTCGAGAGTGCCGAGACGCGCGTGGTGTATGTCGAACCAGAGCCCCGGCTGTTCTCCTTCAACAGCCCCTATGGTGCCTGCCCAAAATGTCAGGGCTTTGGCCGCAGTGTCGGGCTGGACCTCGGGCTGGTGATCCCGGATAGCCAACTGTCGTTGAGGCGTGGGGCCATCCATCCGTTCCGGGGCGAGACGTTCGGGTTGCATCTGAAGATGCTGATCCTCGAAGCACCTGCCCTCGGCATTCCGGTTGACCGACCGGTGCATTTGCTCACCGAGGAGCAGATGGCACTTGTCAGGTCGGGCTTCGGCCGCTTTATCGGCATCGACGGTTTTTTCCAGATGCTTGAGGTAAAGAGCTACAAGACCCATTACCGTGTGATGCTTTCGCGTTACCGGGGCTTTACCGTTTGCTCGCAGTGCCACGGATCGCGTCTGCGCACGGCTGCCCGGCAGGTGTTCGTCGGCAACGTCAGCCTGCCGGCTGTTGTGGCAATGACCCTTGAGCAGGCACGCGCGCACTTCGACGCTCTGGTGCTGAATGATCATGAACTGGCCATAGCCGGACAGGTGCTGGCCGAGATACGGCGCCGTCTTGGCCTTCTGTGCGAGATCGGTCTGGAGTACCTGACGCTTGACCGGCTTTCCCATACGCTCTCAGGGGGCGAGTCGCAGCGGATCAATCTGGCCTCATCCCTGGGAAGCTCGCTCGTGGGTACGCTCTATGTGCTAGATGAGCCCAGCATCGGACTGCATCCGCGTGATACCGATAGACTGCTGGGGATTCTGCGTCGGCTAAGGGGGCTTGGCAACACGGTACTTGTGGTGGAACACGACCTCGATGTGATCCGTATGGCGGATCATGTTGTTGACGTCGGACCGCGAGCCGGTGAACAGGGTGGAGAGATCGTCTTTAGCGGTAGCCTTGAGCAGATGCTTACCGGCGGTGATTCGCTCACGGCACAGTACCTGCGCCATGAAAGGACCATCGTTCCGAAATCAACATTCCGTAAGGGACTCGGCCGGGATATCACCGTATACGGGGCTGTGCACCATAACCTGAAGGGCGATACCGTCCGGTTGCCACTCGGGACGATGACATGCGTCACCGGTGTGTCGGGCTCGGGAAAGAGTTCCCTTGTGCACGGTGTGATCTATGGCGGCATAGCCCGTGGCTTCGGCTCCTACGGTGGCGAGGTCGGGCTGCATGATCGCATCGAGGGACTGGAGAATATCTCGGGTGTGGAGATGGTCGATCAGACACCAATTGGACGCTCATCGCGCTCCACACCAGCCACGTATATCAAGGTCTTCGATCTGATTCGTGATGTCTATGCCTCAACGCAGGCCGCCAAGCAGTTTGGCTGGCGAGCAGGCCACTTTTCGTTCAACGTCGATGGTGGCCGATGCGAGGTCTGTGAGGGGGCGGGCTCTGTCGTGATCGAAATGCAGTTTCTGCCCGACCTTACGCTGCCGTGTGAGGCATGTCAGGGGACACGCTACCGTCGCGATGCCCGTGCAATTCTTTACAAGGGGAAATCGATCATCGACGTGATGAACATGACCGTCGATGAGGCCGCGTCGCACTTTGTAGAGTACCCTCGTATAGTCAATAAGTTGAGCATTCTCTCCGATGTCGGCCTTGGATATCTCCGGCTAGGTCAGCCTTCAACGCATCTCAGTGGCGGTGAAGCGCAGCGCGTCAAGCTGGCCGGCCATCTCGACATGCAGGCCGAAGGCAAACGACTGTTCATCTTTGATGAGCCAACTACCGGCCTGCACGTGCACGACGTAGCCCGACTGCTGACGGCCTTTGACCGGCTCGTCGAACACGGGCACACGCTACTGATCATCGAACACAACTTGCATGTCATCAGTGCCAGCGACTGGGTCATCGATATCGGCCCTGAAGGTGGCGCAAGCGGCGGACATGTAGTAGCCACCGGAACACCGTTTACGCTGGCTGCGGCCGAGGGATCACATACTGGAGCCGCTCTGGCGGCATTTTACACCGATCATGCGGTTGCCTTCATCGCCGAGAAGGCACGTCGCAAAACGTCAAAGGCCGGCAAGGGGCATGCATAGCCGTATGCGCTCGGTGATGACCTATGCAGTGCCGATCGTTCTGGTGGGCCTTACCGGCTGGTATCTTGCCAGCGGAATGAGCCCTCAGGACTGGTCACTCATTGCTCGCGATGTGCTGCGCCTGGATCCCGGACTGATGATCGTAACGATTCTCACGGCCGTCCTGGCACACGTCAGCCGGGCCTTGAGATGGCGATATCTGCTGCGTCCGGCTCACGCTACGGTTCCCCTTGACGCTGCGTTCAATGCCGTGATGATCGGCTATGCCGCCAATGCCATCGTTCCGCGTTCCGGTGAGGTGGCCCGTCCGCTGGTACTCTCACAGCGATTGAAGATTCCGGCCGAGTCGGCCATCGGCAGTGTTGTACTCGAGCGGGTCATCGACATCATTACGTTGCTTATAGGAATGCTGCTGGCTACCTCCTACGCACGGCCAAAGCTGGCCGAAACGTTTGAAACGATGCGTGGGGTAGCCCCCTTACTATTTGCCAATGCTGATGCAACAGTAGCGGTGACGAATCTGACAGTGCTGCTGGTGATCCTGATGGTGGGTATTGTAATTGTTTTGTTTACCTCGTTCGGTGAACGCGTCATCGCTGGCATGATCGGTCGAGTGCGTGCGTCACTTGCTGAGCGGATGATCGCTTCGCTGGGTCGACTTCGGCAGGGCCTGCATGCAATACGCACGCCACGACTGCTGGTGCCGGTTCTTGTCTACACCACGCTGATCTGGGTTTTGTACGCCGTCACAACGTGGTGCGTTATCAAGGCCCTGCCATACGCATCGACATCGACCGTGGGTCCAGCCGATGCCACCTTGATGCTTGTCATCTTAGCCATTGCTGTTACCATCGCCCCGACGCCCGGCGCCATCGGCGTGTATCATATTGCCGGTCAGGTGGCGCTGATGAGTCTCTACGGTGCAACTCCTGCCGAGGGATTCGTGTTTGCGATGGTCTCGTGGTTGATCAACCAAGGCCTGGCGCTTGGAATCGGCGCTGTGTCATGGGTCCTTGAATCTCGCGCCGGTATTCACATTCGCATGTTTTCGAAATCACAATCTCGGGAGGATGCCTCGGCATGAACACAGAATCATCGCTGCAGAACGTTCATGAAACGGACGTCATCGTTATCGGAGCCGGACCCTGCGGCCTGTTCACGGTCTTTGAGGCCGGACTTCTGAAGTGGAAATGTCATCTTATTGACTATCTGCCGATCCCCGGTGGACAATGTGCAGAGATCTACCCGAAGAAGCCGATCTATGACATTCCCGGGTTTCCGTCGGTGCTGGCTGGTGACCTGATAGAGAATCTCATCAAACAGGGAGCCCCCTTTACGCCATCGTTCACTCTCGGAGAGCGGGCCGAAGAACTCCTCAAGCTTGACGACGGTTCGTTCCGCCTGACCACCACCAGGGGCACGGTCATCCACGGCAAAACGGTGTTCCTTGCCGGCGGCTTGGGCTGCTTTGAGCCCCGCAAGCCGGCTATCGCCAACATTGCCGAGTTTGAAGACCGCGGAGTTGAGTACATCATCAAAGACCCGGAGATGTATCGCGGCAAGCGCGTTATCATCGGTGGTGGGGGAGACTCGGCTCTGGACTGGACGATCGTGCTGGCTGATATTGCCGAGCACGTAACACTCGTTCACCGCAGCGACATGTTCCGCGCGGCGCCGGACAGCGTTTCGAAGGCGCGCGACCTTGCATCGGCAGGACGCATCGCCATGATCACCGATGCTCAGGTTACGGGGCTTACCGGAGACGCTTCCCTATCTGCAGTGACCATTACGCACAATGACGGAGCTGCGGAGGATCTGACCGTGAATCACTTCATTCCGCTCTTTGGCCTTTCGCCGAAGCTTGGTCCGATCGCTCAATGGGGCCTGGCGCTCGACAAGAATGCCGTCCTGGTTGACCCGACGAATTACATGACCTCGATCGAAGGTATGTATGCCGTCGGTGATATCTGCGAATACCCGAACAAGCTCAAGCTCATACTCTCGGGTTTCCACGAGGCAGCCGTCGCTCTCAACCACGAGTACCAGCGTCAGCACCCTGAAAAGAAGCATGTTATCAAGTACACGACGGTTACTGGAGTGCCGTCGTAAGGGGGCATTCATTGTGCCAAGGCAAGGAACGAGTGCAGACAGGAAATAGAAAAAGGCCGATGCATCGGAAGATGCATCGGCCTTTGTTGTATCGATCGTCAGAAAATCAGTTCGAATCCCACCAGACCGAATTGAAGATCGTTAGGTCTTGTGGCATCTTTGAATTGTAAAGACGCTCGTTCTGTGGATACGGGAATCGGCGAGGAATCTTCGATCCTGACGTAGGAGCAAGGGTTGGGAAACCTGTACGACGCCAGTCAGACCATGACTCTGGTTGCGTGTACATTGCGATGTACTTCTGCGTCATGATATTTTCAAGCGTCAGCTTGTCTGCACCCGGATCGACGGTTGGCTGAGCCAGATAAGCCGTGATGTCGGTAGCACCGACGCCTGAACGCTGGAGCGAGGATGTAATGCCGGCAATGTAGGCCGAATACGCACCAGCAGTGTTACCGAGACGGCTGTTGGCTTCTGCTTCAATGAACTTCATCTCGGCGAAGGTCAAAAACGGAACCGCAGACCCGATACCGGCATAGAACTCGTTGATGCGCGAAGCACCCGATACAGCTCCATTCGAATCGGCAACGGCATAGATCGGGCCGCGTGGATCCTTGGTTGCTGTGATGATCTCAGAGAGCTTCACGCCAAACGTAAGATCGCCGTCACGCTGCGTGATGAACTGATACCACGGGTTACCTTCCGTCTCCAGAGCACCGAACGTGAACTGGAAATCCTCGGCATTTGAGCTGATACCGGCTGCGACCGCAGCCAGAGCTGCTGCAGATGCCTGGCTGGAGCGTTTGGCCAGGTGAATGGCCATACGAGCCTTGAGCGAATTGGCTGCCTTGATCCAGCTGGCAGTCTTGCCGCCATACATCAGATCATCACTGCCTGGCTTGAGGTTGCTTGTGGCCGCACCGAGATTCTTGATTGCGTCATCAAGCATGGTATTGATCGCCGTATAGATGCTCTCCTGAGTGTCGTACTTCGGCTCCGGACTACTTGCTCCGGCAAGAGCGTCCGAATTGGGGATGTCTCCCCAGAGGTCTGACATGGTGATCATACCGTAGGCCATGAGGACCTGAAAGACACCTTGATAGTGTGGAGCACCGTCGGCTTTGGCACGCGCGACCAGGATCGCGAGGTCGTTCATCGGCCCTGTGTACATCGTACTCCAGGCGTTGTTGACATCGCTCTCGGTGAACTGATAGTTGTAGATGCCAAGGTGCTGACGGTCCACACCTGTGTTCTGCTGATTCAAAACGCTGGTGTAACGGCCAAAGTCCCCACCCATGACATAGGCCATGCCGGCCTGCACCGTCGGCAGCACCACACTGTAGGCTGCCGTTTCAGGCGTGTTCGGGTTGACGTTGATTTTTGGGTCGATCCAGGTGTCGCACGCCGTAAGGACGACGAGCAACGCACTGCAAAACCCAATGAGATATCGTTTCATAATCGTGTAGTTCCTTGATTGTGTCGATACGTTGGGTTAGAAGTTGAGGCTGAATGAGAAGACATAGCTCTTCGTGCTCGGCATGTTGAAGTAGTCAAGTCCCTGACCACTTGATGCGCCAAGAAGGCTCGTCTCTGGGTCCACACCCTTGTAGGCAGTGCTCAGCCACAAGTTCCGGCCTGTGAATGAGACTGTCAGTCCACTGAACGGCGTTGATTCCATCATGCTCGACGGGATCACGTACGAGAGCGTCAGCTCGCGCAGACGAACCCAGCTTGCATCTTCGATGAAATCCTCGGTGTTGCTTCCTAAGAAGCCATTGCCGTTGCCGAGCGAGAGCCAT
>JBEIIK010000051.1:0-15734 GCA_040380835.1 Ignavibacteria bacterium | reverse complement strand
TAATCAGTAATCAGTAATCAGTAATCAGTAATCAGTAATCAGTAATCAGTAATCAGTAATCAGCAGTCTCTTCACCAGCAGCAGTAACAATCGCAACTCCACTTGACGTGCCCAGGCGGGCGGCGCCGGCATCGATCATAGCAAGGGCGGTTTGGGCATCGCGGATGCCGCCGGAGGCTTTGACGAGCACGTTCGGGCCGACGTGCCGGCGAAGCAGGCGAACATCATCGATTGTGGCACCACCGGTAGAGAAGCCCGTGGATGTCTTGATGTAGTCCGCATCAGCATGCGTGACGACGTCGCACATGCGCAGCTTTTCATCATGGGTGAGAAGGCAGGTTTCGATGATGACCTTAACGATCGCACCATGATCATGTACGGCAGCTGTGACCTGGCGGACATCGCCAGCAAGACGGTCGTACTGACCACTTTTCAGGGCCGTTATCGAGGCTACCATGTCGATCTCGCGAGCCCCGTTACGGATAGCGTCGATGGCCTCCTGCACCTTGTTCGCAGTTGTTGATGCGCCAAGCGGGAATCCGATTACCGTGCATACGGGCAGAGGATCGTCACCCAGCATGCGCCGGGCGTCGACAACATGCCACGGGAGAATGCAAACGCTTGCAAAGCGGTGCTGGACAGCTTCCTGAACAAGCGTCTCGACACTCTGCAGGGTACTATCAGGTTTAAGCACTGTGTGATCGATAGTAGCGGCAATGGCGGCATCGTTCATGGCAAGGGGGCGAGTTACTGAATGTCGATCTCCCGTCCGATGATCTGCGGCGGACGGAACTGGTGAAGCCCGAAGGCGGAGAAGAGCTGATTGACGGCGAAAATGACACCAGAAACTCGACCCGTAAGTGGGTCATATGCAACGTCAAAGCGGTATGTCGCATTGACCCCTGAGGCCTTGAGATTGTGGATGCGAAGTCCGGCACCGACGGCATTACGGTAGCGGGACATCAGAAACGGGACGTTCTGATTGAAGACGGTACCAAGATCATGGAACACCACGGCACTCAGTCCAAAGATCCACCACTGTACGCGCGGGAACCAGCGAAGTTCGGTGTTCAACACCAGGCGGCTGTCTCCGGCAAGAGCATTGGCATCAAGACTCCGCATACCTGACTCGGGGTCGAGCACCATCTGGTGAAAACCGCTCCAGTTCCATACGGTCTGTGAGCGCAGCCTGGAGGTCAGCACAAGCGACGGATCGATGCGCCAGTGGCCGATGCCCAGAAGATCAAGCGAAGTGTTACGTGCATTCGAACCGGAGAATCCCGTGCCGGCCGAGATGCGTCCGAAGGCGTAAAGGGTGGGTGAAATCAGATGCGATTGCTCGGCCTCGCCCGCGATATACCACAGGGAAGGTCCGCCATTACCCATCGAAAAAACGCGTCCTAGAACGGCATTACCCCAGGCCCCCTGCTGCAAGTCCTCGGTCTCGTAGCCGTTGAGAAACTGCGTGCGCGAGAACTGCTGCGAGATCGACGAAAAACCAACCAGCAGATGGGCCGTATTGTCGAAGGCCTGACGTGACGTAGGATCGACGCGGCTGACATCGCTTGCACGCGCTGCAAGTGTCACAAAGCGACGGTCTTGCTCGCCATCGGCTTGCGAGACCCATGCATCGAATGTGCGTTCGGTGAACGGCAGCAGACGCGGTTGCGCCGCTCCGGCATCATAAGCAAAGTCGCTGCCGAAGGCATTGACCAGCCGAGCGTTGAATGCCCAGGGCGTGAACATACGCCAGTAGGGTTGCCCGAAAGAAACGTCCTGGTCAGTGCGGTACCGGTTGGCCGTTAACAGGATGCTGGCACTGATGCCGCTGCTGAAGAGCCGACGCAGACCAATGTCGAGCGTTCCCTGCAAACCAATGTCGTTCTCGGTCCGGTTCATAGCCAGCGCCTTCGTGCGAGAAGCACTGCCGAGTAGATTGACCTCTTCGATCTGGCCGCCGAGCGTCGAGATGCCCCCACCGGTGCTAACCACCAGGGCCGGGTCCAGTGACCATCGATCCTGGGCTTCGATGACTACATCGGCACTGTCGCCGAAGCGCTCGTGTCGGACACGCACGCTGCTGAAAACACGCGTCTGACGAAGCACGCGCTCGGTTTCGAGAAGGTCCACCGTATCGAGCTCATCTCCGATGTCGAAGAACACTTCGTCATCGATCACGTACTGACGAGTGAGCACGTGCAGTGCGTTGAGCCAGCCGGCAGCGAAGAACCAGTCATCGGCCTTGCGGTCAAAGACATCCTTCTGTTCGATTCGGACTGAGCGGATAACGAGAGGATAGTCCTGTGCGATAGTAACGATTGCCGAAACGGCCATCATCATGACTATCATCATTGACGTCTTGCCAGGGGGCTTGCAGCCTTTCACGACGTTGCCCCGAGGCTACTGGTGCGGCGAAACTCCTCGACGTAATGGCGTACCTCTTCCCCCGAGCGGCACTGGAGGGCTGCGGTAGCCATCATAGCGGCCGCATGCGCATCAAGACTACGGATACGCGTTCGGACATCATTGAGTAAAAATGGGGACACGCTCAGACCCGTCACGCCGAGTCCAACCAGAACATCCAGAGCAGCTGTCTGTCCGGCCATCTCACCGCAGACCGTAACGTCGATGCCGGCCGAGCGCGCCGCCACAACCGTCATGGAAATGAGCTTCAGCACTGAGGGGTGAAGTCCGTCGGAGACATTCGAGACAAGGTCATTGGTGCGGTCCACCGCAAGCGTGTATTGCGTCAGGTCGTTCGTGCCGATCGAGAGAAAGTCAACGTGACTGGCCAGCAGATCGGCTGATAGGGCTGCAGCCGGGGTTTCGATCATGATGCCAAGGGGCATTTCCGGACAAGACCCATGGCGGGACTGGAATACGGCTCGGCATTCGTCAATGATCTCAACCGCACGTTCAAGCTCGGCCACCGTGGTGATCATTGGCAGCATGCAGCGGATAGCACGCCGGCGGGCGATCTCGAGAAGCGCCGCGATCTGATCACGCAGAATATCCGGCTGCGACAAGAGAAACCGAATACCACGAAGACCCAGCGCAGGGTTGTCCTCGACATAGGTCTGTCCGACGTCGATCTTGTCACCTCCGAAATCAAACACTCGGAAAGTAATGGGCATCGCATCAGCCCCCTGGCAGATATCGCCATACCAGCGAACCTGTTCGTCCACCGTGGGAATCTCGTTTCTGGATGCGATCATCATCTCGGTGCGCACCAGGCCAAGTCCCTCGGCACCGAGACGCAGGGCCATGGGCACCTGTTCAGGCACATCAATGTTGGCCTCGACGCGGATGCGACGGCCGTCAATCGTCAGCGAAGGGCCTGTTTCTGTCTCGGCCTGACGCAGGAGCTGCTGCTCTTCGGCCAGGCGACGCTGTTCGTATTGTTCGAGCGTTGAGGCATCGGGGTTGCAGATCACCACCCCGGCAGAACCGTCGATGATGAGCATGTCACCATCGTTAATACGTGTCATGGCCTGAGGTACGCGCACAACGGTCGGGGTCCCGAAGTCTCGGGCGATGATCGAGGCGTGAGCATCGATACCACCTGACTGCATCACATAGCCGCGCACGCCAAGATGATGATCGGCCAGCATGTCATGGGGCGAAACCATATCGGCAACCACAATGCTGTGCCCGTCGCGGCGCACTGGCGGAGCTCCTGTGCGAAGAGCTGAGAGGATCTGGTCCTTCATGTGATCGAGATCGCTCACACGATCCCGGAACATGGAATTTGTCGAAGCCAGCAGCGTACGACGCTGCCGTTCAAACTCGTGCACTACGGCTTCTTCGGAGGAAACGCCGCTGGCGATGCGCTCGATGATATCGGCACTCAACACCGGGTCGGTTACGATCATACGGTGCGTGTCGAGGATGGAGCTAAGCGTCGGTGACTCTTCACGGGCGCGCTCGGCAATACTATCGAGTTCATGGGCCACCACCTGCTGGGCGTGGCGGAAGCGTTCGGACTCGCTGGCGGCATCTCCGCGAGGGGGCGGCAGGTGAGCCCCCTGCCACCACTCGGCATGCACCACAACGGCACGTCCGATGGCGATGCCGGCCGAAGCGGCCAGTCCGCGCAGGATGTGTGGTGTTGATGCTGGTTCGGACATGGTCGTCGCGGGATTCATTTACTGCTCGCCAAAGCCCGTGGCAAAGAGCTGGGCGATGGCCACTGCGGCCTCATCCTGATCCGGACCGTCCACCTCAAGAAGGAGTTCGGTTCCGTGCTCGGCGGCCAGGGTCATCACACCGATGATACTTTTAGCGTTGATGTGAAAACCGTCCTTGACAAGGTGCACGTCACTGGCAAACGTTGCCGCGAGCTTCACGAGCATGGCAGCCGGACGCGTGTGGAGTCCGGCGCGGTTCATAACTCGTATGGTGCGGCATGTCATGATGTTACCCGTTTGTATGACCTTCAGTCTGTGCGGCCTTTCGCAGACGGTTCATCAGTGCCTCCTGCGCAGAGATATCCGCGTCACAAAGTACCACGATGCGCTCAACCTGCAAACCGTCGGCACGACGGAATTCGTCAAACAATGTTGCCGGCGTCAGGATCCGTGCTTCGAGTTCAGGATGGGCTGCAGCGGTCATTGCCGATACCAAAAGGATCGTGCTGTGATTTGCGCTTTCGACAAGCACATGTCGAAGCATATCGATGGTAGTGCACAGCACAACCTCGGCCTTCGGCGCGTAGTGGCGGTATCGCGTGCCTGGTGATCGATGCGCCTGGTCACTGGCTTGCGCATCGCGCACAGTCATATCCGTGAGCACGCGCTTGAGTTGCTCAGTCGGGATCGCCCCCTGACGAAGGATCAGACACTGGTTTGAGACGACCCGAACAACGGTACTCTCCAGACCATGATCGCAGGGGCCGGCATCGATGACAGTCACGCGGTCGCCGAAATCCTGCACGACATGCTCGGCCCGGGTCGGACTGGGACGTCCGCTTACGTTGGCACTCGGTGCTGCAAGGGGGCTGCCGGTCAATCGCAGAATCTCAAGTGCAATAGGATGCGAAGGCATGCGCACTGCAACAGTGTCGAGGCCGGCCGTAACAAGGTCCGACACGGCCGCACTGCGCCCTAGTACCAGCGTCAGCGGTCCGGGCCAGAATGCGGCGGCCAGTCGCTCAAGAATGGGGTAATCGGCTGCGTCGGTGAGCTCGCGCGCCTGTGCAAGTGATGACACATGGACGATGAGCGGATTATCTGCCGGACGTCCCTTTAGTTCATAGACCCGGGCGATGGCCTGGGGACGGTCGATGCGGCAGGCCAGACCATAGACCGTTTCGGTCGGGATCGCCACAACTTCGCCATTACGCAGCAGCTCGGCAACTCGTTGGATGGAGGCTTGATCGGCAGGCAGGAGCATACGACAAGTATACCGCCGCTGGAGGTTCCGACCTACCGAACGTAGTTTTGCGCCACTATGCGCCCCGTATCAACGTTCGTCGTCGCTCCGAGCATCCCTGAGCCCCTTACCCCGCTTGTTGAACTTTCACGGAACTTCTGGTGGTGTTGGGACGTGGAGGCCACACGCCTCTGGGCTCACATCTCACCGTCGCTCTGGGAGCAGACGCATCACAACCCGGTGGCGCTGCTTCAGACGGTTCCGCACGGGCGTCTTGCCGAACTGGCCTCGGACAACGACTTTGTGTTCCGCCTGCGTCAGGTAGTCGAGCGCTTCCGCTCCTACATGACATCGGGTTCCTGGTTTTCGTCGCATGCCAGCGCGATGCCCTCGTGTATTGCCTATTTCTGCGCCGAGTTCGGTATTCACGAAAGCTTTCAGATGTACTCCGGCGGACTCGGCGTTCTGGCCGGTGATCACCTGAAATCAGCCAGCGACCTTGGCCTACCACTTGTAGCCATCGGACTGCTCTATCAGGAGGGCTATTTCCGTCAGTATCTGACCGAGAGTGGCTGGCAGAATGAGCGCTATGCGGAGATGGACTTCCATGCCCTGCCGATCCAGCGCATGAATCACCCTGATGGATCGGCCATCGAGATCACCATGGACGTGCCTGGCGGAATCTGCCGTGCACATGTCTGGAGGGCAATGGTCGGGCGTGTAGCGTTGTATCTGCTCGACACCAATGTTCCGGGCAACAGCGACCCGATGATTCGCGACATCTCTGACCGTCTTTACGGCGGCTCGCGCGACACGCGGATTTTGCAGGAGCTTCTGCTCGGTATCGGCGGCATGCGAGCCCTGGCAGCCATGGGAATCCAACCCGATGTCTGCCACATTAACGAGGGTCACGCGGCCTTTTTCCTGCTTGAACGTACGCACCAGTTCATGCAGCGCTTTTCCCTCGGATTCTCCGAGGCGTGGCATCTGACGCGAAGTTCAACGGCCTTTACCACCCACACGCCGGTGCCGGCCGGCAACGAGGTCTTCCAGGTCTCGGTTCTTGAATCCTACCTGCGCAGCTACGTCGAAGGCATGGGGCTTTCCTGGGCGGAGTTTGTAGCCCTGGGCATGGTCGATCCGGCGCATGTTGGTGAAGAGTTCTCGATGACCGTGCTAGGGCTTCGGGGCTCGGCTTTCCGCAATGGCGTCAGCAAGCTCCACGGTGAGGTGGCCCGCCAGATGTGGCAGCCGGTCTGGAGTGCCTTCCCTGTCGAAGATATCCCGATCACGGGCCTTGTCAACGGTGTTCACACACCCACATGGATCGCTCCCGAGTTAGGCGTGGTCTATGATGCCGGCATGGGCACGCAATGGCGCTCGCAACCATGGGAAGCCTCCTCGTGGCAGGGGGCTTCTTCGATCCCCGATGAATCGCTCTGGCGAGCTCACGAGTTGCGGCGGCACCGCCTGGTGCGCGGCGCACGTCGCCATATTCTCTCCAAGCACCATGCTTCGGTATCGGAGCGTCAGACCGAGATCATTGAGGAGACACTCCATCCGCAAGCACTGACGGTGGGGTTTGCCCGACGCTTTGCGACGTATAAGCGCGCGAACCTGCTGATGGCCGATATGGCCCGTCTTGCCTCGATCGCAACACGCAGTGATCGCCCCATTCAGTTCATACTTGCTGGCAAGGCACATCCCAAGGACGTGCAGGGTAAGGAACTGATCCAGGACGTGCACCGCCAGATCAGGGCGCACGGCCTCGAGCGATCCATCGTATTTCTCGAGGATTACGACATGGACGTGGCGCGACTTCTCGTGCGCGGCTGCGACGTCTGGCTGAACACACCCCGCAAGCCCCATGAAGCAAGTGGAACTTCGGGAATGAAGGCGGCTGCCAACGGGGTACTGCATTGTTCGATCCTCGACGGTTGGTGGGCCGAAGGCTACGACGGCGGCAATGGCTGGGCGATCGGACGCGGCGAGGTCTTCGACGAGCACGAGCAGGACGCTGCCGATGCGGCAGCGCTGTACGACCTCTTCGAATACGAGATCGCACCGATATTCTACCATCGTGACGAGCTGGGCATTCCACGCGAATGGGTCGAGCGAATGAAGCGCAGCATTGCCACTAACTCCTGGCAGTTCTCCTCGCATCGAATGGTCAGCGATTACGCCATGCAGGCATACGGACCTCTGAATGAACGTCAAAGCATGATGCTCGCAGACAATGCCCGTGGTGCTCGCGATCTCGAAGCTTTCGAGCGCTCCGTGAACCAATACTGGCATGACGTGCGCATCGTGCGCGTCGAAGTACAGGGTCGGCACCCGGCCCATGTCGGCGAGCATCTCACGGCGCGCGCTCGCGTCCATCTTGGTGCACTGCGGGCAGAGAACGTGCTGGTGGAACTGCTTCATGGGCCGATCGACGCTCGCGATGAGGTTCGGCCGCACTCAGTTGTGATCATGCAGGCCGTCGGTCATGACGGTGCAGATACTATTTTTGAAGGTTCGTCGGTTTGTGTTACCAGTGGGTATCAGGGCTGCACCGTCCGAGTGGTGCCGCATCACAAATCGTATGCGTCTCGAGCTGACGGGCACTTCGCGACATTTGTCGCCCGAAGCTGAAACTTTTTCAGATGCGGGCGGTTTTCCCTCCTACCGGAGATTTGCTCCGAACATTGTTTTTCTGAAAGGCTTTAGTCATGCTCCGTCGCGTTCTTCTTGCTCTTACTGTGGTGTTCGGCACCGCTACGTTTTCCTACGCACAGCTTTCGGTCGTAACCTTTGTGCACAGCTCCCCCGAGCCAAGCTTACGGGTCGTCGACGTGTATGTGACACAGGCAGGGATCACGACCAAGGCCGAGGATATTGCCTTTCAGCGGGCCAGTAATCTGCCGGAGGCCGCGATTTTCGGCGATCTCGAGGTCACCATCAGTATTGCCCCGAGCACCAGTATCGGAGTTTCTGAGGCCGTTACCGAAACGACCTTTACCCCGGCTGCCGACCGTGGTTATATGGCCATCTTCACCGGCGTGCTCAAGCCGGCCGACTACGTTGCAAACCCGAATGGGAAGTCGATCGGAGTGGCCCTGACGGCATATGAAGTCCCAAATGAAAACAGCGATCCAACTAAGTCTGCCGTTTATTTCTTCAACGCCTCATCTGACCTTGAAACGGGCGACGTGCTGGCTCGCGGTGTAACCAAGCCGGCTGCCACATCACTGGCATTCCTCGGTCGCAGCACCACTGCTTCGGTTCTCGATCGCAAAGCCACCACGATTGACTTCACCAAGGCTGGAGATGCAAAGAAGGTTCTCGCTTCGTTCAGCGTTGATCTGGGCGCACTGGCAAGTAATGTTCTGGTGTGCGTCATCAGCGGCTTCAAGACGCCCGGAGATAATGCAAAGAGCCTCGACACCCTTGCTCTGCTGAGCGTCCTCGAGGACGGTCGCGTTGTACGTTCGCCGCTGATAAGTGGCTCGCAGACCAGCCGTGTGCAGATCGTTCATGCTTCTGCAGACCCCGCGTTTGGCGTGGTTGACCTCTGGGTCAATGGCGCGAAGGCCTTTGATAATGTCGCCTTCCGCAAAGCATCGGCATTCGTGGACGTACCCGCCAATACGCCCCTTGTTGTCGGTCTGGCTCCGGCAACGTCGTCAGCCTACAAGGATACCATTGGGACGATTACCCTGGCTCCGCTTCGTCCCTCACGTGCCTACACGATCGTGGCCGCCGGCGTAAGTGATACGTCCAAGTTTGCAAAGAACCCCGACGGACTGGATGTTCGCTTCAAACTGCTGGTGTTTGACAACGCTCTGGAAAAGAACCCGACCCTGAAGACAGGCGTGCGCACCTTCCACGCCGTATCCGACGCTCCGCGTGTCTCGTTTGCCGGATCAAGCGTGACCTACGCTACGAAGATCGGTTATGGCGAAATGAGCGGTTCGTATATGGAGACGGAACCCGTAACAGATACCGTTTGGATGAGTGATGCCGACGGCAAGAAACTCAAAGGGTACATCTGCGACTTCCGTGGTGCGGCCCGTGCAACGATCATGATCGCCACAGGTTTCCTGAACCCTGCGGCGAACGGTGCTGGCCCGGGCCTTGCCGTGATCCTCGTCGATGCCAATGGTAACGTCAACTCCAATGTCATTGCCATCGATCCCGACCAGACATCGGTCCGTGAGGACGATCTCGTGACCGCCGGATGGCGTGTCAGCCCGAATCCGACGTCGGACCTAGTACGCCTCTTCGTGCCGGTAGCGGCGGCAGGCCAGACACTGTCCTACGAGCTTCTGAGCATCACGGGTCAGTCCCTTCTCGGCGGTGAGCTTGCTCCGCAGGATGGTGGTTATGGAGTGACGATCAATGCAAGTAGCCTGCCCCAGGGCACCTACCGCGTTGTCACCCGGTCCGCCACAGGCCAGATCCTTGGCTCGATGGGGCTTGCCGTAACACGCTGATGCGTATCTTTGCGGTCTTCGAAAAACCGCAATGTTTGAATCCCTTAGCGATAAACTCGATTTCGCCCTCAAGGCGATCCGCGGTCAGCACAAGCTGACCGAAGACAACGTCAATGAAGCATTGACGGAAGTGCGTCGTGCACTTCTCGATGCAGACGTCAACTTTGGCGTCGTCAAAAAATTCATCGACGACGTAAAGGAAAAGTCCCTTGGCCTGGAGGTTAAGGGTAACGTCCTACCTGGACAGCTCATGATCAAGCTGATCCATGATGAGCTCGTCTCACTCATGGGTTCGTCCAAGGTGGACATCGCCACTGCCCCGCAGGCGCCGACGATCATCATGGTGGCCGGTCTACAGGGTTCGGGTAAAACGACGTTCTGTGGCAAGCTGGCATACTCGCTCAAGAAGAAGGGACGTCAGCCCCTTCTCGTTGCCTGCGACATCTACCGTCCGGCTGCTGTGGACCAGCTCAAAATGCTCGGACAGAGCATGTCGCTTCCGGTCTTCTCGAAAGAAGGGGGCAAGCCTGCCGAGATCGCAGCCGAAGCACTGACGTACGCCAAGAAGTATGGTCGGGATTACGTGATCGTCGATACGGCCGGACGCCTGACGATCGACGAGGAGATGATGCAGGAAGTGGCAGATCTGCGCGATCTGCTAAAGCCCCATGAGATCCTTTTTGTCTGCGATGCCATGACGGGACAGGACGCCGTTACGACCGCCCAGGCGTTCCATGACCGGCTCGAGCTCACAGGAGTCATCCTTACAAAACTCGACGGTGATACACGCGGCGGTGCGGCGCTTTCGATCCGTGCAGTTCTGGGCAAGCCGATCAAGTTCGTCGGCGTGGGCGAAAAGGTCGATCAGCTCGAACCGTTCTACCCCGAGCGTATCGCCTCACGCATTCTCGGCATGGGTGACATCGTAACGCTGGTCGAAAAGGCACAGGCACAGATCGATGAGAAGGAAGCCGAGCGCCTCGAAGAAAAGCTCAAAAAGAACGAGTTCACCTTTGAGGACTTCCTAGATCAGATGAAAATGATCAAGAAGATGGGCTCTCTTCGCGATCTCCTCGGCATGTTGCCGGGGGTTGACAAGGCCCTGCGCGGCGTAGAGATCGACGACAAGGCGTTTGGCCGTGTCGAGGCAATCATCCTCTCAATGACGCGCCAAGAACGGCAGCAGCCACGCCTGCTCAATGGCAGCCGCCGCAAGCGGATCGCCTCCGGTAGCGGAACCTCGCTGCAGGATGTGAACCGTCTGATCAAGCAGTTTGAAGACATGCAAAAAATGATGCGAAACATGACCAAGGGTAAGATGGCGAACATGATGGGCAACCGCGCGCCAAACCTCCCCTCGGGAATGCGTCGCTGATCTTTCCTTTCCTCCCACCTTTTTCTCTGAACAGGAGAACACATGGTAAAACTCCGCTTGCGTCGCCGTGGTCGTAAGAAGCACCCCTTCTACGACATCGTTGCGATCGACGGACGCGACCGTCGCGACGGCGCTTCGATTGAACGTATCGGGTACATCGACCCGATGACAACCCCAAAGGGCGTGGTCCTCGAGACCGAGCGCGCACTCTACTGGCTTTCAGTTGGGGCTCAACCCACGGACGTTGTCCATCAAATCCTCAGCCGCGAAGGCGTGCTGCTACGCCGTCATCTCGGCTTTAAGGGGGCTACCCCGGAAGAGATCGACGCCGCCGTGGCCAAGCACAAGGAAGTGGCACTCGCGCGCTACACGCGTCTGAAGCAGCGCCGCATCCACCGCGACAAGGCGCGCGCTGAAGCAGCCAAGGCACCGGTGGTCGAAGAAGCACCGGCCGCAGCAGAAGTACCAGCCGCCGAAGCTCCGGAAGCAGCCGCCGAGTAACGCCCCGCAGTTTTGATTGAACCCTTCGGGCGCGGTTATCGTTAAACGATCTCCGCGCCTTTTCTTTTTTTGAGCCAGAACAATGCAGCTCCACGAAACGCTTACAACAGTTTACGATCCTCAGCACCGGCTCTTCGGACGCCTTATCCGTTTGTGCTTCTCTTTTGCCGGTTGCTTCTGGATTCTGATCTATGGGATGCATTGGCTTGCTCTGATCGATCATGAGCAGCTTCGTGATCTGCGCTCCGGGCAGACGATGATCTACTTCATCCTGCTCTCGCTCTGGGGCATTGAGTATCTGCGCGAAACACGTCGCCTGAAGCTTCTGATTCGGCGGAGCGAGGAACTCGGCGTGGCGGTATCGGCGGTCAGCAGCACGGACATCGCACCACGCCTCGGTGGCTTCGTCATTCTGCGTCCGATCGCCCCCTCCACTTCGCTGACCCATTATGTATTCCCGGTCATCAACGTCAGCGGTCTTGGCCTGGCACTATACCTTATCGCACAGCGATACATCGCCGCGCTTTCGCTTTTGTAGTCGATCACGGGATGCCCCCTTGGTAGTAGATTTGAGCCTCATGTTTTACGGGGCTCATCATGGTTGGTCAGTTTCTCCTTCGACTTGTTTGCGTGCTCACTCTGGCATGCCTGTGGCCGGCCACTTCGGCTGCGCGGACCGATACGGTCCGAAAGGATAACGGAACGGCGACGACCTCGACTGCACTAACGGACGGCTGGGAAGAGTCGGTGATCCTGTCCGTGGGCCAGCCCTGCAAGGTTCGCAAGATCCTGATCTACTACGTCTCGGGAACCGGTACCGATGAGATCAGATTGACGGGCGACGCATCCGAAGGAACCATCCCGCCATCGCAGTATTGCTTTTCCTACAACACACTGGCCGAGGCCACGGTCTCGGTACAAGGCAAAGGCTGGGTGGAGGTCGATGTGTCAAAGCATAATGTCGAATTCGATGGGCTCGACCGCATAGTGATTCAGCATGTCGTGCGCACGGGAGGACCCACCTGGGGGCAGGACGCTAACGGCCAGTCACCGGTCACATCGTTTCAGTACGATCCGGTCACCCCGAATCCGAACTTCTTCAACATCCCGGGTATCTACTACCAGGCCCGCGGCGATTACATGGTCCGCCTTGTCGTAGATCTTCCCTTTGACCAACGTCCGGCAGCCACGCTGATCGATGCGACGGCGAGTATGGGGCTAACCGGATCCGATGGCAAGCCGATACGCACGGATCAGGTCAGCGTGGTGGACTGGAATGCCGACGGCTTTGACGATGTATGCATTCCCGGACAGTTCTTTCAGAACGATAGTGGCCGCGCATTCCGTCGTGTGCAGATGCCCTTTGCCGCGGGGCCCACATCATGGGGCGACGTCGATAACGATGGTGACATGGACGTCCTGGTAATGCAGGGCTTCGGCAACGACCAGCTCTGGCGCAATGACGGCAAAGGCCAGTTCACCAATGTCTCAGCTACGAGCAAGATCGTCAACAACGCTCCCGGTATCTCGGCACTGTGGCTGGATATCGAGCATGACGGCGACCTCGATCTCTTCTTCGCCAACGGTCGGAGCGAATCGAACGGTAACGAGGTTTACTTCCAGGACAAGCTCTGGCGCAACGACGGCAACATGACGTTCACAGACGTGACCGCCGCATCGAAGCTAGCACTTGGAGAGCCAGCCCCCTTCTATGACACATGGGGAGCATCGGTGTGCGACTTCAACAACGATGGACGCACGGACATCTTCGTGGCCACGTATCGCATTGCGCCGGATCGTCTTTATCGCAACAATGGCGACGGCACATTCACGGAAGTATCGTCAGCCACCGGAGCTATCGGCATCCCTACGACGCAGCCGCAGTACTTCGGCCACGGCATGGGCTCGGAATGGGGCGACGTCAACGGCGATGGACTGGTAGACCTTCTGGTGGGCAACTTAGGACACCCGGACTCGCGGGCGCAGTACTCCAACCCGTCACTCGTTCTGCGTAACATGGCCACGGCGGCCAACCCTCGCTTCACGAACTGGTACGACATGTCCGCCGATGGCGTCCTGGACTGGCACGGAATCAAGTTCAAGGAGATGAATGCCGGCATGTGTCTGGCTGATCTGGATCAGGATGGTTCGCTAGACGTCTGGCATGGTCAGATCTCCTATGATGCCTTTGGGAACGGGGCTAATCGTCCGGCACACATCTATCTGGGCTCGACCGATCCGGCAAAGTCCTTCCGGGACATCACCTGGGAATCGGGGATGTTCATCCATGGAGCGTGGACGGCCGTTCGGACGGACTTCGACCGCGACGGTGATCTGGATCTGATCTGCGCCAGCGGCACAGAGAGCCTTAAGTATTTCCGTAACGATCTTGCCAAGCAGGGGTCGGCCGTCACCATTGGCCTGCGCGACACACGCATAGGTAAGCACCTACGCGCCTACGGAGCGCGTCTGACGCTCTATGCTGGCGGCAAGCAGATTCATCGTTGGCTGCCGGGAACAGTCAATGGAGGTCGTATGTCGCAGATGACACACGACCTGCACATCGGCCTCGGTGCGGCGCAGAGTATTGACAGCATCGTGGTTGTCTGGCCCGGCAACTCCATTACACGCCACAAGGGCATCACGCCCCATTCCTACGTAGAGCTCACAAGTGACGGTAAGAGCAGAGTCGTCGTAGATCTTCGTCCGGTGAATCTGCGTCCGGCAAGCGGTAGCATCGGCATCCGCCGCAGCGACGAGTTTGTCTGGGCCGGCGCATCAGGCTCCGCGGGGACGCTTGAGATCACACCGCTTGTGGGGTCTGGTGGTACGCCTATCATCCGTCAGATCACGACTGGCTCTAGCTCGGCTGTCGACCTTCCCGACGGACTCTACTCCTGGCGTGTGCTCACCGATAAGGGGGCTTCCCAGCCATGGACGCTGCGCGTGGGAGATCCCGTGCCGTCGGTGCCTACCATCATCAGCCCCCTGCCGGGCACGACCGTTGCCACCAACACCACGCTGCGCTGGTCACGCTCGAGGTATGACGTCGAGGGGGCGTTCACAACGCGCTACCGCGTGCGCCTGCAGAACACAATTTCAAAGATTCCGCAGATCATTCTAGACACCCTCACAACAGACACCACGCTCTCGTTGTCAGGCCTGCCAGTAGCCGCTACGCTCAGCTTCAGCATCAAGGCACTGTTCCGCGCCGATGATACACGCGACTCGGCATTGGTAAATTTTCTAAGCTACAACGTTCCGCAAGCTCCGTCGGCTGTCTTTCCGCTCAATGGCGAAACCGACGTCACCACACGCCCGAAGTTCCGTTGGTCACGTCCGGAGTTCGTTGACAAGGGCTTCGAGATCGAAGTCGATACACTTGAATCGTTTACCACGTCGACTATTCGAAAGGCTACTGACACCTCACTTACATGGACGCCACCTCTCAAGGCCGGTAAGGTGTATTACTGGCGCTCGCGCGGCTCCAACCTCGCCGGGACCGGACTATGGAGCTCAACGGCGGCGTTTACCACAGCCGGAACAACTTCGGTGGACGGGGACGATCCGACGTCACCATGCACGGGTCGCATAGATCTGTTCGACATCCGCGCTCGTCTGCTTGCCACCATATCGTCAGCGGATGATCTCGATCGAATCCTGTCAGTCCTTTCAGGTGTGATCCTAGTCGTGCAGCGCACAAACGATGGCAGCGTCTGCCGAACAGAACTGAGAGTGCGGTAGCTGAGGACTGAGGACTGATTACTGATTACTGATTACTGAGGACTGATTACTGAGGACTGATTACTAATTACTGATTACGGGTCAACAAAAAATCAGGTGGGAGAAATTGAGTCGAGGAATTGAAAATCAAGGCGACCAGCGAGCATGAAGTACATGGCGCGGATAGTTCTGAAGTCACGAAAACCGTGAGCTTTTCGCTTGGCCGCCTGGAACTTGCTGTGAAGAGATTCGATGAAACCGTTCGTAATGCGTGATCTGGTCCACTGAAC
>JBEIIK010000050.1:0-15994 GCA_040380835.1 Ignavibacteria bacterium | reverse complement strand
GCTCAATCTTGCTCGGAATCTCAAACTCGGCATGTCGGGCTACGAACGTCTCCGCGACAGCATCGTGCGGACCCGCTACCGCGCTGGCCGACTTGATGGGTACACAAGCCGCCTGCATTACACCACCGAATGGATCCTCGACAACGTAGCCAAGGGTATCGTCACTGATATCTCGCAGCAGCTCGGAGGACGTCCAGTGCAGATGAAGCTCGACTTCATGTCAACGCACCCGCAATACTATCCGGCGCTGCGCGCCAATGCCTCAGCCCTGCAGCGTATCGCTGAGATCGAGCAGCGCCTGCAATCCAGGACCATGCACGTCATCCCGCGTGACAAGATCGCGGTTGTCGAGTCGGATCTGCGAGATGGTGATATCGTGGCGATCATGACCTCGAAGAAGGGGCTCGACTACGCCCACACGGGGATCGTCGTGCGAGAGGGCAGGCGCGCGCGCCTGATGCATGCCTCGTCAACCAAGAAGCAGGTGATCCTCGATGGTTATCTGGCCGACGTCGTAGCCCGTGTTGACACATGGACTGGCATCAGTGTAGCGCGCCCGGTTGAGGTTGGACGATAGGCTGCGCGTTTTGCACGTGAGATGCAATGGCCTGCATGACCTCATCCACGGTCACCATCCGTGAAGCTGCCTCAGACAACGTCGCACTCGAGGTTTCAATTGATGTGCGTAGGATCTCGCGTTCCTGGTCTGCGGTCACAACCACATCGGCAAGACGTTCGTGCCCGGGTCCAGAGAGGATCGAACCATGCTGCAGTAGCACCCCGTCGATAACCCGCTGCGCCGAACCTACCACCTTTCGTCCGCGCCAGAGAATCTCGCTGCGGGCATGGGAGGTAAAGCACACCTGACCCATCGGGCCATTGGCGGCATAGTGTGTTCGGAGGTCCGAATCGAGGCTGGCAAACGATAGATCCGCGCCTAGAGTCGAAAGCGCGGCAAAGAGAAGCTGGTGAATCTCGGCATACACTCGTCTGGCATGCAGACTATCCTGCACTGGCGTGCAGATGCAATACGTTACTTCATCGGCATGAAGCACGGCACGTCCGCCTGTCGGACGGTGCACAACGTCGAAGCCGCTTCGCTGGCATGCATCACGGTCAATGGCCTCGAGAGGCTGATGTTTGCCGAGAGAAACGCACCAGGGCTGCCAGGTGTAGAGTCGTAGTGATGTCTGCCGACTTCCGCTACGTACCAGCTCCCACAGATCGAGATCACGGCGCATGTTCTCGGCGCCCGTGGCTGCTCCGCTGATGATCAGTTCCATTGTTACCGGCCGTGCACGCGCAGGAATCGCAGTTTGCCGACGCGCAGGACAACCGGCGCGGAAAGGTCGATGACCGCCGCCACATCGGTGATCTTAACGGCGTCGATCGAGACGCCCCCTTGCTGAACAAGTCGGCGTGCTTCGCTTTTGGATGCCACCATGGAGGTGACGCTGAGTAGCGTGATGATGTCCATTGAGGTGCCGTCAACGACGGCATCATCGATCACATCCGGGATGTCCTTACGCACAAACACGCGTTCGAATTCAGCAAACGCTTCGTCGGCTGCTGCCTGTCCGTGGTAGAGGCCGACGATCTGCCTGGCAACGTCCACTTTGGCCGTGCGTGGATGCAGGGTACCGTCGGCAAGCGCAGCTTCCATGGCCGCGACGTCCTTGCCGGGGGCAAAGCAGCCATAGCGGTAGTAGCGCGAGATCATCGTATCGGGGATCGACATCGTCTTGCCGAACATGTCCTTGGCCGAGTCCGTCAGGGAGATGTAGTTGTCGAGCGACTTGCTCATCTTCTCCACACCATCAGTGCCTTCAAGGATCGGCATCGTCAGGATGCACTGCGGCTCATGGCCATAGGCCTTCATGATCTCGCGTCCGACAAGCAGGTTGAACTTCTGGTCCGTACCGCCAAGTTCTACATCACTGCGCACGGCCACTGAATCATAGGCTTGCGATAGGGGATAGAGGAACTCATGCACGCTGATCGGTTCACCCGAGCGGTAGCGCTTGGTAAAGTCGTCGCGCTCAAGCAGCTGCGCAACCGTGTACTTGGCTGAGAGCGTGATCACTTCGCGAAAGGACATTGCATCAAGCCACTGCGAGTTATGAACAACCTCTGTCTTGGACATGTCAAGGATCTTTGCAGCCTGATCGACATAGGTCTTACCATTCTCGCGTGTCTCCTCAAGCGTCAGTGCAGGACGTGTCTTGGATTTGCCCGTCGGGTCTCCGATCATGGCCGTAAAGTCCCCGATGATCAGCACCACGGTATGCCCCAGATCCTGAAACTGACGCAGCTTGCTGAGCACTACCGCGTGCCCTATGTGAATGTCCGGCCGGCTCGGATCCAGCCCAAGCTTTGCCCTGAGCGCTACGCCCGAGGCAATGCTCCGCTCGAGCTTTCTCACAAAGTCCTCTTCCGGCAGCAGATCAACCGCTCCGTCAGAAAGAATGTCGAACTGTTCTTTGAGGCTTTTCATAGTCTGTTGGTCTCGTGAAATCCGTCGTAAGTCGTCAGTAATCAGTAATCAGTCATCAGTCATCAGTCATCAGTCATCAGTCATCAGTAATCAGTCATCAGTCATCAGTCATCAGTAATCAGTAATCAGTAATCAGTCATCAGTAATCAGTAATCCGTCACTCTCTTCATCTCCCTCTTCTGCTCGCGTTCCTTTGTCGCCGCGCGCTTGTCGTAGAGTTTCTTGCCTCGCACGAGGCCTAGTTCCACCTTTACATATGGGCCGGAAAAATAGAGACTCAGCGGCACAACCGTTAGCCCCTTCTCCTCGATGCCTTCGCGCAGGCGCATGAGCTCGTGATGTTTCAGCAGGAGTTTACGTCTGCGAAGGGGCTCGTGGTTTTCCCGTTGGCCAAAGTCATAAGGGCTGATGTGAAGACCGACGAGGTAGATCTCGTCGCTCTTGCGGTCCGGGAACATCGCATAGGCATCGGCCATGCTGACCTTGCCGGCACGCAGAGACTTGACCTCGGTTCCCATGAGGGCAATACCGGCCTCGAACCGCTGAAGAACCTCGTATTCAAAAAGGGCCTTGCGGTTGGTGATAATGGGTCGTATGGTGCGATCGCCTGCCATCAATGAAAAAAGCCCCGCGTGCTGATCACGGGGCTTTTCTGTGTGCGGAGAGGGAGGGATTCGAACCCTCGGTAGCGGTTATTACCACTACGACGGTTTAGCAAACCGTTGCCTTCAGCCACTCGGCCACCTCTCCTTACGGATAGCAAATATAGCAAGTTCCGTGGCAAGATGTGAAAGCCTCGCCTCATGCGTCGGGGTTCGTACTTTTGCGTCGTGAAATCCTCCGCCGAGACGCCGCTGATGCGGCAATACCGAACGATCAAGCAGAAGCATTCCGACATGGTTCTGCTGTTTCGCCTTGGGGATTTTTACGAAACCTTCGGCGATGATGCCGTCACCACGGCCCGGGCCTGCGGTATCACGCTGACCAAGCGTAACAATGGTGCGGCGGGTGACATACCGCTGGCCGGGTTCCCGCATCACCAGCTGGATGCGTATCTGCCCAAGCTAGTGGCCGCCGGCCACCGTGTGGCGGTCTGCGAACAGCTCGAGGACCCGAAGCTTGCCAAGGGGCTTGTCAAGCGCGACGTTGTCGAAGTTGTGACGCCCGGTATTGTTCTCTACGACAAGATCCTCGATGCGTCGGCCAATACCTTCCTGGCCTGCCTAGTGGCTCCATCCAAAGAAGGCCAGCCATGGGGTCTTGCCGTGATGGACGTCTCGACGGGATCCTTCACAGCCGGTGATGTGCCTCCCGAGAAGATCTCGTCCATGCTTGATGCTTTTCGTCCGGCCGAAGTGCTGGTGAACAAGGACCAGAGGGAACATTGGGAGCCCCTTCTCAACCGGTTGCAAAGCACACCCTCGGTGTCGCGTCGTGAGCCATGGCATTTTGACTTCGAGACGGCCCAGCGATCGCTGCAGCAGCATTTCGTGTCAGCATCACTCAAAGGCTTCGGCATCGACGCGCATGTGCGGGGTATTATCGCCGCCGGTGTGGCACTTGAGTACGTGGCAGACTCGCAGCGTGGGGTACTAGCGCAGATCACGTCACTGCAGACGCTGCGCTCGGATGACGTGATGGTGCTGGACCCGGCTACGCGACGTAACCTCGAGATATCCTCGACAATGTCGGGTCAGCCCGGCAGCGGAGCATTGGTTGGCTTCATCGACATGACGCGCACGCCCATGGGAGCGCGCCTTCTGCGCTGGTGGGTGCAGACTCCGCTGACCGACCGCGGCCGCATTGAGCGGCGTCTGAGCGTGGTGAGTGGTCTGCTCGAGCAGATTGAGCATCGCACGCAGGTTCAGGAGTTACTGGCAGGAGTAGGGGACATCGAACGGTTGCTGACCAAGGTCATGACCGGCCGTGCAACGGCCCGTGACCTGGGAGCTCTCCGCAGGGGGCTTGAACAAATCCCCGAAGTCGCCGCCGTGGCCGAGGCGATGACCTCCGAAGACGTCCGATCCCTGGTCAGAGGCATCGAACCCCACAGCCCCGTTGTAGACCTTTTGCAGCGTGCGCTAGTGGATGAACCGCCGGTGGCCATCGGAACGGCCGGTATGTTCCGTCCCGGTTACAATGCCGAGCTGGATATGGTTGCACAGGCCCTGCTCAACGGCAAGGATTGGATTGCAGCCTATCAGCAATCTGAGCGTGAGAGTACCGGCATCGCTACACTCAAGATCGGATTTACATCGGTGTTCGGCTACTACATCGAGATCTCCAATGCCAATGCCGGCAAGGTCCCGGATCGCTACGAGCGACGTCAGACGCTGGCCAATGCCGAGCGCTATATCACTACGGAGCTTAAGCAGCTTGAGCAGCGCATCCTGACAGCCGAGGAGAGTGTACGAACGCTCGAAACGAATCTGCTCGGCGAACTGCGGCAGAGAATAGCCGAGCATGGTGAGGCGATCCAGAAGACTGCCCAGCGCCTTGCGACACTCGACGTGCTGGCGGGCTTTGCGTCGGTAGCCTCCGAGTATGAATACTGTCGTCCGGAGCTGCATGACGGTTCCGAACTACGTCTGGTCGGAGCGCGCCACCCGGTGATCGAGCGCTTGTTGGGTCCAGGACGTCGATATGTCGCCAACGACGTCACCATGGATTCGGATGATGCGCAGATCCAGATCGTCACCGGACCCAACATGTCGGGCAAGTCGAGCTATCTGCGTCAGGTTGGTCTGACGGTCTTCCTGGCTCACATTGGATGTTACGTACCATGTACGTCGGCTCGCGTACCGATGACCGACCGGATATTCACCCGTGTTGGAGCGCAGGACAACATCCTCTCGGGCGAGAGTACTTTTCTGGTGGAGATGCACGAGAGCGCCAACATCCTGCACAACGCCACACGGCGCAGCCTGATCCTGCTAGATGAGGTCGGACGCGGCACAGCCACCTACGACGGTATCTCGATCGCATGGGCCATCGCGCAGTATCTCCACGACCGTGTGGGTGCCAAGACAATCTTTGCCACGCACTACCATGAGCTCACCGAGCTGTCCGAGCAGTTTGCCCGAGTACGCAACGTGCACGTTGAAGTGCGTGAAGTAGAGGACGACATCATCTTCACACACCGTGTGATTCCCGGTCATAGCGACCATTCCTTCGGCATCCATGTGGCCCGCATGGCCGGAATGCCTTCGGAGGTGGTTGCCAGCTCCCGCCAGATCCTCAAGCGTCTTGAAGACTTGCACCAGGGGGCTGATCCGGCGCGCGTTGTGGTGGCCTCGGCGGCCGCGGCATCAATGCAGGTGCAGCCGATGCTCTTCACGGTGCAGGATGACGAGTTGCAGCGCCGCATTCGGGCCCTGGATATCGAGAACATGACACCATTGCAGGCCCTGCAGGCACTGCATGAGCTTCGAAAGAGTATCTCATGAGTGATTCGGTAAAGAAGCTCTGGGCACAGCGTGACAGGGTAACGCGTGCTATGACTATTGACGGGACATTCCGCGCGGCGGTCGTTCACAACACCACGTCGGTTCGCACGGCGCAGGAGCGTCACGGTCTGGGTGGCGTACCATCGCTGGTGCTGGCGCGCACGATAACCGGTGCGATGCTCATGGCCTCCTTCCTCAAGGGCGAAGAGCGCATGGTCTTATCGCTTGAAGGGGACGGACTCATTCGCTCCGTAACAGCCGAAGCCATGCAGGTGGGCGAAGTGCGCGGCTACATCACCATGAACAAGAAGCCGGACGAGAACCGTGCAACGCCCCTTGGTAAGGGGCTGCTGAGGGTGCAGCGTATCCTCTACGGTGAGTACGAGCCGGTGATGGGTATCGTGGAACTGCGACGCGGCGATGTGACAAGTGATCTGGGCTATTACCTGACGCAGTCAGAGCAGATACCGTCAGCCTTCGTCATCGACGTTGCCTACGACGACAATCATGTGATTCGACAGAGCATCGGATTGCTGGTGCAGGCCATGCCGGGGGCGCGTCCGGAGGACATTTTTAAGCTGTACGATGCCATTGATTACCTTGGCCGATTGACCGAGTATGCCGAGGCCGGATACTCTCCCGATGACATCCTGCGTCAGATACTTCCGTCAGAGATTCAGATCATGGCATCATCGCCAGTGGACTTCTTCTGCCGTTGCTCGCTGGAGAGATTCACCTCCGCACTGATGACGCTCAACGTTGATGAGATCATCCAGATGCAGCAGGAGAATCAACGCGAGCTGGTGTGTCAGTACTGCTCGGCGAAGTATGAGCTTCGCGACGAGGACTTTGACCGATTGATCAATCGCTCATGAGCGAGGTGATGGCCGCCACGAGTACGATATCATCGGCGGTGCAGCCACGCGAAAGATCGCAATAGGGCTTTGCCAGACCCTGCAGGATCGGTCCGAGAGCAACCGCGCCGCCAAGGCGCTGTGTGATCTTGTAGGCAATGTTGCCGGAGTTCAGATCCGGAAAGATGAGCACGTTGGAATTGCCCTTGAGTGCAGAGTCCGGTGTCTTGCGATCAGCCACTCCGGGCACGGTAGCGGCATCGAACTGAAGCTCGCCGTCGGCCAGAACGTCGGGGCGTTCAAGACAGAAGCGCTCATAGGCAGTCCGGACCTTGTCGACCGATGCGTGTGAAGCACTGCCTTTAGTCGAAAAGCTCAGAAACGCAACACGCGGGTCCTCGGTTGTAAGCTTGCGGAAGTTCTCTGCCGCTGAGACGGCGATGTCGGTTAGTTGCTCTGACGTTGGGTCGGGAACCACACCGCAGTCGGCATAGACCATGCACTTTTCGGGCCATGCCATGAGAAAGAAGCTCGAGACCACGCTGATACCGGGTGCGCATCCAATGGTCCACAGTGCTGCTCGCACAACATCCGGTGTGGTCGAAACAGACCCTGCCACGGCACCGTCGGCATTGCCGGTTGCGACCAGTGTGCCGGCAACGTAGAGTGGGTCGTGGGAGAGCTCGGCGGCACGCGTTGCAGCAAGCCCCTTTGCCGCGCGACGTGCCAGTAGATGTGCCATCGTCAGCTCTGCATGGACCTCAACACTCGTGACATCGACGCCCACGGCTGAGAGGTCATTGCGAAGGATGCGTGCCTGTTGCTCGGAGGCCGCAACAAGAACCGGACGGCAGATGTCGTGCTCTGCGCAGTCGCGTGCGGCCTGCTGCACTCGCTGGTCCTGTGCGTCAGCAAAGACAATACGTCGTGGTCGCTCTGAGGCCGCTTTTATAAGTCGATCGATGATCAAGGGGCGATTCCGATAGACGACGTCGTCGGTGCCGTCATTGGAATCAGCTGCGTGCGAGCGTCTCCGTTGGCATTATACACCGCCACCGCGGAAGACGCCGCAAGCTGGGCAACCAGTTCGGCACGGGCATCATTGTAGGTCAGCGCAGACATGCCCTCGGGCTGCATCGTCGTGACGCGATTGCGGGCGCGCGTACTGACGCGCAACAGGGCGACGTTACTTGCCACAAAAGCCTGCTGTGTGGCCGATATGGCGAGTCCGGTCGGTATCAGTTTTGCAGCGGTGCTGCCGCGCGTTGTCAGTTCGAGAGGAGAGGTAAGCGCGCGCGTCGTGGCATTGAGAAACTGTATCGTTGCTGCTGTCTGAGTTCCTGGGGTAACCTTTCCCTGACCTATGCTGACAATGCAGAACTGAGCGCTGGAGGGGTCCGACGCTACGAACCATGGCACCGCAGCAGTGGTGATAACGGCCTCGACCTTCAGAGAACGCGAGTCGATGACGGCAATGGCGTTGGAGTCCGGCAGGGTAACGCAGAGCTGGTTGCCATTGGCGTCGATGTTCATTGGCCGGCTCGGCAGGGTGATACTTCCGGCAACGCGGTTGACCGTCAGGTCAACCACCTCTATCTGGTTCTTGGTCGGAACCGTTACAAAAGCAGTGGTGGCATTTGCAAATGCGATCGATGCTCCCGGGTCGGAGCTCAGGGCAATCGTATCGACTGCGCGCAGCGTGTCGGCGTCGAAGACGATGATCCACGGACGCTTGCTATGCACGAGAAACACCTGGTCACGAAACCGACGCAGCACATGCGTCGCCGAATCGGTCGGATCGCTCCAGACCGTACCGACGGATTCCTGGTCGGGCACGTCAACGACTAAGACAGATCCCAGACGGTCGGAGGTCACCAAGCGCCACCGGTCATCAAAGCTGTCAATGAATGGTTCTTCAGGTGTACAGCTGAACGCTACAATGGCGATCGCTGAGATCAGCGGAAAGAGGCGAGTCTTCATGAGATTCGTTCGATGACGTCGGTGACGAGGGTCGTGAGAATAGGCTCGGCCTTGGCGGCCGCTTCCAAGACGTGTTCGAGATGCACAGGTTGTAACGAGTCCGGGAAACACTCATCAGTGATGATGCTGATTCCGAGAACGTCCATGCTCATGTGCCGGGCAACGATGCACTCCGGTACGGTGCTCATCCCGACAACGTCAGCACCGATCAGGCGAAGGAACCGGTATTCGGCACGGGTCTCGAGATTGGGTCCGGTCACGGCCACATACACGCCACGATGCACCTTCTGAGCGCGCTCAAGGGCGCATCGTTCGGCAAGCTCGAGCAATCGTCGGGAGTAGGGTTCGCTCATGTCCGGAAAGCGCGGCCCCAGCGATGGCTCATTCGGGCCCACCAGTGGATTGTCACCTAGCAAGTTGATGTGATCATCAATGAGCATGATCTCGCCGCGGCGATACAGCGGATTCATCCCGCCGCAGGCGTTCGAGACGATCAGCGTGGTCACTCCCAGCATCTTCAACACGCGCACCGGAAAGGTGATCTGCTGCAGCGAGTAGCCTTCATACTGATGAAAGCGACCCTGCATCACCACGACGCGTTTACCCGAGATCGTCCCGAAGACCAGACGTCCGCTATGTGACTCGACGGTGCTTGTGGGGAAGTGCGGAATGTTCTGGTAGGGGATGGCGACGTCGATCGACATTCGATCGACAAGAGCACCCAGCCCCGTGCCGAGGATGATTCCGATGGTCGGGCTGCCGAAAGTGTGACGTCGGATCTCGACAACGGCGTCGTTGATCTGCTCGAGGATCGTGCTCATGCGGATGCCGGGCTGGTGGTGATGGTGGGAGAATTCTCGCGAGGGGGCTGCCCGGGATACCATGGACGCTCCGGGGCGTCCATGCAGGCCACCGAGCAGGCGCCATTGAACTGGCTCCGGCATTCGTCGCAGGCCAGGTGCTGCAGATGACAGCGGTAGTTACGACAGTCGACGTAGGTCTCGGCTGGATCGCCGCAGTGGTGACAGCGGCCCACGATGCGACGGTCCTCGGTATGGTTGATCTGCACCGTGCCACGCTCATCAAAGACGTAGCAGAGTCCATCCCAGAGAGCCCCTTTCGTTTCGGGATCCTTGCCGTAGGAGACGATCCCTCCGTCAAGCTGATAGACGTCTTTGAACCCATCACGCAGCATGAATGAGGTGAGCTTTTCACAGCGTATGCCACCCGTGCAGTATGTCAGGATGGGCTTATCGCGAGCATCGGCCAGATGCGTGCGGATCCATTCTGGAAACTCACGGAATGATTCAACAGCCGGACGGATCGCGCCTCGGAAGTGACCGACGTCGAATTCGTAATCAGTGCGTCCGTCCAGGATGATCACATCGCCGCGTTCAATGAGCTGCTTCCATTCGACCGGCGTCAGGCGCTTTCCGGTGATCTCGTTGGGGTCCGACGGAAGGTCGGCACGAAACGTCACGAGTTCTTTCTTTACCCGCACGAAGAGTTTATTGAAGGCATGACCATCGGCTTGGTCGACCTTGAACACCATCGACGTAAAACGCGCATCCGAGGCCACGGCGGCGCGATAGCGGTCGCAGTCTTCGGCCAATCCCGACACTGTTCCGTTGAGACCTTCGGTGGCAACCAGGATACGTCCCTTCAGGCCGAGCGACTCGCACAGGCGGCGATGCTCGTCGGCGAAGGCATCTGGGTCGTCGATGCGGACGAACTGATAGTAGAGCAGGACGTGATACACTTTGGCTTTGCAGAAGTCGTCAGGAAAAGTCACCTGCAAATCTACGCCCGATTGATCCATTGCATGAGGCGTCAGTTCGTAGATTTGCCACGCAGCATAAAGGAAGTCGAGGGTGGGTATTACGAGTATCAACGTCATACGCTCATGGGCGGTAGCGGCCGCGTGTGCACTTGCCGTCGTCGGCGCAGCAGCGCAGGAGATTCTGTCTCCGCCCGTGCCGTCGGTCATGCTCGCGCGCCGGGCCCACCGGCACCTTGAGCAGGCTCTGCTTCAGCAATCGCTGGCCGTGCTTCGCCAATACAGTGACGACTGGACACGCACCTCGTCGGCCGATAACGTCTGGCTTGACCGCGCGCAGATCGACAGGCGTCGTGACAACCGGCTCGGTGCTGCGCGGCGGCTCTCGGAATTCACCGACCGCCGATCGGGTTCGCCCCTTGCCAGTGGAGCTATGCTTGAAAGGGGGCTTATGGCCCTCGAAGAGTCGGATCACGCATCGGGCGCCATGCTCTGTGGCATGGCGGCATCAATGGCCAGCGAGGCCCATGGAGTGCGGCGTGATACGGTCTATGTGCTCATCGCCCAACTCGCTTCGTTCTGGGAAGCCACCTCGCGGGCGCATCTAGGTGAACTCGACAAGGCACTCGAGGCCTATCAGCGATCTCTCGTGGGAAATGATTCCCTTGCCGCGCTGGCGCGTTTTGCCATCGGTCAGGTCTATGAGCAGAATGCTCAGGACGCCGAGGCTTCGTTGGCCTATGGTGCTGTCTGGACAAAGCATCCGCGTCATCCGCTAGCTGTGGCTGCACGCGTGCGGCAGGCGGTGATTGCCCTCGGTAAGCGTCAGGCCGTGCGCTCGATCGATCTTCTCAACGGCATAGATTCTGCTCTAGCCGGTTATGTTTCAGGTCGCGAGCCAGGTCAGTCGCTCGACACAACGTCGGTTGACCTTGTGCCGGTTGTGCGCGCTCAGGCCCTGGCGCAGGCCGGCCTCTACCAGCGCTCGATCGACACCTGCAATGCTTTTCTGCTGCGGCGTCCCACATCAAGCCTGCGCTATCTGGTCAATCTCACAGCTGGATATTCCCATCTACATCTTGGGCGGCCCGACTCAGCGCTCCGTCACTACGACATCATTGTCACGGGAGACGTTGAGGAATCCTCTGATACGCGATATCAAGCGCTTCTTTACCGAGCCCTGTGTCTAAAGCGGCTCGGGCGCACCGAAGAGGCCGACAAGGATTTCTCGGCACTTTCGATGCAAGGGGGCTACCCATACAAGTCCCAGGCGCTGATCGAAGTCGGTCAGACGCAGTATGAGCGCGGTGATTACGAGAGAGCGGCTCGTTCCCTCGAACGGGCCGAGCGCGAAGCACAGGATGCGTCCACGCTTTTGCGAGCTCAGATCCTTCTGGCCAGCGCTCAGATGCACCGGCAGCAGTGGGCCAAGGCTGCCACGGTCCTTGAACGCGCCGAGAAGATCGCCTTCGAATCACGCGACGAACTCGTACCGCTGCGTCAGCGCTACCTGGCCGATGCGCGGCTACATCGCGGCATCTGCTTTGTGCAGTCGGCTCAGGCTCGCAAGGCCATTGCAGCGCTGTCGGATTTTCTGGGAAACCATCCTACCGATACCCGGCGCGACGAAGCCACCTTCTGGCTGGCCGAGGCCATGTACAAGGAGGACCTGCTTAAAAACGCTCAGGAACTCTACGAAGAGGTCGTGCGCCGCTATACAGCCAGTGCACGTCGCGAGGAGGCCATGTACGGCCTGGCTTGGACCTATTTCCGACGTCGTGATTTTGACCGTTCATCGAAGGTCTTCGGCGAACTCATCAGCACCTATCCAGCGTCGAGTTATGTGGCCGAGGCCATGGTGCGCCGCGCCGACGGGCTCTACATCGCCAAGCAGTTCAAAGCTGCTGCGCAGCAGTATGAGCAGGCCGCGCGCCGCGGAGGGTCCTCCGAGGAAGGGCAGTACGCGGCATTCCAGGCTGGACAGTCATCGTATCGGGGCGGCGAGCTCGCACGGGCTGTTGAACTGATGCGCGACTTCGTGCAGCGGTACCCCAAGAGCCGCCTTGCCGACGACGCCCTGTATCTGATCGGATGGGTTGCCTTTCAGCAGCAGGATGATGCCGGCGCCGTGGCTGAATTCGAACGACTGCTGCAGGCCTATCCCGACGGAGATCATGCCGTGCGTGCCCTTTATACAATGGGCGATGCGTACTTCAACCTCGGCAGCACGGATGCGGCTATCGGCACCTATCGCGACGTGATGAGCCGGTTCCCGTCCCATCCGCTGGCCACCGAGGCGGCACGAAGCCTTCAGGATGTGCTGGTTGGTCAGGGCCGCACAGAAGAAGCCCTCGTCGTGCTCGACACGCTGATCCGCTCCAATCCGACGTCGCTTGCCGCCGAGGAGTTCGCCTGGCGCAAGGCCGAGATCTTTTACTCCGGCAAGAACTTCACTTCGGCCGCCGGAGAGCTGCAGTCCTACCTCAAAAGCTATCCTTCGGCGCAGCGTCAGGATGAAGCGCTCTACCTGCTGGGTCGGACGTATCTGTCGATGAACGACATCGCCCAGGCCAGCGAGGCCTTTGCCTCGATTGCCCGTAAGGATCCGAAGAGCCGCTACGTGGTGAGCTCGTCGATGGACCTTGCCGAATACTTCACACGCTCGGCTAACATGGCCTCTGCCGATTCTATATACCGCATCATCGCACGGGATCACCGAAGCGATACCGTGGCGGCCTCGCTTGCCGGCTATGAACTAGCAGAGCATGCCCGCATGCGCGACGATACCATCGCTGCATTGGAACTCTACCGACAGACGGCCGATGTGTATCCGATGTCCGAGTACGGGGCGCAGGCACGCTACAAGCTTGCGCAGTTGCATCGGCGCGCCGGACGTCTCGACAGTACGCGGTTTCATCTCAATGTCCTTGCTCAGCGCACCGACGCCCCACTGATCGTTGCGAACGTGCTGTATGATCTCGGCACATCGTATATGCGGGAGAAGAACTTCGATCTGGCTGTGACGTATTTCGAGCGCGTCCGTGATGATCATGCCGGCATCGAAGACTGGTACACACTCTCGATGCTAGGTCTTGGAGAGTGCTACGAGGCCCTTAACCGCAAGCCCGAGGCCGTGCAGACCTACCAGACGGTGCTGACGCTGCGTCCCGATGATGATTACGGAAAAACGGCTCAGGCACGCTTGAAGAGACTCGGAGGTCGGCGATGATGCTTCGTCTAGTGCAGATTTCTCTGACGCTGTCGGTTCTGATGATCGCTGCGGCCCGTGCGCTTTCCCAGACGCAGCCTGCGCCCCCTGTCCAGCCCAACGCACCGCTCGAACTGCCGGACTTTCTCGTTACGGGTAAGGCCGTGGTCGATATCGCCGCCGGTGCCAAGGCCCTTCCATCACGTTCGCCGACATTCTCACTGGCTGAGCTTGACTCGCTGAATCCGACCGAGAAACTTCCGCCACCGCTTGCTGCGCGCAGGCCACTTCCGCTGTTCACGCGCAAAGACCCAAGCTCGCCCGGGTACATTGACCTCTCGGGTGGGGCGTACCTGACGCCGGCGCTCGAGGCTGGCTACTCGATACGAACGGGCGGCTACACGCTGGATCTTGGGGCGCTGGCCGAGCATTCACAGGGCTGGGTAGAGAACTCGAACTACACGACGCTACAGGCAAACCTCAACACATCATTCGTTGCTCCTGAGAAGTTTCTCTATTTCGGTAAGGGGCTCACCGAGACAGATCTTCAATTACGGCATCAGTCCTACACGCTCTATGGTGACACGCTTCATGCACGTGAGCGTGCCAGTACGGCACTGAACGCTGTTGTGATCACTGAGGCCAAGGTGGACAACACCGACTTCACCGGTCGATTCGGCTGGTCGCGCATCGGTCTGACCACGTCCGCCGCGGATTCGCTTGGGGAGGAATCCGCCACCGACAATGCCATCACGGCCGGCGTCACGGCCTCCTGGACGCAGGCCGGTTCCGTGCGCTCTGCTGTTGAGCTTGACATGCGACTGCAGTCGCTAAGTGGCAGTTCCTACACATTCGTTGAAGCCCTGTATCAGAGGCGATGGAAGAGTCAGTCCTGGTCCTATGTCGCTGCCGGCGGACCTCAGCTCGCGACAACCACGACCGGAGAAACGCGACTGGGTCTTCGAATTGCGGGAATGGGGCAGACCGATCTGTCGCCAAATTCCTCACTTCGGATTGAACTTGCCTCTGGCCTGCGTCCAACTTCGTATCGCGAGCAACTGCGAGCCAACCCGTACATCGTCGACTCGGTCAATCTCGACCATGCCTATGATCTCGTCGATGCGCGTATCACGCTGGCCTATCAGCCATCGATCGTTACCTCGGTGCTGCTCTCGGCCGGCTTTCGCTCAACCTCGCGGGAACTCACCTGGGAAGATGCCACACAGGGGCGCTTTCTGCTGTCCTACCGGCCTGTGACCTCTTTGTGGGCATCTGCCGAAGGATCGCATGCACTGACTCCTCGCGATATTGTAAGCGGTGACCTGCGGCTGATATCGGCCTCGAGTGATTCAGGCCGTGCCCAGACATACGTGCCGGTGGTAAGCGCTACTGTCGGATTCGAACGGATATGGTCGGAACAGATCCGGTCAAATCTCTCCGTGCTGTACATCTCGGAGCGCTGGACTGATGTTGCCAACACCCGCCGCGTGGACGGGGTCATTGATCTGCGAGCGTCCGTCGTCTATGCGGCAAGCAGCAGCGTTGATATAGAACTTCGTGGTGAGAACCTTGTCGACAGTAGCGTGTTCCTGTGGAATGGCTACCGGGGCAGGGGTATCTTTGTACGTCTTGGAATTCTCTGGAAGTTATAGCCTATGGACACCAAAGATCCCGTCTGGGATGACGACGACAGCGCGCTCAGTGGTGAGGGATTCCGTCCGCGTCCCCAACCGCCGAACCCGAAGCAGGCGGCTGATAGCACGCCGGAGCCAGTCTCTGAACATGTTGAAGAGCAAGCCTCCTACGAGGCAGTGACGGAGCATCCCGATGTTCCGGCTGAGGCACCTGAGCCCGAGCCATCTGCGTCCGAAGCATCTGAGCCGGCCCCCACACCCGAGCATGCGCCTGAGCCTGCAACCGAGCCTGCACCAATACCCGTGCCCGGCGCCGATCGTGTCCGCATTGAACCGGTTGACAGTTTTCGCAAGGCAGAGGCAGGGGGCTCACGTGCCGCTCGCGATCGGCGTCAGCGCAGTTCGGCGTCAATGGTCATCATTGCGCTAATACTGTTTCTGATCAGCGTCATCAGCATTAGTGTGTACTTCTTCTCACGTCCGGCCGAAAGCGGTGTGCAAGGTGAGACGAACCAAGTTGAGTTCATCGACCAGGGACAGTCTGCCCCAGTCGAATCAACACAACCTCCTGCATCGTCGCAGCAAGAGACGACGACGCCCG
>JBEIIK010000049.1:0-16198 GCA_040380835.1 Ignavibacteria bacterium | reverse complement strand
TGCCGCAACGTCCAGTTGGCGCTCCCGGCGCTGCTCGACGTTGAGCGGGGCAGCCGACGAGACCGACGTAAAGAACTGCCGGGACCGGTCGGTGGATGTAGCCGAGAGCCTCATTACAGATCCTTCTGCAAGCGAACGTTCTACACGCGCCGTCAGGTCCACATCACTGTTCGAGCGCCGCGCATCAAGACGCTGCCAGTCGGCCGTCATGCGTCCGTCAAGCAACCACTGGTCAACATCAAGTGACCGCACATTTGCGACCACTGCGGCCAGAGGTCCGGCAGCCTTCACACCCAGCTGCTGGGACGCCTCGCCCCCTGCCAGCGCCTCCATCGTTATCTCGGACATGGGCTGATAGCGCAGGCCGGTGAGCGCTCCCAGGCGCTGCAATGAGTTCAGGCCGATACTCCGCGAATCCTGGGAGAGCATCCAGGCCTGGCGTACCACGGCCGTGAACGTCGACGTGACGGGTGCCGTGAAGGCGAGCTGCGACTGCTGGTCATCGCGCGTGGCCAGCGTGCTGGTGCGGAATGCCGTGGAGCGAAAGCGGTTGAAGAGCGACACCGTGCCAAACGAGGTCGGTATGTCAAGGTCCACATTCCCCGTCCAGACGAACGTGTTGGTGATCTTATCGACGCCGAAATCCGCCCCTTTGCGCTGGCCAACATCCGAGCGTTCAAGCAGCGGCGCAAGCTGCTGTGCGCCACCCACCGCACTTCCGAGCAGAAGTGCGGCTATGGCCATCGGGGCGAGCCCCCTAGCCGATGATCTCCAGCCGGGCAAAGGCCACCATAAGCTGTTTGCGCTGACCGTTGTCGAAGAGCACCGTTGCCTTTTCGTTCTGTCCGCCGCCGATGACCGCACTGATCGTGCCGCTACCGAACATCGGGTGGCGCACGCGCTGCCCGACGCGCAGCGTCGGCTCTGCCGTGGCCTGTGGCTGGCGTGATTTCGGCTGCGAGACGCTGGTATAGCGCTTCGGCATCGGGATCTGCGAGTATTCGTTAGTTGTGCTGCTGCCCGTCTGAGACCCCGCCCTGCCCTGCATCTGGAAGGGGGCTTTCTGCGGACGCTGCGGCGCAATAGCCGAACCGGTCATGCTCCGTCCGGACGGTGCGATGGTGTCCTTGTCGATCTCGGCAAGAAACATCGACGGGCGCGAAAAGGTGATCTCACCAAATCGGAAGCGCTGCTCGGCGTAGGAAAGTACCAGCTGCTGACGTGCCCGCGTAATGCCGACGTAGAGCAGACGACGCTCTTCTTCCTGTTCGTCCGGGTCCTGCTCGGCCTTAGCCAGCGGAAACAGACCCTGCTCGAGGCCGGCAATGACCACGAGCGGAAACTCGAGCCCCTTGGCCGCATGCATCGTCATCATGGAGATCTTATCGCTACCCATCTGCGGATCGTCCGTATCGCTGATCAGCGAGATCTGCTCGAGATAGGTCACCAGTGTCAGCTCGTCGTTGAGTTCCTGCTGCTCGGCGATATGGTCAAGCACGCGCTCGATGTTATTCCACCGGTCAAGTGATTCCTCACTCTGCTGCAGCTTGTACATCTGCGGAAGCCCCGTGGCCTCGATGTAGGCCTGCGCCAGCGAGGCGGGCGCGAGTTCGTTGAGCAGCTCGCGATGACGGTTGACGATGGACATGAAGTCCGATACGGCCTTGATGGTGCGCCCCTGCATGAGCGGAATCCGGTCGATCTGATTCAGTGCGGCAAAGAATGACATCTGGTTCTGCGCCGCATACTGCTGGATGCGCTCGATGCTGGTATTTCCGATGCCCCGGGCCGGCTCGTTGATCACGCGCAGGATGCTCTCGCTGTCATCGGGATTGACCAGAATGCGCAGGTAGGCAATCGTGTCCTTGACCTCCTTGCGCTTGTAGAAGCTCACCCCGCTGACGATGTTGTAGGCCATGTTCGAGCGACGAAGAGCGTCCTCAAGGGCCTGTGACTGCGCGTTGGTGCGATAGAGAATGGCCACATCCTTGGGCGAGAATCCATGCGATGCCATGCGCGAGCGGATCGTGCGCGTGATCATCTCGGCCTCTTCGCGGTCATCGCGGCAGGCCAGCACGGTGATCTTCTCGCCTTCGTCATTATCGGTCCAGAGATCCTTCTTGAGCTGACCCGAGTTGCGCTTTATCACGCTGTGGGCCGCAGCAAGAATGGTCTTCGTAGAACGGTAGTTCTGTTCAAGGCGCACCACGGTGGCCTTCGGGTAATCACGCTCGAAGTCGAGGATGTTGCGGATGTCTGCTCCTCGCCAGCGGTAGATGCTCTGGGCATCATCACCCACCACGCACAGATTACCATGCCGTGCGGCCAGCATCGAGATGACGGTGTACTGGGCGCGGTTGGTATCCTGGTACTCATCGACCATGATATAGCGGAAATGATCCTGCAGCGTAGCCAGCACATCGGGATTGTCACGCAGCAGCACGATGGTCGCATTGAGCAGATCGTCAAAGTCCATCGCATTGCTCAGCCGCAGACGCCGCTCGTACTGCTCAAAGATCTGCCCCGTCTGCTGCTCAACAATGGACTTGGCACTGCGGGCATATTCCTGCCAGGAGATCATTGAGTTCTTGGCCGACGAGATCCTGCCGCGTACGCCGCTCGGCGGCATCACCTGCTGTGAGATCCCGAGTTGATTCATCACGGCCTTGATGGCCGCCGTCTGATCGTCCGTATCGTAGATCGTGAACGACGGCGTAAACCCGATGCGTTCGGCATAGCGGCGCAGGATGCGGGCAAAGATCGAGTGGAACGTGCCAGCCCAGATGTACCGCGCCGTCTGCGCTCCAACCAGGTGACCAATGCGCTCCTTCATTTCCTGTGCGGCCTTGTTGGTAAAGGTCAGCGCTAGGATCTGCGTCGGCTCGATGCCGTTGCGAAGCATGTAGGCAAGCCGGTACGTCAGCACGCGCGTCTTGCCGCTACCGGCTCCGGCAATGATCAACAAGGGGCCGGTGATACTGCGCACTGCTTCGGCCTGGGCGTCGTTCAGGCCACTAAGGAGATCCTGGCCACGGGGCTGGCCGGGATCAGAAGGGACGAGGTTGAGCATTGAGATGGGTTACTCCTGGCTGCCGCCGGACTTCTTCACATAGTCCGTGTAGTAGAATCCGTCGCCTTTGTAGATGATACCGCCTCCTGAGATCAGGCGCTCTACTTGCCCCTTACCGGGCTCGGCGCCTTTGCACAGGTCCGGCGGACATGTTGCGAGCGCACCATCCTTCATTGACTGCTGAATTTCAAACTGTGCGCCGCAGCTGGTGCAGCGATACTCGTAGGTTGGCATCGGAAAATGATCGTGATTTAGAGTTCGACAAAACCGGTCTTCTTGTACACCTTGCGAAGCACCTTGCGGGCGCGTTCGCGGGCTGCCTCAGCCCCCTGCCGGAGCGTTGCGCGCAGGGCATCCTCGTCGGCCCGAAGGTCCATGTACCGCTGGCGCACCGGACGCAGGAAGGCCACAATGGCCTCGCCGACAGCTTCTTTGAACTCAGCATAGCCGAGGCCCGAAAACTCCTGCTCGATTTCGGACATGCTCTTTCCGGTGGTGATCGAGTAGAGCGTCATGAGGTTGGCCACACCGGCCCGTTTTTCATCATAGACGATGTCCGTGCCGGAGTCGGTGACGGCCCGCTTGACCTTGGAGCGTATGGCATCATCGGAATCGACCATAAAGATCGTGGCCCGTTCATTCGGGTCGGACTTCGACATCTTCTTGTCCGGCTCCTGCAGCGACATGATCTTGGCACCGACCTTCGGGATGAAGGGCTCGGGTACGGTGAACGTGGGGCTGTAATGGAAGTTGAACCGCTCGGCAAGGTTGCGCGTAAGCTCAAGGTGCTGTCGCTGGTCCTCGCCCACGGGCACAAGGTCGGCGTTGTACAGCAGAATGTCGGCCGCCATCAGGATCGGGTATGTGAAGAGACCAACATTCACGTTGTCGGCATGCATCGAGCTCTTGTCCTTGAACTGCGTCATGCGCGAGCACTCGCCGAACCCCGTCAGGCATGTCAGCACCCACGTCAATTGCGTATGCTCGGGCACGTGTGACTGCACGAACAGAGTCGAGACGTTCGGGTCGATTCCCGCAGCCATGTACATCGCTGCTACGTCGAGTGTTCTGCGTCGCAGCTTGGCCGGCTCCTGCCGCACGGAGATGGCGTGCAGGTCCACTACGCAAAACAAAGAGTCATACTCGTGCTGCAGTTCCACCCAATTGCGCAGGGCTCCGCAGTACTGACCGATCGTCAGATCGTTGGTGGGCTGCATGCCCGAAAGGATCACCTTGCGCATCGGTTTTACGTCTTCCATGGGCGGCAAAATACCCACCGTAGCTTTCATTGACGCATTTTTGCGTCATGCTGCGATGCTGGAAATCCATCAGCCCCCTACTTCTGCTTCTAGGCCTTCTGTCAGGGGGCCTGCAGGCCGCCGCCCAGACCGAGGCCGACGCCGGGTTTGATGGTGACGGCAGCACCGGCTCATCAGTCATCGGCGTTCACCGCGCGTGGCTGGCTACGGAATCAAACCGCCCCAATACGGGCATCTTCATCGAGAGCACCGGTTCGACCAAGACCAGCTCACTTGCCACAGGCGCCGTCATCCTGGCCACGGGCGTTGGTGAGCGAGGAATCTTCGCCGCTCTGGGCGGTGCCAGATACTACCTGCTGGGAACGGATCAATTCGGGCTCTTTGCCTCTGCCCATGCCGGTTTTACGATCGGCTCGCGCACGGGGCTGGCCGGCTTTAACATCTTGAATGACCCGACGCTAACGGTGGGAATGGTCACGATGACGCGTCTTGGCGGCACGATTCCGATCGCACGGGAGATCTCGGCCATGCTGGCCGTTGTGCACACGCTCTTTACCAATGAAGCCGGTGCCATGCCGGTGGGCATTCAGTTAGGACTCACCATGGGCGGTGGACAATGACCACGCCGGCCGTGATCGGCTTCGGCTCCTACCGCGTTTCCTCGCGCGATCCTGCCCACGAGCTGGCGCTGCGCACGGCTCTCGAGGCCGGCATCACGCTCATCGACACCAGCTCCAACTATTCGGATGGGGCCAGCGAGGAGCTCATCGGACGGGTGATCTCCGCCGGCACGGGTCCCAGGCGTATCATCACCAAGGTCGGCTACGTGCAGGGTCAGCTCCTGGACCAGCTCAAGGCCATGGAGGCAATGTCCATGGAGCCCCCTGACATCGTCAAGTTCGGCGAGACACTCTGGCACTGTATTCATCCGGACTTCATTGAGATCGTTGTCGAGGCTTCTCTTGGCCGGTTGTTCCAGGCCGGACGTTCAGACAGCGATGCCCCAGAGCTGATCGTTCTACTTCATAACCCTGAGTACTTCCTGCAACATGCCCATCAGCAGGGTACCGATATCACCACGGCCCGGCACTACCTCGATCACCGGCTGCGCATGGCCTTTGGGTACCTGGAAGGTCTTGCCCGAAGGGGGCGCATCACGGCCTACGGAGTTTCGTCCAACACCTTCGGCTCGCCGGCGGACGCCCCCGACAGGGTGTCGCTTGAGGACTGCGTGCGGGCCGCTCACGATGCCATTGACGGACGTCACCATTTCCGCGTTGCCGAGATGCCGATGAACCTCGTGGAGCATTTCCCGGCTACGGTCCTCAACCAGGACGCAGGTCGCTGCACAACGCTTGAGCGTGCCATGGAGCTCGGCATTGATGTCGTGATCAATCGCCCCCTGAATGCCATCGTCGATAACGACCTGATCCGTCTGGTGTCACACACAATGCCGCCTCACATCATCCACCCGTCGGACATCGAGCGTCGCATTCACGAGCTGGAAGTTATCGAGCACGACCTTGCCAATGCCCTTCTTGCCGAGGCAGCACCGTCTCAGGGGGCTGATGAACGCATGCGCGAACTCGTCAGTGAAGCCTATCGTGTGGCGGGCTCGCTGTGTCAGGCATGGTCGTCGTTTCAAGGTCTGATCCACTGGCGCGACGTGCGACGTCAGTACATTGACGCCCGACTCGAGGCCGCTGCCATGCTGTCGGAAAAGTCTGCACGCATGACCGACCACCTGGCCTATATCAGCGATGTGGTGCGCATGCTGGACGATCTGGATGCGCTCTACGCCCGCAATGAAAACGACTCGCTGGAAGATCTGCGACAGTCCATGGCGAGGATCTTCGTACTCGATCCCGAGACGCCCCTTCAGCACATTGCCATCCATGCATTGCGGTGCACGGTCGGCGTACAGGCCGTGCTGGTGGGTATGCGCACAACCGACTATGTGCGCGATGTGCTGCACGTGACGGAGTTGCAGCCTGCTACCTATGACCGAACACACTGGCTGCGCGCAGCCGATGAACTTCGACGACTATCGGAGGAACCTTCATGACGTCACACCCGATCCGCATTGCCCCTTCGCTGCTGGCAGCGGACCTCTTGAACATCGAGCGCGACGTGTTGGCCTGCCAGGCCGCCGGGGCGGACATCCTGCACGTAGATGTGATGGACGGACATTTTGTACCGCCTATTACCTTTGGTCCAGCCTTTGTCGAGCGTCTGCGCAGCATCACCACCATGCCCCTTGATGTGCATCTGATGGTGACAAATCCGGACCATCAGGTGGAGCAGTTTGCCGCAGCCGGTGCACACTGGATCAGCGTCCATGCCGAGGTCACTCCGCACCTGCACCGCACACTGAACCGCATCAAATCCCTCGGCTGCAAGGCCGGCATAGTCCTCAACCCCGCCACGCCCCTTGAGTATGCCTTCGAAGCCGCCGGCGATGCCGACTTTGTCCTGCTGATGAGCGTTAACCCCGGCTATGGTGGGCAGGCCTTTATCCCCTCATTCCTGGGCCGCTGCCAGCGCCTGCGCTCCTGGCTCAATGCCAACGGCTTTGCCCGCGTTGAGATCGAAGTCGATGGCGGCATCAAGGTCGAGAACGCACGCCAGGCGATCGACGCGGGGGCAAATGTGCTGGTGTCGGGCAGTGGCGTGTTTGGTGGCAATATCCAGGAGAGAGTGGCGGAGTTACGCAGGTACTGAGGTACGCGGTACAGACGCCCACTTCAGAGTTGTCCTGAGGTGTGGCATCGGAGCTGTTCTGTGCTCGGGTGGCATTGCCTACCCAGCGTGCCAGCTGAGTCGGCCTAGCGCATGGATTTCTTCGCTATCTCCATGTTCATCTTGGCCGGCTCATTCGTCGGATCCAACTCCAGAGCGCGGGCAAATGATGCGTAGGCCTTTGCATGCTGACCCAGTTCACCATAGGTCACGCCCATCAGAAGGTTATAGGCAATGTTATCCGATAACAGAGTGGACATTGCCTGACCCTGCTGAACGATCTCACTGTACTTATTGGCCCGAAGCAGTTCTTCCAGCAGGTACATCGCCAGGCGGTAATCATTCGGCGTGATCTTGCGGGCTTCAATGAAGTCTGCTATCGCAGAATCCCGCTTCCCAAGCTCGGAATAACAGGCACCCCGTGCATAAAGCACCTGTGCATCCGGACCACCGTATCGAAGCGCTTTCGTCAGCCGAACAACGGCTTCCGGGATGCGTTTCTGACTCATAAGCAGCTGCCCGTAACCCTTGTAGGTGTATGACTTTTCGGTTCCTGCACGCTCGAGCAACACGTAGTCGCGTTCGGCCCGGGCAAGATCACCTTTGCCCAGGTAGAAGACGGCCCTGTTGTTGTACGCGTGGTAGATCGGGCGAGAGCCGTACTGAGCGATCACATCCTCCCACAGAAGTCCTGAATCCCGCCAGACATCCACACGGTGGGCTGCCGTGTATCCATAGGCCACCGAGGCAACTGCGATGATTCCCAACGCGGTGAAGGGGGCTTTCAGCGACTTTGTAGCGTGCTGAAGAAGCGCTCCGACAGCCACGAAAAGCCCTATGTAGGGCACGTACGTGTATCGGTCGGCGATGATGGCGCCGCCAACGGAGATAAACTGCAGTACGATCGAAACAGTCACCAGGAAGAAGGCCATCCCGAAGAAGATCCGCTCGGTCAGCTCCGAGCGCCGGCGCACATAGAACCAGAGCGTCAGCCCGATCAGTGCTGCCGCCACGGCAGCTAAAAGATAGACCACGGACTCAGGGTCGCCGTTCTGTTCCGGATAAGGATAGAACGCCGACATAGGGCCGGGCACAAACAGCTTGACAATGTACTGTGTGATACCGTAGCCCGCAAAGAGGATACGCTCGGGCAGCGTATAGTACGTGGTATCAACCAGTCCGACTGAAATCGAGCTCTGCACCTCCAACGTGAGCAAACCGAAGATCAGCGAAACGATAAAGAACGGCACCTTCTCAAGGACTGTCCGAATTGAGAAGGAGCGTTTCTCATAGACATCAAACAGCACGAGCACCACCGGTAGCGTCACGGCCATCGGCTTGGCATAGCAGGAAGCAACAAATGACGCAAATGCGGCCGTCAGCCAGAGCCACGAGCCCCCTCGCATGTATCGGATATAGGTGATCAGCGAGAGCAGAAAGAATGCGCTGTAGAGCACGTCTTTGCGTTCGGCCACCCAGGCTACGCTTTCGACGTGCATTGGATGAAGACCGAAGAAGGCAGTGCACAACACCGACAGGACGAGGTTGCCGCGGAAGAGCATCCCGATTAGCATGAAGACGAGTGCCGTGTTGATCAGATGCAGCATCAGAGTCGTCTGCATGAACGGCGCTATCGCTCCCTTGCCGCGCTCATAGTCCCATGCAAGCGTCAGCATCGTCAGCGGGTGATAGTTGGCCGCTATGCGTGTTTCCGTTTTGAACAGCGTCCGGATCGTCTCGGCATCGAGCGACCTGACAAGGGGCTGCTCAGTCACATACGCCGGATCATCCCAGTTAGTAAACTCCTTTGCCTGATCGAAGACACTGCTGTAGGTCAATGCCGTTGCGATCAGGACCAGAATCAGAAGTGCCGGTCCCAGCAGTCGCACCATGAGTTCCGTTTGTGGCACTGACTTCTGTGAGGGGGCTGCTGCGGTCTCTGCATGCTGCTTTTTTTTTCTGGACATGATATCTCCCCAGTGATTATCGCTTCGCGGAAATGATCATCGAAGCCGCTGTTCAAGCTGCGGTTGCAGACGTCCACCAAGCTCCTTCGCGCGTGAAGCGGCCTGGCGTGCCGGTACGACGTCACCCGCATTGAGGTGGGCCATAGCAAGATTGGACCACGACAGCACATCGGACGAGTCCCGGCGGACGGATTCCGTCAGGAGTCTGACTGCTGTGATGTTATCACCGCGCATCAGTGCCATCGTACCCGTAATGAATCGCGAGGCCGCATTGGATGGGAACTCGGCATTGAGACGATCACACCATGAGATTGCGGCGGCATTTTCACCCCGACCAAATGTTTCCCGGGCTAGCACCACCATTACCTTTTCACGCGTTTCGGCATCGCTGGCGGCTGCAAGAGCCCCCTGAAGATCAACGAGCGCCGCATCGGTCTTGCCGAGCATGGCGAGTGTGATTCCTCGATTATAAAGAATCTGAGGATCGTTCGGTGCCTGCAGATTTGCCGTCGTTAGCGCTCTCAGAGCCCCCTGCTTATCACCTCGCTGACCATACAGCAGTCCAAGACGAAGATAGTAGGCAGCCCCCGGCAGTGCGGTGTACTCGACGATCTTTAGGTCTTCGAAGGCCTCATCATAGCGCGCTTTGGCAAAGTAGTACGAGCCCCTTCCGGCATAGGCAATTGCTGCCCCCTTGTCGATCACCCGGATGCCGGTAGGTCCCGATGCAAGGCGGCACGGATGATGCCGGATGACCTTGCTCCAGAGCGATTCCGGACCTGCCCACGTACTGACCTGACTGTAGGTCAATGGCACCAGTGCCGCCGAGACCAGCACGACCCCGCCGGCAAGGGGCTTACCGAATCGTGCAATCAGACTATCGGCAGCCATGGCCAGTATGAAGAAGCTGCCGATGTACGGCACGTAGGTGTAGCGGTCTGCCATGATCGCATCACCTACTTGCAGAAACTGCAGCACCAGGACAACGAACAGCACAAAGAATCCCATGCCCAGGATGAACACAGAGCGTGCCAGGACGGCCCGACGCAGAAGAACGATTGGCATCGTAAGCATGGCAAGCGCAACCAGAGGCATCAGGAAGTACCATGAGGCTATCTCACCATTGGCCTGCAACGCAGGGTATGGATAGAACGTCACAAGATCGAAGGGCGCGATGATCTTTACCCAGTACATGATAAATCCGTAGCTGGCAAAGGCAACACGCTGGGGCATCGTCAGAGCATCAAAGTCCGCGATGGCCACCTTGGACTGTATTGAAACGGCCAACAGGCCGATGATGACTGCTACGAAGAGGAATGGGAGCTTTTCGGCCAGCACGCGTGGCGTAAACCGCCGTCCGTACCAGTAGTCGATCAGCACTAGAACCAGGGCAAGAGGCACGGCCATGGCCTTGGCAAGACACGAGGCTACAAAGGCAAGAAAGGCCAGCCCGAGCATTGCCGATCTGCCGTCGGAAACATAGCGGACATAGGCCAGTAGACTAAGTAGCAAAAAGAAGGCGTACAGAACGTCTTTACGCTGGGATACCCAGGCTACACTCTCGACGTGCATCGGGTGAATTCCGAACCACAATGCCGTCAGTCCGCAGGCCCATAGCCGACCTCGTGAGAGTCTATACACGAGAAGAAAAACCAGGGCGGTGTTGAACATGTGCAGTAGAAGATTCACCCCTGCAAAGGCGCGCGCATCGCTTCCGATGAATGCATGAGTCAACCCCATGGACAGAATCGTCAGCGGATGGTAATTCGAGGCAACGTGGTTATCCGTGTCAAAGATCGCCGGTATCGAGTCGATCGTAAAGGATGATACGAGCGAACACCGCTCAACATATACGTCATCATCCCAGTTCACAAACTCCTTGCCGGAATCAAAGACTGGGACGTAGCAAGCTGCCGTAATGACAAGAATGACCGCGAGCACCGACCACAAGGTCCGTGCCGACGATGGACTGACATGCCCAGCAGCCTTGTCGGGCCTGGATGCGGCAGCCGTATGCAGATGTTTCTTCTTCATGGCGATCAGTACAAATCTACCTCCCGCGAGGATTGCCGATGTCAGGAAGAACTGCCGCACCTGCTCGGACACTACGAGCGCCCATTACCCCGCGCGCTATTCTGCAGAGCAATGGACAGATTATGCCACGCATCCCACGCGCGAAGCGCGTGTCCCACGAAGTGTCCCACGAAGTGTCCCACGCCGAAGGCGTGTCTCACCGAAGGTGTCCCACGAAGTGTCTCACGCGCGAAGCGCGTGTCTCACCGAAGGTGTCCCACGAAGTGTCCCACGCGCGAAGCGCGTGTCCCACCGAAGGTGTCCCACGAAGTGTCCCACGCGCGAAGCGCGTGTCTCACCGAAGGTGTCCCACGAAGTGTCCCACGCGCGAAGCGCGTGTCTCACGAAGTGTCTCACGCGCGAAGCGCGTGTCTCACCGAAGGTGCCTCTCCCCAAACCACTTTGCAAACTCTGCTACGCCGTGCTGGACCGAGGTGGAGGGGGTGAAGCCGGTGAGCTGCCAGAGTTCGGAGGAGTCGGCCCAGGTGGAAACGACATCTCCAGGTTGCATAGGGGCGAACTCCATTCGGGCGGTCATGCCGAGTTCAGTCTCGAGCACGCGGATAAAATCGAGCAGGTTCACAGGGGCGTTGTTGCCAATGTTGAGCAGACGATGCCGAGCCCCGTTCACCTCGCAAGGGGGCTTATCGAGAAGCCGCACAATGCCTTCGATCACGTCATCGACGTAGGTGAAATCGCGACTCATCTGGCCATTGTTGTAGACCGTAATGGCACGTCCGGACATGATATCGCGGGCAAAGGAGTAGTAGGCCATATCGGGTCTGCCCCATGGACCATACACGGTAAAGAATCTCAGTCCGGTGGAAGGGATCCCATAGAGGTGACTGTAGCAGTGGGCCATGAGTTCATTGCTGCGCTTGGTTGCCGCATAGAAACTCACCGGCTCGTCGGCCGGATCGTCGGTGCGAAACGGTATCCGGCTGGACATGCCATAGACGGAGCTGCTGCTGGCATAAAGAAGATGCGCAGGGGGCCTGTGGCGGCACGCTTCGAGAATGTTGGCCGTGCCCACGAGGTTCGACTGAACATAGGCCTGCGGATGATCGATGCTATAGCGCACGCCGGCCTGGGCTGCGAGATGGACGACGACATCGAACGTATGCGCAGCAAAGATCTCTTTCACGGCAGGGGCATCGGCCAGATCGGACCGGTAGAACGTCACGGATCCATCCGATGAGACAGCCGGTGCAGAAAAGTCGGGAGTAGCCGTGATGCCGAGCTCGCGAAGACGCCCCAGCTTGAGTTGCGGATCGTAATAATCGTTAAGGTTATCCAGGCCGACAACACGAGCACCCTGCCGGACAAGACGTCGGGCAAGATGAAAGCCGATGAAGCCGGCCATTCCGGTGACGAGCACCGTGGGGGTTGATGTAAGCATTGAACGTGGGCAAATCTACCATTGAGGACCGTTATGTTTGCCGCATGAGTCGCACAGCAACATCAGCAAGCAGGCCCCGCGGCCTGAGTCACCTGCTCCTGCATTCGCCGCTGGCATTCGTCGTCATCGCCATCCTTGCGGCCGTTGTGTACTGGAAAGTTCCGACGTATAGCATCGACAAGTTTGACGAGGTGGAGATCCTGCAGGGGAATCTCGACTACCTGGTGCGCAGCGCTACCATCGCGGACATCGTTCAACGAGATGCCTTCTTACGCCGTCCGGGCAAGTCCTTCTACCGTCCGGTGCAGAACCTGTCCTACCTGCTTGATGCACGTATCGGACACGGTAAGGTCTCAGCGTTCTACGTCAGCAGCATTCTGCTGCACATTGCCGCATCCTGCCTCGTGCTGGCACTTCTTCGCCTTATGGTCGGCCATCAAGGAGTCAGTCTGGCCCTGGCTCTGCTGTTTACGGTGAACCCGCTGTTTGTGCAGGCGATTGCCTGGACGCCGGGACGGGGCGACCTGCTGATGGCCGTGTTCAGTCTCGGTGCTGTGCTGGCTTTGCACCGCTCAATGCAAGGGGGCTCACGGCTCTGGCTAGCAGCCTGCGTACTGGCGTCCCTTCTGGCCATGCTGTCTAAGGAAACTGCTGTGGTACTGACTGTGCTGCTGCCGGCATCGGTGCTACTTCGCAGCGAAACTCGCAGCAGCCGCACGGAGCTGCTGGTTGCCACCGGCGGCGCTATAGCCTCGGCGGCTGTGGCTATCTGGCTGCGCACTGCCGTTCTGCACTCACCCTCGGCCTCAGAGTTCGGGCTTTCAAATCTCATCGGCAACCTGCGTACACTGCCGGAAATGAGCGCTAAGTTCTTGCTGCCGACCCTTTTGCAGCCGATGGCAGGCTTCACGGTCGCGGCCACGGTAATTGGTGGACTTATCCTTACGGCGCTGCTGTCCTACAGTGTCCTGAAGGGCAACACCAGGGATCGCCTGCTTACCCTTGTCGGGCTTGCATGGTTTACCGTGTTCCTGCTGCCCGGCATGCTCTACACGCACCGCTTTGGCAGTGCCGCCTACGACTACCTCGAGCATCGGGGTTACGTGCCAGCCTTTGGCCTGTTGCTCATGCTGTCAGTACCAGCGCGGCTATTCTTCACGCGGTTCGCTTCCGGCAAGATTGCAACCGTGCTCGCGGGTGTCATCATGCTCTTCGGAGCCCTCTCAATGCGCCATTCTGCGAAGTTCGCAACAGCCGATCTGTTCTATGACCAGGCCATCACGGCCAATCCGGCATCGGCACTGGCTCTGGCCAACCGCGGACAGAACCGCCTGTATGGCGGAAATCTTCAGGGCGCTATCCTGGATTTTCAGGCGGCACTGAGCATCAAGCCAGACTTCATCATGGCCCACTTCGGCCTGGGTGTTCTCGGACTGCAGCAAAATGACTTTGCTTCGGCCATCAAACATCTTCGCATAGCACGGAGTATCGAACCGTCGGCACTGCGTCTTACACAACTGCTGGGGAACGCCTACACAGGCACCGGCGATCTCGACAGAGCAATGGCGTGCTATGGAATTGTCTATGCCGCCGACCCCACCGATCATGAGTCAGCCATCAATCTGGGAGTGATCACCGCCCGAAACGGAAACTGGCCGATGGCCCACACCTACTTTACCGAAGCAGCCCGCCGGGCCCCCTCCCTTCCAATGACATGGTTGAACCTAGGTATCGCAGCGCAGAACCTCGGACGTATCGATGAGGCATGCTCCCATTGGGAACGCGCCGAGCGCCTCGGAGATGCGCAGTCGCAAAAGTTAAGAGCGGAGAATTGCGGCGTCCAACCTTGAAAAGAAAACGCGTTTTTCTTTACACGTGGCCCAAATGCGCCCCCTTATTTAAGTTTACACGCCTTATCTTTAATAAAGTAGATTCTTATTCAAGGTTAGCCAATGAAACGTGGCCCGACGGGCAGGTATCGAACGACAACAACAGCGGGTGAGCGCGTTCACGCATTTATCCCGAATGCGCTACCACCAGATCCGCCCATTGTGCTTGACGAGAAGCGACAGCAGCTTCTTGAGCGTGCAACGTTGGCGCTGGGGCGGCTCGACAGCGTAGGCGTGCTCTTGCTGGCCACGGAGCAGTTCCTGTATTCCTATGTTCGGCAGGAAGCGGTTCTGTCCTCAAAGATCGAAGGAACGCAGTCCTCGCTATCTGACCTGTTGTTGTTTGAACTCGAGCAATCGCCGGGAACGCCCATCAAAGACGTTGTCGAAGTTTCCTCATACGTGGCGGCACTCTATCACGGTATCACTCGACTGAACGATGGGTTTCCATTGACAGGACGACTCCTTTGTGAGATGCATGCCATTCTGATGGAAAGGGGCCGCGGGAGCAACAAGTTGCCAGGCACCTTCCGACGGAGTCAGAATTGGATCGGCGGCACCCGACCCGGTAACGCCCATTTTGTGCCTCCACCCCCGGATGAGATCGCCGCCTGTATTTCCGACTTCGAAAAGTTCATCAACGATCCTAACGGTCTACCAATCCTGCTTCGCGCAGCCGCAGCGCATGTTCAGTTCGAAACGATTCATCCCTTTCTGGATGGCAATGGCCGCATCGGACGTCTGCTCATTACATTACTTCTTGTGCATAATGGGGTCCTGAGCCTGCCATTGCTGTATCTGTCTCTGTATTTCAAACAACACCGTCAGACGTACTACCGCTTGCTTGATGCCGTGCGGATGGATGGCGAATGGGAAGAGTGGATCGACTTCTTTCTCGAAGGGATAGAACATACGGCCTCGACGGCTTCGATCACGGCACAACGGATCGTTCAGCTCTGCGACAAGGATGCACAGACGATTCAGCGCAGCGGCCGCGGTGCAGCGTCGACCCTCCGCGTCCACATGGTGTTGCGTCAGCGTCCCATCATTACCATCGGATACCTCTGCGAATTCCATGATATGACATTCCCAACGGCCTCTAAGGCCGTTACCACGATTGTTGATCTCGGCATCCTACGAGAACTCACCGGACATCGTCGAAATCGCGTGTTTGTCTATCACACATACATGGAACTGCTCAGCACGGATGAATGATTGCACCGGCGCTGCGCGCAGGTTTGAGGTTTGGGGTGTGAGGTGTGAGGTCATTGGTCATTGGTCATTGGTCATTGGTCATTAGTCATTGGTCATTGGTCATTGGTCATTGGTCATTAGTCATTGACAATCCTCGGCGTCTGCCGAAAGAAAACCCATTTTTCTTTACACGTCACGCTTGATATGTAAAGAAAACGTGATTTTCTTTACACGTCAGAGTCGATATAGAAAGAAATGAGCATAATTTTGACAGATGAAAGCACCAATGAATCATCTACCGCTTGGAGATGAGGTAGAGCTGGAATCACCGGAGGTCCTACGTCAGGCTGCAAGGTCTCATAGGGCTCTTGCTGAGTTGAAGGGGGCAATGCGGTCGATACCCAACGCAGAGATACTGATAAGCACCATATCGATCCAGGAGGCACGGGATTCATCGACGATTGAGAACATTGTTACCACGCAGGATGAGGTGTACCGCAGTGCCGAAGATGATACAGAGCAGGCCACGCCTGCCGCCAAGGAGGTCCATCGATACGTTCGAGCGCTGAAGCAGGGATTTGCGCTGATCGAACAGAATGGATTTCTCC
>JBEIIK010000048.1:0-16337 GCA_040380835.1 Ignavibacteria bacterium | reverse complement strand
CAGGAAGCAACGCAGGCCGATCAGCAAGACGCGGACGAACTCAAGACACTCGAAGCTAAACTCAATAAACGGACGAAGAAGTGACCGCCACCAACCAAGAACAACTCGGCAAGACCCTTTGGGCCATCGCGAACCAGCTGCGTGGCGCCATGGATGCGGATGACTTCCGCGACTACATGTTTTCGTTTCTGTTTCTGCGCTATCTCTCCGACAACTACGAAACGGCTGCGAAGAAGGAGCTGGGTCGGGATTACCCTGAAGTAGATGAAGGCACCCGTGAGATTCCGCTTGCGGTGTGGTATGCCAGCAATCCCAATGACGTTGCGGAGTTCGAGAGGCAGATGCGCCGCAAGGTGCATTACGTGATCAAGCCCGAGCACCTGTGGAGCAGCATCGCCAACATGGCGCGCATGCAGAACGCGGAACTGCTGAGTACGCTGCAAGGGGGCTTCAAATACATCGAAACGGAGTCGTTCGAAAACACCTTCTCGGGACTCTTCTCCGAGATTGATCTGAGCTCTCCGAAGCTTGGAAAGACCTACGCTGACCGCAACGCAGTGCTCTGCGTCATCATTCAGAAGATCGCCGAAGGACTTGGTGAGTTCACAACCGAGTCCGACACGCTTGGCGATGCCTATGAGTACCTCATCGGACAGTTCGCTGCCGGGTCGGGCAAGAAGGCGGGAGAGTTCTACACGCCGCAACAGATCTCAGACATCCTCTCGACGATTGTCACACTGGATAGTCAGAACCCGAAGTCTGGCGCGAAGAAACGTCTCGACAGTGTGTTGGACTTCGCCTGTGGTTCCGGATCGCTGCTGCTGAATGTGCGCAAGCGCATGGGTCCGAAGGGCATCGGCAAGATCTACGGTCAGGAAAAGAACATCACCACCTACAACCTCGCTCGCATGAACATGCTTTTGCACGGGGTGAAGGACACCGAGTTCGAGATCTTCCATGGCGACACGCTCGTCAATGAGTGGGATACATTGCGCGAGCAGAACCCTTCGAAGAAGCCAAGCTTTGATGCGATCGTCGCCAATCCGCCGTTCAGTCTGCGCTGGGAACCCAGCGAGGCGATGGGCGAAGACGTGCGCTTCAAGAACCACGGTCTGGCTCCGAAGTCAGCCGCCGACTTTGCATTCCTGCTCCACGGCTTTAACTACCTCAAGGAAGATGGCGTAATGGCCATCATCCTTCCGCACGGCGTGCTGTTCCGCGGTGGAGCGGAGGAACGCATCCGCACCAAGCTGCTCAAGGATGGCCACCTCGACACCGTAATCGGTCTGCCGGCAAACCTGTTCTACTCCACCGGTATTCCGGTGTGCATTCTCGTGCTCAAGAAGTGCAAGCAGCATGACGATGTGCTGTTCATCAACGCAGCCGAGCACTTTGTGAAGGGCAAGCGTCAGAATCAGCTTTCCCAGGAACACATCGACAAGATCATCTCCGCCTATCAGCAGCGCAATGATGAGCCCCGTTACTCACGTCGCGTTTCCATGGACGAGATCGAGAAGAACGACTACAACCTCAATATCACCCGATACATCAGCACTGCGTCAACCGAAGAAGAAATTGATCTTGAAGCAACCCACCGCAAGCTCGTAGAGATCGATGCTGCTGTGAAGGCGGCAAAGGATAAGCACAATGCCTTCCTCCGGGAACTAGGGTTGTCGGAGTTGTTGTAGTTCTATCCGACGGAAACTGTCCACTGGCTTATTTGACGTCGGAACGGGGGGGGGGGGCAGTATGCTCCGGAATCTCTACGGTTGACGTTCATAGAAGTCCATGGCGCAAATTTGCATGATGCTCACCACACGCGACGTTGTCAAGTTCTGGGTTCCCTTAAGTCTCACGTGGCTGATGATGGCCATCGAGGGGCCCATCCTGACGTCGGTGATCGCCCGCATGACGAATGCGGAGGTGAACCTTGCGGCGTATGGTGTGGCACTTGCCCTGGCGATGCTCATTGAGTCGCCGGTGATCCAGCTGCTGAGCACGTCTGTGGCGCTGGCCCGCGACCGGCGCTCAATGCACACGCTGCGACGCTTTACGCGTCGCGTCAACATCGCCGTTACGATCGGCATGGTGGTTGTGACCCTGCCATGGGTATATGACGTTGTGGCCAACGGCATTCTGCAGCTACCGGCCGAGGTGAGTGCGCTGATGCGTGACGCACTCATTGTGCTGATCCCTTGGCCGGCGGCAATCGGCTACCGGCGCTTTTATCAGGGTCTGATGATCCGCAATGGCAAGACGCGTCTGGTGGCCTACGGCACCGTTGTGCGCCTGCTAACAATGATAGCTGCGGCATGGGGCTTGCTTTCTCTGAGCACGCTCGACGGCGTGGTGATCGGCGCAGCCGGCCTCACCGTTGGTGTGATCTGCGAGGCCATCGCAACACGCATAATGTGTCGTGACGTTCTCAAGACCTACGAGGAGATGCCTGATAGCGATGTGGTGCTTACCAATGATGACATCCGACAGTTCTGGATGCCCCTTGCGCTGACGTCGCTGATAGGCTTTGTGGTAACGCCAATGCTGACGTTTTTCATGGGTCGGGCGCCGCTAACGCTGACATCGCTGGCAGTCCTGCCGGTGGTGGATTCGCTGGTCTTCATCTTCCGCAGCTTCGGCTTTTCCTATCAGGAAGTTGGCGTGGCCCTCATCGGCGACCGGTTCCAGAACTACGAAGTGGTGCGACGCGTCGGCGTGCGGATCGTGATCGTCACCACGGCAGTTCTTGCTCTGATCGCCACCACGCCCCTTCTGACGATGATCTACGTGCACATCTATGGTCTGCGTCCAGACCTGGCAGAGTTTGCCCGCGTGCCAACATACGTGCTGATGAGTCTGCCGTTCATTGCCGTGGCCTACTCGCTGTACCGCTCGGCCCTTATCACGGCCCGTCAGAACGTAAAGGTGACCATCTCAACGATGCTTGAGGTAGGGGGCATTGCCGGCACCATGATCCTGCTGGTGGGGATGACCGACCTCAACGGTGCGCTGGCGGCGGCGCTATCCATGGCCGCCGGACGGAGTTTTTCGACGCTGTACCTGCGCTGGAATGCCCGGCGTATGGTGGCGAACATGAAGTAGCCCGGTTTCGAGGTTGCTGACAGGATTCCCTGCGGCTAGCCCCCCAGGGCGTGGTTGAGGTTCGGCAGTTGGGTATCTTTGCCGCCTATGGAACCGTTGCTCGAAGTCCGCAATCTTGTCACGGAGTTCCGGTCGGACGTGTATAACGTCAAGGCCGTGAACGATGTCTCGTTCACCGTGCACAGGGGGCGAACCCTCGGCATCGTGGGTGAGTCCGGCTCCGGCAAGTCCGTGACGAGTCTCAGCGCCATGCGTCTGATCCCGAACCCGCCCGGACGTATCACCGGCGGCGAGATCATCTTCCATGAGTCCGATGGAACTGCCACCGATCTGCTGAAGATCTCCGAAGAGAAGATGCGCTCGTATCGCGGCAACCGGCTCGCGATGATCTTCCAGGAGCCGATGACCTCGCTCAACCCGGTGTTTACCTGCGGTGATCAGATCATCGAAGCCATCAAGCTGCACCAGAACGTTTCCACCGAAGAAGCCCGTGCACGCACTCTTCACCTGCTCAACGAGGTCAAGCTGCCACGTCCGGAGCAGATGATGACGTCCTATCCGCACCAGCTCTCGGGCGGACAGAAGCAGCGGGTGATGATCGCCATGGCGATGTCGTGTAATCCCGATCTGCTGATCGCCGATGAGCCGACGACAGCGCTTGACGTAACCGTGCAGGCAACGATCCTGGACCTCATGCGGCAGCTCCAGCGTGAGCATAACATGGCCATGATGTTCATCACACACGATCTGGGCGTTATCGCCGAGATCGCCGACGATGTGATCGTGATGTACAAAGGTCGCATCGTTGAGCAGGGTCCGGTACTGCAGATCTTCGAGGACCCTCAGCACCCTTACACTAAGGGGCTCCTTGCCTGCCGTCCGCGTCTTGACCGCAAACTTAAGATCCTGCCGACGGTGAGAGACTTCATGGACGAGTCCGAGAGCGGCGTCATTACCGCTCGAACGGGCGAGACCGTTGATGAACGCATTGACGAGGTTTCGTTCTCGTCAGAAGAGATCGCCTCACGCAATGCGCGGCTTGCTGAAGAAGCCCCGTTGCTTGATGTAAAGAATCTCGAAGTCCACTTTCCGATCAAGTCCGGGTTCTTTGGCCGCACCAGCGGCGTGGTCAAGGCCGTCGATGACATCACGTTCAACGTTAAGCCCGGAGAGACGCTCGGCCTGGTTGGTGAATCGGGATGCGGCAAGACCACAACCGGACGTGCAGTGCTGCGCCTGGTGGAGCCAACAGGCGGACAGGTGACCTTCGACGGGAAGGACGTCCGCGCACTTGGTGCATCGGACCTCAAGAAGATGCGCCGCGATTTCCAGATCATCTTTCAGGATCCGTATTCATCACTGAATCCACGTCTGAGCGTCGGCAGTGCCATCATGGAAGTGCTGACGGTGCATGGGATCGGCGACAACGAGAAGGAACGCAAAGAGCATGTCATGTACTTGCTCGACAAGGTCAATCTTCTGCCGCGACACTTTTCAAACTATCCGCATGAGTTCTCCGGCGGACAGCGCCAGCGGATCTGCATTGCGCGCGCCCTGGCGCTAAAGCCAAAGCTTCTGATCTGCGACGAAAGTGTCAGCGCCCTGGACGTGTCCGTGCAGGCACAGGTTCTGAATCTGCTGGTGTCGCTGCGGGACGAGTTCAAGCTGACCTACATTTTCATCTCGCATGATCTGAGCGTTGTGAAGTTCATCAGCGATCGCATTGCCGTCATGAATGCCGGAAAGATCGTCGAGATGAACACCTCCAACGAGCTCTATGAAGCCCCTTCGGATGCTTATACCCGTAAGCTCATCGACGCTATTCCTACCGGAACACTCGACGTGATCCGTTCGAGGATGTCCGGACCGGCCAGCGCATGATCGAGCTTCGGAACATCAAAAAGTCATTCGGTAGCAAGACCGTACTCAACGGCGTCAGCTGCACCGTTCCGACGGGTCAGACCACCTGCATCATCGGCCGGTCAGGGTGCGGAAAGAGCGTTCTGCTGAAGCACATCGTGGGAATGCTCAAGGCTGATTCCGGCTCAGTGCTCATCGACGGACGTGACGTCAATACGCTGACAAAGCAGGAGCTTTTTGACATGCGGCGCAGCATCGGCTATGTCTTTCAGGGGGCTGCCCTGTTCGACTCGCTGAATGTGTATGAAAACGTCATCCTCAGTCTTGTTGAGCACGGGGTGACCGATCAGAAGCATATCGATGCCGAGGCCCGTCGTGTGCTGAGCGCCGTCGGCCTGCTGCCTCCGGTCAACGGCAACGGCAGCGACGAGTATGAGCGGGAGTTTGCCATTCTCGCAGCAAAGAAGCCCAGCGACCTCTCCGGAGGTATGCGCAAGCGCGTCGGTGTGGCCCGTGCCCTCGTGGGAAAGCCGAACTACATCTTCTACGATGAGCCGACGACGGGACTTGATCCGGTCACGTCGCAGCAGATCGATGACCTTCTGCATGAACTTGCCGGAAGGTATCGTACCACATCCGTGGTGATCACCCACGACATGTTCAGCGTCTATAATATCGCTGATCACGTCATCATGCTTCATGACGGTCTGGTTCGATTCACCGGGTCTGTGGTCGAACTACAGGAGTCAACCGACCCTGTCGTTGTCGAGTTTCTTGCACGATTTGTTCCATCAGCTACGTCGATGTAACTCTTTGACCTCTTTTTATGTTTCGCCGGAATCATGTCACCACACCATAGCCGATACTTTATTTCTGCCTGTGCATTCTGCGCTGCGCTGACCCTTTGGTTGCTAAGTGCCACCTGCCTGGTGGCGCAGGTGAACGTCACGGGTGTAGCCATCCAGGGAGTAGGCTCGTTCATCGACCTACGCCAGTTCCCGCGCGTGACCGTGCGCTTCAGGGCCACACGGAACAACCAGCCCCTTGCAACCCTCACCGCTCAGGATGTGTACGTCCAGGAAAGCAATCGCTTCATGCGGATAACGGCGCTCACGGCTGATGGCAATGGAGTGTGGCGTGCTGAGTTCACGGCCTCGACGTTTTCGCCGAAGATCAATGTGTTCCCGACGCAGGTCGATGGCGGAGCTTCGCTCTTCGTGGTTTCGAACGGTGATGTGGGGGTTCTCCCGCTCACGTGGTCGGTCAACCCTAACCGCGGTGGATCGGTGTTCATCTGTGATAGCAGCTTCAGGCGTATTCCGCTGTTTCTCGATCTGGGTGATGTAGCCGTCGGTCAGGAGTCACTTTCAAAGCTGAACCTTCGAACTTTCTCGGCAACGCGTGATCAGAACGGCAATGAACGACGTCTGTTCATCGACTCACTGCTCACGTCATCGTCCGACTTCATCATTGTGTGGAAGAGAACCTACGGCTCGAAGGCCCCGCCGGTGGAAGTTGACGTCGGCACGGACTACCGGTTCGACCTGATCTTCAAGCCCACCCGGCCGGGTCCGGTTAGTGGTCTGCTGACCGTAGTGTTCGAAGGCGGACAGCGTTTCACCATCATGCTGTTTGCCAATACGCCCACGTATCAACCATCAACACTACTGCAGCTGATCAGTCCGAATGGCGGAGAACGACTCGCCCCCTGTCAGCAGATCCCGATTCGCTGGAAAGGTGCTATCGCGGGCTTCTCGACGCTTGTGGAGTTTTCGACCAACAACGGGCGCTCATGGCAGTTTATCGATTCGACCCTCGACTCTTCGGTCGTCTGGGACGTGCCACAGAATTATTCGGACAGTGTGCGAATACGGGTGTATCAGAAGCAGGGGGCCTCGGATGCCCGCTGGCTCTATGGCGAGCGTTCGAAGGCGACCAACCTGGCGTTCTCGGCCGACGGACGCTACGTCAGCGCAGTGTACCAGAACGGCGTCGTCGTCGAGTGGGACGTCGTCACCTCCACCGAAAAACAGCGCTACCAGATCGACGGAACAACGGATCCGGGCGTGAAGGTGTCAGTTCTGAGCTATGCAGGTTCCACGCGCGATCTTCTGGCCGTGGTGAACCGTCCCGCACCGGCGCGCGACCAGATCGTTCGCCTCGACTCCGGCACCAGCGCACCGGTTGCGGTGGTTGAAGCCGACATCCCGGACGTGACGGAGGTCTGTGCCAACGCGGCCGGATCGACAGTCTACGTGGCGGGTCCGCTCACGGCCAGCATCCGCGTATTGAACGGGGCTGATCTTTCGTCGCGTTCAACGGTGATTCTCGATGCGCCGGTTTCTGCCGTGCGATTCGTGGACAGTCTGATCAACGTTGCCTTGATCACCGGAGACGTTGTGCGTCTGTCGCCCGAAACAGGCATTGAGGTTGCCCGTTATCAAACCGGGCTGCTGCGCATGGGAGCCCCGTTGATGCAGACCCTTTCGGTCTCACGCTCGAATGGTCTGATCGCTCTGGCGGGCATTGCCGACGCCGGCAAGGGGAACTCACCGCAGGAGCAACGAACCTTTCTGTTCGACACCCGCACGTCAGCCCTGATCCGGGTGATCTATCGTGAAGGCTCGAACATCGTCGGTGTGACCATCAATCCGAGCGAGACATTCGTTACGCTTGGCGCTCTGGGGCAGCCGCAGATACAGCAATACGACGTGGTGAACCGGCGCATTCTGGGTGGCATTTCGGGCATGCCCGGACACAGCCTGCTTATGAATGACATTGAGTACGGTCCCGACGGTTCGACGCTTGCGTCGTGTTCGGATGACCTGCGCGAGAACATGCTCGTGCGCCGCATCATCAATCCTGAGACCGACCTCAGCGATGGCATCATTGCCATCATGCCCCCTGACATGTCCACGCCAACGATCTCGTTTGGAAGCAAGCTCATCGGAACGCGCATTGATACCGTGATCGCCGGCGAGATCTGCAATCGTGGATCGGTAGCGGCTATCCTCAACTCGGGTCAGCTACTCGATTCGCTGTGGGTAACGATGCCCGAACCGTTCCGGGCTGATACGATCAATCCGGGAGAATGCCTGCCTGTGCGCTTCCGGGCCGTCCCGCGAGACACCGGACTTCTGACGGATACCTTCGAGTTGAAGTCGTGCGATCGCACGATCCGCATCCCGATCCAGATACGGTCGATCGACCGTGACCTGACCACCTTCGGGGACCTTACGGCCTTCGGAGATATCTGCGTCGGCGACACGGCCCGCCGCACCTTCCTCGTCGTGCGTAACAATGATCCCGTATCCGTGACCATCGACGGCATCTACATGCGAAAGGGAAGTTCTTCGCAGTTCCGTGTTCGAGGCTACACTCCGAGAGCCCTGCTGGCTCCGGGTGAGAGCCTGCAGATCGAGGTGCTGTTCGTACCCCGGCTGCGCGGTCATGACACGGATGAGGTCGTGATTACCTATGCCGGACAGACTGTTCTGACGCGGTCGGTTCGAGTGACGGGTCGCGGAGCCGGCGATGAGATCTCCGTCTCGCACCCAACGCTTGCCTTCATTCCCGAACGTCCCACGCGCAGGGTTGTGCTTTACAACCGGTCGGCCACACCCGCAACACTGACCGAGGCAACGCTCACGGCCGGTGCACCTTTCGTGTCCGATATCAGCATACCGAGCGTGATCGCCCCGGGAGACTCGATCGATTTCTCCGTGACGCACACTGGCGGTGTGATCTCTGGCAACGATGCATTGTCGTTCCGCTTCACGCCGTGTGCCGCCATCACGCAAATGCGTCTTACGGCCTATTCAGGCACGGCCGTTGTGCGTCCGCAGAGCGTCACGGTCGATCCGCGCCAGATTGTTCGAATTCCGATCATTACGTCTATCGCCGAAAACGTCCGCTACGACGGGGTCCGCCCCCTCGAGGCGATCATCACCATGGACGAGCATCATTTCCTTGCCCGCAGCATTGAAGTGGAAGGGGGCTCCGGGGAGATCCTTTCTCAGCAAGTTGCCGGTGGACGCCGCACGATTCGCTTCCGCGTTGAGCGCTCATTCAAGCGTCAGGATACAGCCATCTGGCTGATCGGTCCGGCAGGTATCGGTGAGCAGGATTCATCGGTGATGTCCATGGATTCAGCTTCCGTAGGCTTTAGCAGCGTGGTAACGACCAGCTGGCAGTCGGCGCTGCTGCGTATTGCCAATCCTGACCCGACGCGACATTTCCGCTTTCCGTCGGGACCCGTCATCGCCGGTGTGTACCCCAACCCCTCGTCAGATGATGTAACGGTCCGCGTTGAGTCCGACCGTTCTTCGTCTGCACGGGTTCGCATTATCGATCCTCATGGTGTTGTTCTGTCAGATGTACCGCTCGGCCTGAGCATCGGAAGCTTCCAGTTCCGGTTGAACGTTCAGGAGTTTCCGACCGGAGCCTATCGTATCGTCCTCGATGCCGACGGATCTGTCACCACCACCTCGCTGGTCGTATTCCGATGAAACGCTTTACCGCGATCACGTTAGGCTTCATCACAGGTGTGGTAGCGATGCTGGCGCAGACGGACACTTCCCGAACGCGCTTTGGACTCCAGGCCGATGTCTCGGCCGGAGTCAATCTCCACTCAGCGGACTTCCGTGTGGTAGATCCGCGGTTTCCGTCGTGCTGTGCCACTTTCAAAGGTGGTAGCGGATTCGGATACAGTCTTGGTGCTGCCCTAACGGCTGATCTGGATGCGCGGCTCAATGAACAGCCTATTCGCCTTGGGACGCGGCTCTCGTGGACCGACCTGTCAGGTTCTCTTGTCGAGGACGAGTTCATTTCGTTTGTGATCGCTGGCTCGAACGCCTTCGAGGGTATTGCACAGCACACCGTCACGGCATCCTACAGCATGCTGGGCATCGAGCCGTTCGTAAGCGTGAGCCCCCTGTCATCACTGCCACTGCGACTGCGCCTTGGTGCGCAGGTGGGAATTCCCATGTCTCCCACGTTTTCTCAGCGCGAAGAACTGGTAGAACCAAATGAATCGAATGTGACCTTTCTCGAAGGCTCGCGAGTGCGCAACGTGTATGAAGGTGAACTTCCCAACACGTCAACTCAGATGCTGGCTACCATTGCTCTTTCCTGGCCGGTGACGACCACCTCAGGGCTGGAGATCTCGCCTGAGCTGACCTATGCCCATAACCTGAGCAACTTCACTTCATCGCTGACATGGTCAGCTTCGGCACTGCGCCTCGGTGCGTCGGTGCGCTATGCCATTCCGAAGCCTGCCCCGCCACCGCCCCCGCCGCCTCCGGCACAAAAGCGTAAGCCAACGATCTATTCGAAGATCGAGGTGTCGCCATCATTGACCACGGTTACGATGACTGACGACGACGTCGAAAACAAGGTCATCGTGGTGCCGATGATTCAAAAGAGGATTCGCAAGAACGTGGTTGACGTTCCGGCGGTGCTGTTTTTTGAGCCAAACTCAACGACTCCGCTTACCGGACGAAATGACGCTGAACGTCTGCAGCAGAAGACAATTGAGGCCATTCGCGAGAGAATGAATAGCGACCCCTCACTTCGGCTGACTGTTGTTGGCTCGGCTGCTGCAGATGAAGATCCAGTGCTGGCACGTGAACGATTCGCATGGGCCGTTCGGAGACTGGGTGTTGACATCTCAAGAATATCGATGAAGAAGGAAACGCCTGCTGTCCCGGAGGAACCCGTGCTGCTTGAAGAACAGCGCAATGTGTCGTTCCTTATCAATGGACGTGCGGAGGTGCTTACGGCAACGGAGCTGATAACGGAACAGACGAGTATGACCGGTTACATCCCGTTTGCTCATCTGGTCACGTGTGATACGACCTGTGATCAGCGGGTTAATGTCACCCTCGACGGGAATCCCGTCCAGATCATCGGCACAGAGCCAGTCTTCAGGGCAGTCATCGAGCCATCCATGCTCACTGACAACGCTGAAATGCTGACCATTGCTTCAGCGGTGAGCGTTGGCAGGCAGGGAGACAGTGCGTTTATCGAAGAGAGTCACGTTGTGGGGATGATGATCATTGCCGGCGTTCGCGACAGTGTTGTCACGGTCAACAAGGTGGCTCTTGCCGACGGTCAGGATGGCGACGTGTTCACGCTCTGCTACTTCGAATTCAACAGTTCTGCTCCGCGGTCCGTTAGCGATCGAGATGTTGAGGCGGTGCGTGCAGCTCTCCGCGCGGGGTATCGTGTGTCGCTTGTGGCATCGACGGACAACCTTGGAACGGAAGAGTCCAATCGAAACCTCGCAAAGAAGCGGGCTGCTGCTGTTGCCGAACTTCTTGGTGTTGATCCGCAGAAGGTTTCCTTTGTCACGAAGATCACATCGGACGCGGAGAACGCCACTCCAATGAGTCGTATCGCTAACCGAAGTGTTCGTGCCCTTATCGCCAGAAAGCTATGATGCCAGATCGACGCGACTTTCTGCTTGACGAGAATGTGATCTTCCTCAACCACGGGTCCTTCGGTGCCTGTCCACGTGTGATCCTTGACCACCAGCGAACGTGGATCGAGCGACTAGAACGCCAACCAGTGCTGTACTTCCGCGAGATCATGCACCTGATGCGCTCCGCACGGGAGTCCCTAGCAGCGTATCTCGGCGCACGTCCGGAGAATCTGGTCTTCGTCACGAATTCCACCTACGGCGTGAACATTGCGGCTCATGCCTTTGGGGCCATGCTGCAGCCCGGAGATCAGATCCTGACGACCGACCACGAGTATGGTGCTTGCGATCGCTCATGGAAGCAGTACGCGATCAGCAAGGGGGCTGTCTGGAATCGGATCCCGATACCCATGCCCGCCCCCTCACAGGAAGAGTTGCTGGAACTGATCTGGTCCGGCGTGAACGAGAAAACGCGTCTGCTGTTCATCAGTCACATCACGAGTCCGACAGGGCTTCGCATGCCGGTGGAGCAGCTTTGCGAGCGTGCCCGTGGGGCCGGCATCATCACGGTGATCGACGGATCGCATGTGCCGGGGCACATTCCTCTGGACCTGTCAACGCTTAACGCGGACTTTTATACCGGCAACTGTCACAAGTGGATGTGTACGCCCAAGGGATCTGCCTTCATGTGGACGTCTGATCGCTATCGCGACGTCTTGCCGCCGCTGGTTGTGAGTTGGGGCAGTGACATTCCGACGACAGGTGACGGGATGTTCGTCGATGAAAATGAGTTTCTCGGCACGCGTGATCACAGCCCATTTCTTTCAGTGCCTTTTACCCTCGAGTGGATGCAGTCCAACGACTGGAATGCCGTGCAGCAGCGCTGCCGTGACCTCACACGTACGGGTGTGGAGATGCTGTGTGCGATCGATGGACTTCAGTCAATACAGAAGGAAGGATCCGACCCCCTGCTTCAGATGGGAACCGTGCTCCTTCCGGATCATGTCGATGTGATGGCAATGAAAACCTGGCTGTACGATGAACGCCACATTGAGGTGGTCGTGCATCGATGGCTCGGCCGTGCAATGCTGCGTCTAAGCGTGCATGTGCACACCTGCCGCGGCGACATTGAGAAACTTGCAACCGCCGTGGAGGAGTATCTCCGCAGGATCAGCGGCTAATGTTCTTCTCGTTGCGGATGTGCTGAACGAACGCATCCATGAAGCTGAGTGAGTCAGACAGGTTGAGGCTCATCACGCCCCCTCCCTGAACTTCAATATCGACGTAGATTTCGGCGGTGTTGAAGCTGCAGTTGACGCGGGCGTTCAGGACGTCGGAATACGGGATCTTGTGATCGCCGAAGTGCAGAATGTTCATTGTTGTGGGTCCTTTCAGGAATAGTTTATAATGTTCCGAACAGGCGATCTCCTGCGTCGCCGAGTCCCGGAACGATGTATCCGACAGAATTGAGCTCCCGGTCAAGTGCCGCGCAGAAGAGCGCCACATCGGGATGTTCGTCCTCGACAGCAGAAACCCCCTCAGGTGCAGCGATCAGACATGCTGCCATCAGACGCTGATGTGGAAGGGGGCGAAGCATTGACAGCGTAGCGCTCATACTACCGCCGGTTGCCAGCATCGGGTCAAGCACGATGAATGTCGTGGCCGGATCGGATGGAGGTAGGTTTCGGTAGTACTCGTGAGGCTCCAGCGTGTCTTCGTTACGCTTCAGGCCAATGAATCCGACCGATGCCTGCGGACATAGGGCGATGAAGGGGTCGAGTATTCCCATGCCAGCTCGCAGAATAGGCACCAGCACAACATGTCCGTCAATGACCGTGCAGGTTGTGGTCTCCAGTGGAGTGGCCACGCTCACCGAGTGGGCGGGAAGAGCATTCAGCGTTGCCGAGGCAAGATGCAGGCCAATGCGATGAACGGCCGAGCGGAATACATCGATAGGTGTGTCCTTGGCCCGGATCGTTGCGAGATCGGTCGAAAGCGCCGTGCCGGTGAGAATAACGGCCATGCTCAGAACTTCGGGAAAAACAGGATCGTCAGACGCGGGATCGAGTAGATTGTGGTGATGTCTGCCTTGTCCTGGGAATACCGATTGGCCGCAGGGTCAAAGTAGAGACGTGTTCCGGATGTCGGATCGAGAGGATCGGCGGTTTGGCGTTCAGGCGTAAACCACACCTTGTTCTTTTCAGTGGTATCAACCAGGTTTACGAAGTGCGTCTTGACCACCTGGTCCATATCCTGACCAAGCATGAAGTTGAACCGCACGTTGAACATCGGATAGAACAGTCCGATGGAGGTAGGGATCGAAACACCGACGCCGATCCCGGCAATGATCCCGATCTTCGAGGTCTGCTGGATACCGTCGTCCGTGTACACATAGGAGGCACCGAACTGCGGAAGGAAGTTCACCTTGTTGTAGGGATTCAACGCATAAAGCATTGAGGCCTCGGCAATATGCGTTGTGATCACCGGCAAGTTGTAGAGGCGCTTCTTACTGTCGTTGCGCGTGTTTATGTACGTGGCCTCAAGCATCATGCGATCAGATGCCTGATAGGCCACCGTACCGCCAACACTCAGGATCGACGGATAGGAGAACGACGCCGTAGAATCGAGTGTGCGCCAGGATGGTATTGTTCCGGATTTGTAATCGAGGAAGAACTCCTGACGATAGATGCGACGCTCGGTGATCGTGTTTGAGCCGGCACTGATGCCGACGCCAAACGTGCGCGGCCTAATCAGACGGTCCCATGTCGTTGAGTCCATCCTGTAGTTTTCCAGTGCGGTCTCATAATCAGCATCCAGCTCGTAGCGATCTTCATCAGGGGGCGTTGGCTGAGCGATGGCGGCGATTGAAACCACCATCAGCATCAGGGCAAGGCCGAAGAATGACCGCGCCGTTCGGGTGGTCGTTGCGATCACGTCTGATACGTTCATTCCTGTTATCTCCGCGAATTTATCGGCTACCAGCCGCACATGCCGAGGCTCGTTGCGTTTGCCTCTGTGCGGAACAGGTGTCATATATGGTGAGTCTGTTTCAAGCATGAATCGGTCGCCAGGGACACGATGTAGAACCTCGTGTAGTGTGAACCGCGCAAACGTGATGTTTCCGGTGAACGAGACATGCATGCCGAGATCCATGGCCCGTTCGAGAACATCCACGCCACTGGAAAAACAGTGCAGAACTCCGCTTAATGTTCCGTCCTGCTCCTGCTCGATGATCTGGAGAACGTCCTCGTCGGAGTCCCGATTGTGGATGATCACCGGCAACGAGCGCAGCTTAGCGATCCGTAACTGCTCACGAAAGTACGATTTCTGGACCTCAGGAGAGCAGAAGTCGTAGTAGTAGTCGAGCCCAATCTCCCCGATGGCTACGACCTTGTCTTCATAACTCTGCGCCAGAACGTCGTCTAGGTCGGTAGTGGTAACCTCGGCGGCATGATGCGGATGAATGCCGACGCCGCGGAAGAGACGATCGTTGGAATCCACCACCGCTTTGAGCTGAGGTCGGGTGACTGGCTTGATGTCGGGGACGACGATCAGTTCCAGGCCGCCTTCGAATGCCCGTTGCAGGACCTCGTCACGGTCGGCGTCGAAGGCCTCCGTGTCGATGTGGGCATGCGTGTCGATCATGCGCCAAGTGCATCGAGATGAGCAATGACGTCGCCGACATGTCCCGGGACTTTCACCTTTTCGAAGGTTGCCACGATCTTGCCCTTGGGATCAATGATGTAGGTCGTTCTCTCAACACCCATGTAGGTACGTCCGTACATTGACTTCTGCTTCCAGGTATCGTAGGCCTCACACACGCTGTGATCTTCATCGGAGACCAGCGTGAAATTCAGGTCGTACTTCGCCTTGAACTTATCGTGGGATTTCGTGGCATCAGGACTAACGCCGACAACCGTCACACCGCGCTTGGTCAGGGAGGCCATTGAATCGCGGAAGTCACATGCCTCAGCCGTACATCCCGAGGTGTCATCCTTAGGGTAGAAGTACAGAACAGTCCATGCCCCCTTCTGGGAAGCCAATGAAAATGTTCCGCCACCATCGGTGGCCGCGTTGATAGCAGGGGCCTTTGTTCCGACTTCGAGTGCCATGGTCAGGATCTCCGTGGTGCCATCGTACGTCGGGCACCGAAAAGTTCAATAAGCGTTTGTTCGATCGGCAGCACGTCGTCGGTGACGACTGAAGCCGGTTCGGATGAAGCGGCAACGAAAGCCGCGACTTCGACGTTCCCGGTGCTGGTGGGCCCCGGAGTCGAGTCCGTTGCCGGCTGCGCCGAGCGTGCCGGCTGCTGCCGTGCCGTGCTGACGATGTGCACACCCACGCCTGCTCCGTAGGCCGAAGCAAGGTGTTCCTTAAGGGCTGTAACGGAATCCTGCAGACGCTGGAACATCACCTGCGAGCCGGTATGGAGCACGATGCCAACGTCGGTGACGTCGGCCGTGACCAGTTGCTGTCGCACGGAGTGTCCGACAAAGGCCAGATGTTCGGGCAGTGATTCGATCCACTGTGACCAGCGGCGAGCCAGGTTGCCCGACGTCAGCGAACTCACCGGTGTCGGAGCCGAGCGCATCACCACAGGCGTTCCAAGCCGCACCGGAATGTGCTGAGCCGAGGCAACACCACCGACCAGAGACTGGCTGGCCGAACTGGGGATCGACGGCGCAAGGGGCGGTGCAGAGCGCTGAGCAGCTGCCGGGTTTTGCAGCGTTGCCAGAACAGTGCCAAGATCAACAGTGGAGTCCATGCCTGCCAGCTGTACGAGGGTGAACTCAAAGCGCACCCGAGGCTGTGGTGGGTGCTGCCGTAAGGCGGCCTCACCCTGTGAGACCAACGTCATGATGCGCAGGACGTCTGCCCGGGAGAACCGGGATGATGCCTGACGGTAGCGCTCGAGGTCGGCCTTGGATGCCTCGATAAGCCCCGTGCCCTTGGTTGTGAT
>JBEIIK010000047.1:0-16528 GCA_040380835.1 Ignavibacteria bacterium | reverse complement strand
GTCTTCGGAATCCTTCTGCAGACTCTCGCGGCGGGCTTCAAGCTCGATCTGACGCTGCTCGGCGGCATGCAACCTCGACTCGGCATCGGCCAGCTGCGCATCGATCTGCGGCAGGTCAGCCCCTTCCCGTGCGATCTGATCTTCGACCTCGACGAGGCGTTCATGCGACTGACGTAACCGGTGCTCGAGGTCTGTGCGACGCCTGTGAATGGATTCGATCTGGATCCGAAGCCGGTCAGCCGCCGAGAGACGCTCGGAGAGTCCGGCGCGCGCGGCGGCTAGAGCTTCGCGCTGCAACGAAACCTCAGCGCGTGCGGCTTCCAGGACCTGCAATGCCTGCGATGTGACCAGACCCTGGCGATCGTAATCAGCCGTAGTCGAGGCGATCTGGCCGTCGATCTCTGCAGATCGACGCCTAAGCGATTGCAGCTCTTCGGACATCGTCGACTGCTGGTTCTGCGATTCGTCCTGCTCTCGGTCAAGACGTTCGAGTGCACGCCCGGTGGCATGAATGCGCTCACCAAGAACGGAGATGGTCTGCTGCAGCTCGGCCAGTGACGAGCGGACCTCATTTTCATGTCCAAGGGCCTGCCGCAGATCCGTCTCTGTCTGCTGATGGACCACTTCCGCCAGCTGAGCGCGCTCTTCGGCCCCTGTAAGTGCCTCTTCCTGAGCCTCTCGACGCCGGCGAATCTCCGCCACGCGTTCGGCCATCTGCATCAACTGCAGGTATTCATCGGCGTATTCAAAGGCAAACAGCAATCGGTCCAGTTCACGAAGTCGAGTCGAAAGCTCCTGATGCTGCTTGGCCTTTTCGGCCTGTCTGCCCAGCGAGTTCACGGTTTTCTGCACCTCGCGCACGATGTCCTGCACCCGGGCAATGTCGCGCTGTGCAGCTTCGAGCTTTCTCTGGGCTTCCCGCCGTCGGGCCTTGTACTTGGTCACACCGGCGGCCTCTTCAAACAGATGCCGCCGCTCATCGGCCTTGTCGCTCAGGATCGTCTCGATCATCTTGAGTTCGATCACCGAATAGGCGTCTGAGCCCATGCCGGTGTCCATGAACAGGTCGGTAATGTCGCGCAGACGACACTGCGTTCGATTGAGCAGGTACTGACTTTCACCATTACGGAACAGGCGTCGCGTGATCACCACCTGCGAGTACTCGGTCGGGAGAATGGCCTTGTTATTCTCAATCGTAAGTGACACCTCTGCCATGCCAAGGGGCTTGCGGGTCTTCGATCCGTTGAAGATCACCTGCTCCATGGAATCGGCCCGTAGCATCGACGTCTTCTGCTCGCCAAGGACCCAGCGGATAGCATCCACAACATTCGTTTTGCCGCATCCGTTGGGACCGACAATTGCCGTTACACCATCGGTAAAATCAAGCTCGGTCTTCAGACCAAAGCTCTTAAATCCCACCATGTCAAGTTTTGATAGGTACATGCGTGAAGTTCACTATTCTGCGTTGAGCGCCGGCGTTTGCAGGAGCGCTAAATGGGACGGCAATTTGCGACGCACCGCCGTTTTGAATTCATCGTAGTTATCCACAGAATGCCACAGAACCAGCACCCTGTGCACGCTGGCGGATAATGTCCATACCTCACACCTAACACCTAACACCCCAAACCCCAAATCCAACCTCAATCCTTCTTCCTGTTCGCGTACAGCATCGGAAAGATTGCGGCTACGGTGGTGTAGAGGGTTGAGGCCACTCCGTATTGCAGGAAGAACATCAGAAACGAGGTCTGCATTGGACGCAGGAAAAAGAAGTTGTAGACGAGGTTGTGTACCAGTGCGGAGAGTGCCGCGACAAAGAGAAAGCGAGCACTCCCGATGAGTTCAGAGATGAAACCCTCGCGGTAGAAAAATCCGGCGATAAATCCGGCAAAGGTCTTGGCCAGCGCGTTGGTTCCGATGACGTCAGTCGAGACGGCATCAAAGAGCAGTCCACACAGAAAGCCCGCGATCATGCCGGTAAACTGGCCCTCGACCAATGCAACCCAGACCGTGAAGATGAGCAGCAGATCGGGCGTGACGGAGCTTACTTCAAGGAAACGTAGAAAAACAACGTGTACCACGCTCAGAAGCAGTGCCACCACGCCATACCACACGTATCGAATACGAGGGTTGGCAACGAAGGCAGAGGAACGTATGTCAGTGTTTACGGGCACGATTTGAAGATGGTCAGCAAGTTAAGGGGCCAGGTGTCCCGGCACCCGTTCGTCGATCAGACGTTCAAGTGCAATTCGCTCGGGGTTGGGTTTGGCATCGACGACAAAGACCTGTTCAAGCGTCGAGAAGTTAACGGCCGGTGCTACCACGATTCGACGAAACAGCGCGTTGGCCTCATCATCGGCCTGCTGCACAGTTCCGATCACAACATTGGCGGGATACCGGGCGCTGTAGTTTGACGTCAGGATGCGGTCACCAACACGCACATCGAGTGTGCGCGGGACGTTCTTTAGCACCAGGATGTTTTCCCCTTCCCACTGCACGATCCCATCTACGCGCGTGCGTTGAACCTTCGCACTGACGCGCGTATCGCGGTTGATAAGCAGCTGCAATACGGCAAAATGATCCGACGCTCCGATAACGATACCCACCAGTCCTGCATCATTGATCACGGACATATCCTCACGGACGCCATCTGCCCGCCCCTTGTTGATAGTGGCATAGTTTCTCTGCTGTGTGGTCGTCTTGCCGATCACATCAGCCGCTATGAGTCGGTGCTCTGTCATGACTGGCAGCTTGAGGAGAGAGCGCAGCGTTGCGTTCTCCAGCATGGCCTGACGTGAGCGTGCTGCCTCGACCGATAGCTGCAGGTTGAGCTCACGCAGGGCCGTATTCTCGGCCTTGAGCGCAACGGGATTGGGAATCCAGGAAAAAACCGATTGGATCCAGCCGATCGATCCGACGATGACGGCCCGGAAACCACCGAGTTCCGACAGGTTACCAATGCTCATGAAGGACAGCGACATCACGACCAGAACGATCAGGGTGATGGTGTTCTTAAAACGGACAACGAATTCAATGAATCCGCGCATCAGTAACGTTTAGACTTGATGAGCACCGATGAATACGCGTCAAGATCCTCAAGCACTTTGCCCGTACCTCGGGCAACGGCTGTCAGAGGATCGTCGGCGATATGAACAGGAAGTGAAGTCTCGCGTCGGAGCCGCTCATCCAGCCCCTTGAGAAGAGCTCCTCCACCGGTTAGAATGATACCGCGGTCGTAGATGTCGGCAGAGAGTTCCGGAGGGGTCTTTTCGAGCAGCGTCAGCACAGCTTCGACCATCGTCGTGACGTTTTCGTTGAGGGCTTGACGGATCTCTTCACTTGAGACGACAATGCTCTTCGGTGTGCCGGAGACCATGTCGCGTCCCTTAACCTCGATCTCGATCTCCTGAGGAAGGGGCCATGCCGACCCCACATTGATCTTAATGATCTCGGCGGTTCGGTCGCCGATGAGGATATTGTGCTGCCTTTTAAACCAGTTTACGATCGAATTCGTGAGCTCATCACCGGCGATGCGGATCGATTCAGCCACAACGATTCCCGACAGTGCCATGACGGCGATCTCAGTCGTTCCGCCGCCGATGTCCACGACCATGTTCCCCATGGGTTCGTGCACATCAATACCGACACCAATAGCTGCGGCCATGGGCTCGGCGATAAGATGAACCTGCTTGGCACCGGCATGTTCTGCGGAGTCGCGTACGGCACGTTTCTCAACTTCGGTAATACCCGACGGCACACAGATAACCATGCGCCGCGCCTGCGACATGCTAGTCGATGACTTTTGAATAAAGGCCCGGAGCATTCCTTCGGCGATCTCGAAATCGGCGATCACACCATCCTTGAGGGGGCGTATGGTCTTGATATCACGATGTGTCTTGCCCACCATCTTCTCGGCTTCATAGCCGATGGCGATGATGTTCTTGGTGGTGCGATCAAAGGCTACGATCGACGGTTCGTTGAGGACAATCCCCTTACCCTTCTGCCAGATCAGGGTATTGGCCGTGCCGAGGTCGATACCGACGTCGTTGGAAAAAAACCGAAAGCGACTCATGACGGCGAAGTTACGAACGGAAGCTTTGCTTTTTTGTGCATCATTGCCCCATGTCCCGAATTGAAGACGTGCGCCAGACTGTGCGACTGGCCGGACCGATCGCCGCGAGCCAGGTCAGCGACATGCTCACGGTCACGGCCGATGCCATGATGGTCGGTGTACTGGGTGCCGAGGCACTTGCCGCCGTCACCCTTGCAGGATCAGCCACAACGGCCTTCATGCTCTTTGCCTTGGGCTTTACGGTTGCCATGTCCGCCCCGGCAGCCGCAGCATGGGAGCTCAGGGACCATGATCGTCTGGGCAGGGTTTTTCGAACCGGACGCAGTGTTTCGCTCTGGATCACGCTGGCAATGGTCCTTCTGTTGCTCGCCGCCAGCCCCTTTCTCCACATTCTCGGCTCCCCCGAGAACGTCACCGAGCTGGCCATTCCTTACATGCGCTGGTATGTTGCCTCGTTCTTTTTCCGCATCTGGTTCGGAACCTATAAGCAGATTATCGAAGCTACAGGCAATACACGCCTGCCAATGCTGATCGCCTTGACTTCGAATCTGGCAAACGTTCTGATGAATGCCCTCTTCATCTACGGCTGGGCAGGTATGCCGGCCATGGGTGTAGAGGGGGCGGGCCTGGCTACGTTCCTCTCACGCGTCTTATCGGTGGCTCTGGTGATCTTCGCTTGGAACGGTTTGGAATCCGTGGCCAAGGTGCGGACGACTCCGGCACCGGCCGACGCTTCCCTGCGCCGGTCTCTGCTCGTATCCGGAGCTTCGATCGGCATCCAGATCACCATTGAGGTGCTGGCCTTTGCCGGCGGCGCTATCATGATGGGCTGGCTGGGTACATCGGCTCTGGCGGCCCACCAGATCGCCATTAATTTAGCATCAATCACCTTCATGGTCGCATTGGCCATCGGCACGGCCTCCACATATAGGATGGCAGCGGCTCAGGCCGCCGGTGACCCTGCACGCATGCGCATGGCCGGCACGACAGCGCTTGGACTGACCGTTGGCTTTGAACTTGTAACGGCAGCCCTGTTCATCGGGCTGCGCAACATGTTACCCTCGCTCTACATTGCCGACGTGAGTGTGATCGACCTAGCCTCGCATCTGTTGATCCTTGCCGCTACCTTTCAGGTCTTTGACGGCCTGCAAGCCGTTGGACTCGGTATTCTGCGAGGTCTGCACGATACGGTGATCCCGACGCGCATCGTGATCCTCTCCTACCTGGTGATTGCTCTCCCGGTCAGTTACGTGCTGGGCTTTCATACATCTCTCGGTCCCACGGGCATCTGGCTGGGCTACGTCACCGGCTTGATCTTCTCAAGCACGGGGTTCGTGTGGAGGTTTTTCACCATCACCCGCCTTGCACGGTAGCGTCTCCCGACAGTGCTACGGTATGTTCTATCGATGCCTGTGTCATTCAGCGTGAAATGCAAAATACCTGCCCTCGGTGACCGGACTTGCTCGGGTAGGTGACGAGCATCGTGCCCGACATCGCGCGGGCATCAATGTGCAGCGTCTGCCCGTCGGAAACCGACGAAGCGAATAAGCGTCCCTGAAGATCGGTGTCGAAACAAAACTCGACTACCTTCCACTCACAAGAAAAAAGGGGCAGACGTTACCGCCTGCCCCTTTCGGAGAATCGATGTGCGTGCGGGATTTAGCGGCGCAGGCTCAGTGAGCGAGCAACCGGACCGTCAACGCTTGTGAAGCTTACGACCACAACTCCGCTCCAGCTAGAAGCATTGAGGCGCAGCGTGGAACCGTCGGCGACGATCGAAGCGAGTGTGCGACCTTGCAGATCTGTGACCGTTACAACCGACTCAGCGCGGACTGTCTCGACGACGATTTGGCTGTTGTTAGCGTCGAACCACGCGCGAGCTGTCTGGCCAAGCTCATCCTCGATGCCAGCCTTCTTGCCAGCCTTGACGGTGGTCTTGTTGTTGCCGTCGATGGCATCCGAGATCACCTCAAGTGTAGCTTCATCAGAGCCTGGTTCATTGGATTCGTAACAGATTTCGGAGAACGTTACGCTTCCGCCCGGTGGAACCGTCTGTGACAGGGTTGGCGTGAGGTTCTTGATCGAGAACTTCGCATTTCCGGAGATGCGCAGATCTGTGATCTTAAGATCGATGTTACCGGTGTTGCGCACGGTGTACGTGGTGCACTTGGCGGGAGCGCCGACATCGTCGCCGAGATCAAGAGTGTTGTCAACAGCAACGCGTGAAACACCGCCCTGTCCCTTGAGGGAAACTTTAACACTACCGCAGGCCGTCTGGACTGTTATCTCGTCGATTTCGCCGTTTTCAGAGGCAAGCGTCGGTGTGTAGGTGAACGTGATCTTGTGCGTTCCGCCATTCGGAGCAACCTCCACTGGCGGTGTTCCGCCAGCCGTGATGGAAACGCGCGAGCCATTCAGGAGCGTGATCGCATCCAGAACCATTGGGCCATCACCATTGTTCGAAACGATAACTTCGCCCTGACCTACTTCACCGACCTTGACCTTGCCGAAGTCGAAGTTCGTGACAGAGATCTGAGGGGTTGCGGCAGCGATGCTGAACAACTGTCGAGCAATATTTGACGATCTGCGTGGTTCCTTCTCGTTCCAGTCGGCGGCTTCGATCGTGAACGAACCTGGCTTCGATTTGTCGCGCAGACAAACACGAAAGGTAGCAGACTTTACCGGGTTATCCTTTGGAAAAGTTGCCGGGGCCAGATCCGTGAGGTCAACGTTGATTGCTCCTGGATCCGGAGCGAACCGAATGCTCTTGATACCTGTTTCTATCTGATCACGTTCCTTCGGTGGGACGGTAGGCGGGTCAGGGATATTACGGTTCTCCGTGACCGTGAACTCGCGGCATCCGCAAGGCAAAGCTGTTGCAGTAATCACCGGCGGCATTGTGTCGATGCCCGGCGCAAGATTTTGCAGCCGGCCGCTATCGCCTGCCTGTGCGCCGACGACAAGCGCGGCAAATGCCGCAAGGAGGCAGAGTTTCTTCATGACCTATTCCCTGAATGAGTAAAGTTGTTGTTTCCTAGTTGTTGAAGGTCCCTGCACAGTAACACATACAGACACCCGCACCTTCACGGCGTTCGCTATAATACGAACCCGTGACCGTAGGACAAAACAAGAAATACATTGTCGACGTATTTTCTCGCTAAGTCCCTCGTGGAACGAACATCTGCAGATTTCGGCTGTTATGCAAGACCTGTGCGCCTCTTTCGTAGCCGTGTGGCCGCCCTTGCCGAGAATGCGGTAAAAAAGGTGGTATTTTTGCGGAATGACCATCGGCTCTGTCAACGTTGAAAGGGGCGTCCTACTTGCTCCCATGGAGGATGTTACCAATCTCCCCTTTCGCCGCATCTGCAAGCGCTACGGCGCAGATATCGTGTACACGGAGTTTATCTCTAGCGATGGCCTGGTGCGCGATGCGCGGCGTTCTGTGGAAAAGCTCCGTTTGGGCAACGACGAGCGGCCTGTGGCGATCCAGATCTTCGGTGGCGACGAATCTGTTATGATCGATGCCGCTCGCCGTGCAGTAGAATCGGGTCCGGAGTTCATCGACATCAACTTTGGCTGCTGGGTGAAAAACGTCGTGGTGCGTAATGCCGGGGCTGCTCTGCTCAAAGACCCCGGGCAGATGGAGCGCCTGACGCGGTCAATCGTCCAAGCGGTGGATGCCCCGGTAACAGTTAAAACACGACTCGGATGGTCGCGTGACAACATTGTGATCCTGGACGTGGCGCGTCGGATTCAGGACGCCGGAGCCAAGGCTCTGACGGTGCACTGTCGCACACGTGATATGGGCCATGACGGCGAAGCCGACTGGTCATGGATTCCTCGCATCAAGGAGGTCGTCTCGATTCCCGTCATCGTCAACGGTGACGTCAAAACACCCGAAGACGTCAAGCGAGCGTTTGATCAGACCGGAGCAGACGCCGTGATGATCGGACGGGCGGCCATTGGCCACCCATTTATTTTCAAGCACGCAAAACAATATCTGGAAACGGGTTCTTACACATCAACGACTCCCCGCGAGCGCGTCGAGACGTGCCTTGAGCACCTCCGCCTTGAGCTCGATAACAAAAGTGAGAGACGCGCTATCCACGAGTTCCGAAAGCACTATGGAGGCTATCTGAAGGGGCTTCGCAACAACTCGTGGTGCCGTCAGGATGTGGTGCGCCTTGAATCCTACGCGGAGATAGAAGAACGCATGCTCCGCTTCGCCGATGAGCTCGAAACGGAGCTCGATCCTGTGGCTGAGTAATGGCTGGCTTGATTGCCCGTTTTGCCGCTGCTCTGGCGAGCTCAGGCCTCACAAACGAGCGCGTACTCGTTGCCGTTAGCGGCGGGATCGACAGCACCACATTGCTCAGCATCGTCTGCTCGCTGCGCGAGCAGCAACAACTGGACGTTCACGTGGCACACGTCGATCATGGACTTCGTGATGAATCTTCTGAAGATGCAGCGTTTGTCCGACTCCTGGCAGATCGGTATGACGTCCCGTTTCATACTGGACGTGTGGATGTGCATAGCCATGCCCTGGAGATGGGATGTGGAATTGAGGCAGCAGCACGGAAGCTGCGATATGACTTTTTGACTTCAGTTGCGCTCAGAATCGGCGCTACGACGGTACTAACCGGTCACACGGCCGACGATCAGATCGAGACCGTGCTGATGAATGTTGCGCGCGGCGGCAACACCGCGGCCTTGGCCGGCATTCCACGGGAGCGAAACCTGACTGAAGGCGTACGCGTGCTGCGCCCCCTGCTGGATATCCACAGAACAGATGTGGAAAACTTCGCTCGGGAACATGAACTGGAATGGGTCGAGGATGCCTCTAACTCAGAGGTAGTACACCTTCGCAACCGCGTCCGTCATGAGCTGCTTCCGCACTTGAGATCGGTTCTCGGTCCCGGAATCGGTGAACATATCCTGCGCATGTCACAAAGCATCAAGCAGCTGCATGAAATGGTCGAGCAGCTCGCCGATGCTGCCGAGGGTTCACTGCTGATGATCGCAAATGGCAGATTCGAGATCGACCTTGAGCATCTTGCCACCACGCCGCGTGTTGTCAGCGATGCCATTTTCGGCCGCCACATTCATCTTACACGCGCCGACCGTGACCGGTTGCACGGTCTTGCCACGGCTGAAGTCGGTTCGAAGGCCACTCTTTCCGGGGGCCGGCTGGCCCTGCGCGAACGTCGTTTTATCATCGTGTTTGGCCAGGAGCTGACAGGGCCAGAACTGGCGGAGTTCGAGATCCGCCTTGACAATCCTCTACGCGAAGTGTCATACCCAATCGGCCACCGGACGCTCACAGTGCATCTGACGGACAGTGTCGATAAAAGCTCGTGTTTCAGGGAGGACGACACAATCCTTGTGGATGAAAGTCTCGTTGTCGGGGTGCTGCGCTGCCGTCCCTGGCAGAGCGGTGACAGGATCCACCTTGAGGGCATGAGCGGCTCCAAGCTCGTGAGTGACGTTCTGACCGATGCAAAGATTCCTCACGCCGAGCGAAGGAACATTCGTGTTATAGCTGATGACGAAGGTATTTTGTGGATCTGCGGTCTGCGGCAGTCACGCCGGGCAGCTATCACCGACAGTACCGTGCGGTGTCTTCTGTGCCGGATCGAGCCAGGGATCTCTAGCGACTGACCAACTTCCCACTGTGTAACAGCTCTCTGCCGATGTCTTCCACCCCATCCCGTCTGCTGGTCAATGACCGTGTTTTTCGCCCCTTCATAGATGCCGCGCAGATCGCCGAAATGGTAGCAGAGATCGCCGTAAAAATCAACGCCGACTTCGCTGGTCAGGAGCTCACGGCTCTGGTGATCCTCAAAGGCTCAGTGATCTTTGCCTCCGACCTGGTCAGACAACTCTCCATGCCCGTGCGCATGGAGTTCACCAAGGCCTCGAGCTACGGCACCGGAATGCAGACTTCGGGAAGCATCGTGCTGGAGGGACTCTTCACGGATGTGACCGAGCGCAACGTTGTGATCATAGAGGATATCGTGGATTCTGGCACGACCATCACGGAACTGCGCAAACACCTTGCAGCGTTGCAGCCCAAAAGCCTCACGGTGGCCGCGCTACTCAGCAAGCCGGCTATGCACCGTGAGCCGGTAGCCATCGACTATCTTGGCCGGGCTATTGGTTCGGAATTCGTTGTAGGTTATGGACTGGATTACGCCGAGTATGGACGCCATCTCGACGGAATCTGGGTCATAGACCAGACCGCTTCGGCATGAAAACTTCTTCGAACACGTCATTGCGCCCATGAACGGAAACACCCCTCGACAGCAACGTCCGCAACGCGATCCGGACGAAGACAACGACATGTCTGTATCGCGTGTGCTTCGTAACGTGCTCGTGTGGCTCGGCATTCTGGTCTCCCTGGTGATGGTGGGGATCCTGATGCAGAAGGGTGAACGCACCGTGCAGCCCCTTACCTACAGTGAGTACAAGCGCTTCGTATCCGAGGGCTACGTCGCCCAGGCCACTGTGGTCAAGACTCAGCTAAATGACTTTGAGTTTCGTGGCGTGCTCAATCGGCGTGTTACGGTCGACCGCGGGCACCTTCCCAGCGGCAAGCTCACGCTCGATTCAGGCGACGTGTTCCAGACCAAGCTTGGCGTGATCGACACGGCCACCGAAGAATTCTGGGCCTCACACGGAATCTCCTGGAAGTATGAAGACGGCGACGCACCGTGGTGGATGTCACTGGTTCAGTTCCTGCCATGGGTATTGCTTTTCGTGGCATTCCTCTTTGTAACGCGACGCATGCAAGGGGGCGGAATGAACGGCGGGAAGAACATCTTCTCGTTCGGACGCAGCCGTGCCCGCATGCTCACTGATGGTCAGCTGCAGATTACCTTCTCGGACGTTGCCGGTGCCGATGAAGCCAAGGAAGAGCTCAAAGAGATCGTTGAGTTTCTTCGCGATCCGGGCCGCTTTACGCGTCTGGGCGGCAAGATTCCTCGCGGTGTGCTGCTACTCGGCCCTCCAGGTACTGGAAAGACACTTCTGGCCCGCGCCGTTGCCGGCGAGGCAGGAGTGCCGTTCTTCACCATCTCTGGTGCAGACTTTGTCGAAATGTTCGTGGGTGTTGGCGCAAGCCGCGTACGCGACCTCTTTGAGCAGGCGAAAAAGCAAGCCCCCTGCATTGTGTTTATCGACGAGATCGATGCCGTCGGGCGTCATCGTGGTGCCGGTCTAGGGGGCGGGCACGACGAACGCGAACAGACGCTGAACCAGCTGCTGGTGGAGATGGATGGATTCGAGCAGAATTCGGGCATCATCATCGTGGCCGCAACAAATCGTCCGGATGTGCTCGACCCTGCCCTGCTGCGTCCCGGACGCTTCGACCGTCAAGTGGTCGTGGATCGCCCTGATGTGCATGGGCGTGAAGGTATCCTCAAGGTTCACACACGGCGCGTTCCGATGGCCAAGGATGTCAACCTCGAGATCATCGCGCGGGGAACTCCCGGCATGAGCGGTGCGGACCTTGCCAACCTTGTCAATGAGGCCGCATTGCTGGCAGCCCGGCGCAACAGCACGGAAGTTGCCATGTACGACTTCGAAAATGCCAAGGACAAGGTTCTGATGGGCGTCGAGCGCAAGTCTATGGTGATGAGTGAACGTGAAAAGGAAACAACAGCATATCACGAGATCGGGCATGCTCTTGCCGGAAAACTTATGCCTCATGGTGATCAGGTGCACAAGGTGACGATCATCCCTCGAGGCCGAGCCCTTGGTGTGACGTCGTATCTACCGAACGAAGAAATGCACACAATGAGTCGCGAGCAGCTCGAGACACGCCTGGTAACACTGCTTGCCGGACGCGCTGCCGAGCGTGTTGTATTCAACCAGCTCAATACGGGCGCATCCAACGACCTCGAGCGTGCCACGGCCATTACCAAGCGGATGGTTTGCGAATTCGGCATGAGTGACGTGATCGGCCCTGTGCGCTATGCAAGCCATCAGGAAGAGGTTTTCCTCGGACGCGAGATTTCGCAGCCGCGCGATCACTCGGAAGAGACGGCTCGAACGATCGACGGTGAAGTTCGTCGGATTATCATCAATGCCGAGACCAAGGCCGAAACGCTCATGCGCGACAACCTGGACCTGCTGCACCGTTGCTCCAGGGCACTCATCGAGCGCGAGACACTGGATGCCGAGGAGCTGGACATGCTTATCAAGGGTGAACCCCTTCGCCCCATCATCAAGGACGTTGAAGCCTTCCGTGAGCGCATTAAGGCCACGCCTCAGCCAGCTCCAAAGACTGACGTCGATGATGCTCCCGGTGGAGACCTGGCACTGAGTCCGTCATGACCTGCAGCACCGCGACGGCGGATTAAAACTTGATCTTCAGGAAGATCGGTTCTGGGATCATGCGTACGATACGCATGATAATGCGCCAGAACCATGGCGTGTAGACAACGCCCTTGCGTCTATCGATGGCCCGGACGATGTCCCGGGCCACGGCATCGACACTGGCAACCAGGGCCTGTGTGCGGCCGGCCATCATGGGGGTATCAACGGGTCCTGGCTTGATGTCCAGCACATTGATGCCCAAGGGCTTATAGCGACCGCGCAGTCCGGCAACGAAATGGGACACGGCGGCCTTGGTTGCTCCGTAAGTATACAGCGATCGCCGTCCGCGATCACCGGCAACAGAGCTGATGATGGCGAGTGTTCCGGAGTGCTGAGCTTCGAGGGCGATTCCGAAGCGCTGCAGGAGCGAGATCGACGAGGTTGCATTGACATTGAAGACCTCGAGCATCCGATCCGAGTCGTTATCGATCTCCTGCTGATTACGCAGGATACCGTGGGCGATGAGCACCACGCCGATGGTACCGCAGAACTGCTGTGCTCGGCGCACGATCTCGTCGTGACGCGCTACATCGCCAAGATCAGCAACCAGCAAGGATGTCTGCGATGCCCCACGCGCCAGAAGGTCCGAAGCCATTGCCTCGAGCGCGGCAGCGTTGCGGGCAACGAGGAACATCTTCCAACCTCGTACGGCGTAGAGTCGGGCCACACCCTGGGCAATACCCGATGTTGCCCCGATGATGACGATCGATGAGGAACTCATTTACTCTCCGTTGCTTGGTTCATTACTCTACGCCAGAAACTGCTCGACATTCCCTGATCGATCCACGGCATGAAGCGTTCTATTTCACTGCTGTACATGGCTCGAAACACCTCTCCCCTGACGCGAGCGTCCTTGGCAGCATAGACTCTGCCACCGACCGAATGAACCAGCTCGTCGCAGCGATCGAGGGCATCAAACACATCTCGCCCGCTGATCGGCATGTCAAGGGTCAGCGTCAGGCCTGGACGTGGGAATGACATTATCCCGGGTGACTCAAGCCGACCGAACTTCTTGAGGACGGCGAGGAATGAGGATACGCCTCCACGTTGCATATGTCCAAGAATCTTATGCATGACTTGTTCACCGTCGTTGACCGGTACGACGCATTGATACTGCAGCATGCCACGCCTGCCATAGAGCAGATTCCATTGGCCTACCGCATCAAGCGGATAGAAGAACGGTTCCACATCGAGCATGGTTCTGCTCAGACGTCCAAGCTGACGATTGTACCAGACGGTATTGAACAACGATATCGTCGGAGCGCTCAGCAGCCATGACGGGGCTTCAAACGGCACCGTCAGAAGGGGGCCTTTCCAACCCTTAACCAGCGTTCCGTCAGCCTGGTCGCTGAATCTTCCTCGCAGTACAAGCCCCCTGCCAAGGGAAGCTCCCCGGGACATCACATCGATCCAGCTGACGGTGTAATCCCAATCCGCGTCGGATTCATCAGTGAGGCGGATAAGGTCACCGAGCGAGCGTGCCTTGATGCTCTCTTGCTCGATACGCCGGGAGGCGATCGGCAGCAGTGACAGCTCGATCCATGTGATGATACCAGTTAGCCCCATACCGGCAATCGTGGCGGCAAACAATTCGCCATTCTCTGTTGCTGAGCACCGCATCGACGTGCCATTGCTGCGCATCAGCCCCAACGACCTCACATGACGTCCGATGGTGCCAACTCGGTGATGATTCTTACCGTGGACGTCATTGGCCACCGCGCCGCCGAGAGTGACATAGCGTGTTCCCGGAGTGACAGGGATAAACCAGCCACGTGGCACGCAGACGCGCAGAAGTTCTGCAATGGAAAGTCCGGCCTCGGCCCGCACTATTCCGGCGTTAGAATCAAAATGCAGGATCCGGTCACAGCGGTGCATTCGCACGACTGTGCCGCCATTATTGAGACACACATCTCCGTATGAGCGGCCGAGACCGTAGGCCAACATCGACGATGATCCGGCCACGGGCACATCGGTTATCCAGGCCGGATCGACGACTCTGTCGGCCAGTGATTCGGGATAGCGTCCCCATGAAGTTGGCGTCTGCTGCATGATGGTGCGAAGGATCCCTAGGTAGCAGCAACCGCAATCGCGGCCACGGCCGCGCCAACGGCCCATGAATGCTTGTCGCGCGCGGCAAACACGATCGGGTCATCGTGCATGCCCCCTCTCTGCGCCGTCAGCCAGAGATGACTTATCCAGTATACAAGGCAGGGGGCTATCAGCCACAGCCGAGCAGGATGTCGGTAAAGCGCCTGCACCTGCGGACCATTGACGTACATGGTAAAGACCATCACGGCCACGAAACCCAGTGCTGTTCCGGCCACGAGGACGAAGCTGGCATCTCCGACGTGATAGCCGCGACCCGACACATGCGTCCCCTCACGTTCGATAGTGTCGCGCAGTTCCGCATATCGCTTCAGAAATGCAAGACTCATGAAGAGGAACAAAGAAAAGCCCAGCAGCCACGGGGAGACCTCAACCTGAGCGGCGGCCCCACCGGCAGCGACGCGCAAGGCGTAAAGTCCGGCCAGGGCAATGACATCGACCAGCACCACGCGCTTGAGGACAAACGAATACGCTGATGTCACAACACCGTACGTGAGCAGCCAGAGAGTGAACGGCAGTGGCATCAGGACCATACTGATGAAACAGGCTAGGACGAGACAAAGCGCAACGATGCTGCGCGCCGTCGCCACTGTTAAGTCACCGTTGGCAAGGGGACGAAATCGTTTGCGTGGATGTTTACGATCGTGCTCGAGGTCGGCAAGGTCGTTGATCACATACACACTCGAAGCAACCAGCGAAAATGCAAGCATGCCCCAGAGACACGTCACAAGAGCTGCGGCATCCTGGGTGCGATGGGCAAGGAGCAGCGGAACCATCAGGAGTAGATTCTTGACCCACTGATAGAGCCGCATTTGGCGTGCTATGGCACGCAGGACGGAAGAGCTACGATCCATGACCTGCAAGATAGAGATCAATCTCGGCTTCGAAGATGCCGTCACGTGCATCAAGGTCATCAAGGTAGGCTATCGAATCAGCGGCTATATGCCCGGTTACGGCGAGGCGTTCAAACATGTCGCAGCAGCGGCGAGCATCTTCTAAATGGTTATGGATACGCATCTCGGCATAGTCCTTGGCAGAAAACGTCGAGATCAGAAACTGCCAGTCTGAGGACTGGGCCAGCAGCACCTGACGGATAATGGTACGTGCCAGTCTAGTCATCTGAGGAGTCCAGCGCTCACGCGGATGCTTTTCAAAGAGTGCTCTGAGGCGATACTCCAGCTGATACTCTCGCTCCCAGGTCCACTGCGTCTGGTCGTTCATCCATACGCTATGATCACCATCACGCCCCCATGAAGATTCGGCGAGCGCAATCAGACAGTCCGGATGGATCGCATCATGACACTCCGCTAGGGTTCTACTGTTGACAAGGGGCGAGGCATGCACACCACGAAGCACCTCTTCAAGAAAGACAGGACCCTCAAACCACCAGTGTCCGAAAAGCTCGGTGTCAAAAGGCAACGTAAGAACTACCGGGCCCGTGGTCTGTCGCTGACGCTCAGAGACAGTATGTGCGATCAGTTCAGCGTAATGCCGGCCGTGCGCCCGAGCGCGATCAACTGCCCATTGAGGTACGTAGGGCCGCTTGTGAGCCATGTCAGCCTTGTTATCCGTGACCCTCCAGTAGCGAAGAGCCGAATTACTGAACTTTTTGTGAAAGTCGAGATAATCCGGATCTCCCGGATAGCCCGTCGTCCCGCTCCACACCTGCAACGCCGTCTGTGTGTGACGCGTAAAGACCGAAACGGAGTCTGGTGAGGAGGCAGAGCCAACGCGGAAGACGTCCATCGCAGAACGTTCATCAAGACGCTGCCGCACGAGACCAAAGGTCTGCTCGAAGGGTGTTCGCTGCCCGTGCTCGTCAACGAACCCGAGGGGTCTGGAATTCTTAAGTGCCCCTTCGTCAGTTACAAAGTACTGCAGACCGTGGCGTTGAAGAATACTCTCGATCCCCTGGCGGTGCTGGAGCCGCGAGTAGGCAAAGACTGGCAGAAACGTACGCCACGGATACCCCGGACG
>JBEIIK010000046.1:0-16884 GCA_040380835.1 Ignavibacteria bacterium | reverse complement strand
CAGTGTGTCACGGCGATATCCGATGCATGATAGCGCAACTCGCAGCAAAGGTGCACCAAGTGAATCCAATCGCGCAGTTGAGAATCGCAACGTAAAAATGCCACTACGATCAGTCATCACCCGAGAGCGAGTTGTGAGTTCGGAGACTGTGACGAAGCGCAATGCTTCACCTGATGCTGCGCTGCGCACCGTTCCTTTGATGGTCACGTCAGTCTGTGCCCAGAACGTTGCGCTGGCGGCAATGATCATCACTAGCAGTTCCAAGAAACGCACTACGTCAGCCAATGATCTCAACGATCTCCTCATGGGCCTGATTCAGGGCTTCCTCGGGAGTGGCTTCACCGAGAAGAACGCGCACCACGCAGCCCTCAAGGACAGCTTCGATGTCAAGCCAGCGTGGGTGTACGGGTGTCATTCGGGCCGACTGAAGCTGACGCGCAAAGACAGCTTTGAGCGGGTCACTTACCAATGCGGGGTCTGAGTAGGCATCGGTAGCAGCCGGAAAACCTGCTTCAGGAACCCGAAGGCAGAACTCTTTTGCCGTTGCACCGGAGACCAGATACTGCACGAGCTTTTCAGAGAGTTTCCTCTGATTGGAGCCGGCCGAGGTTGCAAGGTACTCGCCACCGGCAAAAGACACTCCGGCCCGGGAGTCGATTCCCGGAAATGGCATCGCAACGACGGAGAGAATCTTTGCGGCGTTGAGCTTCCTGATCAGCCACGATCCGGAGTTCCATGCGCCGATACGACCCTGCAGAAAGGTGGCATCAAGCTGACGCTGTGTTTCGATCATTCCGGTGCGGGCAAGGTCGGCATATAGTGTCAGTGCACGGACGTTCTGGGGTGAGTTGAGAATACATCGCCCCCTGGCGTCAAGAATGTCACCTCCGCAGGTCCAGAAAAACGGCAGGATCTTTTTGTAAAGTCGATGAGCATCGGCACCATTGGCACCCCATCCGAGCGCTCCGGCGGACTGCATACGTTCACAGGCCTGCAAAAGGTCATCCAGAGAGGTCGTCGAGTCGAGCCCGGCCTTCTGAGCCAGTCTGGTATTGACGTACAGCACACGTGTGTCGACTACCCAGGGGGCGGCATAGAGTCTACCTGAGAATCGACCTGGCGAGAGTGAATAAGGGAGAAGCTTCGTCGTATCGATCGAATTCAGTTCTGCCAGTACACCGGCTCCGGAGAACTGTGCTACCCAATCCGAGCCAAGTTCGACAACGTCCGGAGGGGCACCTGAATTGAACGCTGCCTGGAGTTTGGCCTTGCCGTCATTCCAGCTGAGCTCGGTGAGCTCGACCGCACAGTTGTTCTGCTTTTCGAAGGTGGCGATAAGGTCTTTGAGCGCAGCCTTGTGCCCTGGCTCGCTCCAGAAGTGCCAGAATCGAAGAGTTGACGGCGCTTGTTCCGGGGTTTCGCTGCGGTTGCACCCGGACAGAACGATCATGGATGCAAGAATCGCGACGGATGCTAACGTACTGTATCGATGAGACATGAACATGCACCGAATCTACGCAACTGCCAGCAGGATTGTCCGTCTTTGTGCGTACTTTTGAGCCCGTTCTGGCAGCCGTCACATCCGTGGCGGCGTCGCGACACCGAACCGATTTCATATCAACATCCGGGTGTCTTGTGCCGAAGACGTCGAAGTACATCTTCATAACGGGCGGCGTTCTTTCCTCTCTCGGAAAGGGCATTGCATCTTCCTCCATCGGTCTGCTGCTGCGACAGCGCGGTTTTTCTGTTACCGTGCTCAAGATGGACCCCTATATCAACGTCGACCCGGGCACGATGAATCCCTATCAGCATGGGGAGGTCTACGTAACAGATGATGGTGCCGAGACCGACCTTGACCTCGGACACTACGAGCGATTCCTGGACGAGAACATGTCCAAGCTGAATACGTCGTCGGCCGGACAGGTCTATTACGACGTCATCATGCGTGAACGACAAGGGGCTTACCTGGGTAAGACCGTTCAGGTCATCCCGCACATCACGGACGAGATCAAACGTCGCATGAGGGCCTTTGATGGCAAGTACGACATCATCCTCATCGAGATTGGCGGAACGGTTGGTGATATTGAGTCACTCCCCTTTCTCGAGGCCTGCCGTCAGCTGAAGCATGATGTCGGCAGCGGCAACGCCATGGATATCCACCTGACGTATGTTCCATACATCAAGAGCGCTGGCGAACTTAAGACCAAGCCGACACAGCACTCGGTAAAGACACTCATGGAGTTCGGCATCATGCCGGACGTGCTTCTTTGCCGCGCCGAGGTAAAGCTCGGTAAGGACATCCGCTCGAAGATCGCCTTGTTCTGCAATGTCGAGGAGCGCTCGGTGATCGAGGCTCTGGACGCACCAACGATCTACGAAGTTCCGATGCTCTTTGCGCGTCACGAACTCGATACGATCATCTGTGAAAAGCTGCGTCTGAAGCGTTCGCGTCAAGATCTTGAAACATGGTCGCGCTTTGTGCATCGCATCAAAGCCCCACGTCACCAGGTCGAGATCGCCTTCGTAGGTAAGTATAACAAGTATCCCGACAGCTATAAGTCCATCCTCGAAGCCCTGACGCATGCAGGTGCGATCAACGATACCAGGGTCAATATCCGCTGGATCGACTCAGAAGAGATCACTTCGGAGAACGTCAGTGAATCTCTTTCCGGCGTCAACGGCATACTGGTTGCTCCGGGATTCGGACATCGTGGCATCGAAGGAAAGATCTCCTGCATCAGCTGGGCCCGCGCGAACAACGTGCCGTTTTTCGGAATCTGCCTAGGTATGCAATGTGCCGTGATCGAATTCGCCCGCGGCGTGCTATCGATGCCCCTTGCCAACTCATCGGAGTTCAAGAAGAACCGCTTCAGTGTTATCGACCTGCTTCCAGAGCAGCGCACGATCACCGATAAGGGTGGTACCATGCGATTGGGTGCCTATCCGTGCCATGTTGAGCTCAAGTCACGGGCCTTTGCTGCCTACAAATCCGAACATATCAGCGAGCGTCACCGTCATCGTTACGAGTTCAACAACGACTTCCGTCAGGCGTTCATTGATGCCGGCATGAAGATCTCGGGCACGTCCCCAGATGGACGACTTGTTGAGATCGTTGAGATCCCGAAGCATCGATGGTTTGTTGGCGTGCAGTTTCATCCTGAACTGAAGTCACGAGCCGTCACCGGTCATCCGTTGTTCGTGGCGTTTATCAAGGCTGCCCGTTCCATGGCACAGGAGTCTGCTAAGTGATGAAACTGTCCGTTCTGCTCATAGAGGACGAAGCAATCGAGCGGCTATACCCGTTTTCCCTGACGCATAGCTCCTGGGAGCTTCGCACGGGTGCGTATTCGATTCATGAGCGCTGGTGCCGGATTCTTCCCGGTGCACGTGTCGTGGTACACACGCACAGGACGTCATTGCAGGGTCTTGCCTTTGAGCGCCATGGGTCGCAGACGCTTGAGCATGGCGGCCCTCTAGTTGTGATGCTCTCCACATGTGTGATTTCACCCGACGAGATGCGGCGTATTGCCGCTCTGGCTTCCGCATCGCAATCCGACGTCGTCCTTTTGTGTGCAGGTCAGCCCGTCGGGGCCATACTGCGCAGCTCGCCGACTCAGGTTGTTGACGTGCCTGCTGTCCTCGATTCGCTTAGCGCTTCGGAGATTGGCACGCATGAGGTCAAGGGGCGTGTGGTCACACGCCTGTGGGACATCCTTGACATGATCGAGGAAGGTGTAACATGGGACGCAGAGCTCGTTGAGCACCGCGTGCATCCTCAGGCACGCGTGCATCAGAGTGCTGTGATCGATGTGTCCAAGGGACCGGTGATCGTCGGCGAAGAAGCTGAGATCGGGGCGATGGCCATTATTCAGGGTCCCTGTGTGGTTGCTGAGCGCGGCGTTGTCAAGCCCCTTTCCCATGTGACACATTCCGTGATCGGACCATACAGCAAGGTCGGTGGTGAGGTGTCCTGTTGCGTCTTTCTCGGGTACTCCAATAAACAGCATTGTGGCTTTCTGGGGCACTCCGTTATCGGCGAATGGGTCAATCTCGGGGCCGGTACGACGACGTCAAATCTCAAGAACACGTACAACGATGTGAGGCCGACCATGCCCTGGGGACGCGAGTCGTCGGGCAGGATGTTTCTCGGCTCGATGATCGGCGACTTCACACGCACGGCCATCGGCACGTTGTTGCCAACCGGTGGCGTGTACGGTGTCTGCAGTCACATCATGGCTGAAGGTCTGGCGCCATCGAACCGCCGCTCATTTGTCTGGTCTGAAGGGGTTGCCTACGACCACGCATCAGCCATGAAGACCTGTGACGTGATGATGAAACGTCGGGAACGACAGATGACACGGGCACTGAGCGAGACACTTGATGAGGTCCGCCAGGGTGATGTCTAAACCGCTGCACATCTGGATCACCGGAGCCGGTTCCGGGCTTGGGGCTGCCATTGCGCAGGCCGCGCCGGCCGGCAGCGTTGTTTCTCTCTCAGGACGTCGATCCGACAGGCTGCATGAGGTCGCCAGGATAATCGGACCTGAAAGGGCTTCGGTCCATGCATGTGATGTTGCCGACCCGGATGCAGTAGCTCAAGCATATGCGCAGGCCGTTGAATGCTTCGGTCCGGTAGACATCCTGGTCAATAACGCCGGAATCGCTGAGTTTGCCGATATGAGCCAGTCTGAGATGGCATCGATTGAACGTCAGATCAACGTCAACCTTCTTGGTGCCATGCGCTGCGTCAAGCAAGTCCTTTCGAGCATGATCGAACGCCGCCGGGGTATGATCCTGACCATCAATTCAGTGGCTGCAACGACGACCTTTACCGGCTGCGTTGGATACGGGGCTTCAAAGGCCGGTCTTCTTGCCGCAACGCGAAGCCTGCGTCAGGAAGTACGCCAGTACAACGTCAAGGTGATCGATCTGATCCTTGGCGCGACGGCAACTGAGATTTGGTCGGCTGAAATGCTTGCTGACCACGGCAAAAGAATGATAAACCCAGGCCAGGTGGCCAGTCAGGTTGCTTCCCTATTTTCGACAATCGATACGGAAAACTACCTTATCGAAGAATTGACCATTCGTCCTCAACTCGGAGACCTGTAACATGATGACACTTCGACTTCTAGTCGTTCTCGTGCTTGGTGCATCCACGCTGATCGCACAGACCACACCCTACAGTCATGGCGATCCAACGCCCGAAGAGCAGTTGATGCTCGAGTATATCAACCGTGCACGGGAAAATCCGACCCAGGAAGGCATCCGCCTTATGGATACACAAGACCCTGCCGTGCAGAGCGCATACTCGTACTTCAAGATCGACAATGCAAAGACCAAACAGGCCTTTGCAGGCTACCCGCAGCGTCCGCCCCTTGCCTTTCATCCTCTGCTTATCCAGGCTTCCCGCAACCACACCGCCGATATGGACGAGAAGAACTTCCAGGGGCACACCAGCTCCAACGGTGATCAGATGGGTCAGCGCTATACCAAGGTGGGATATGCTTCCATGGGCATGTCCGGAGAGAATGTGGCCGCCTACAGCGAGTCCGTGTGGCATGGACACTGCGGGCTCAATGTTGACTGGGGAGAAGAGAATCAGAAGGAACTCGGCCACCGCCGCAACATCATGAACTTTGCCAGCTCCAACTATACCGAGATAGGAATAGGCATCACGTACAACGGTCGTGGAATGATGCAGGGCTGGGTTGGACCCTACGTCGTAACGCAGAACTTCGGGGTACGCACGCAGCGATATATCCTCGGTGTAGTGTACATCGACAAGAACAATAACAACTTCTATGACATCGGAGAAGGTGTTGCCGGTGTTACTGTCAAGCCATCTCGTGGTTCGTTCCATGCCGTCTCCAGCGCCTCCGGCGGTTACGCCATCCCTTATTCCGGTGCCGGCTCTATAACGGTAGTTGCCTCCGGTGGTGGCCTGCCGGCCAACATCTCCAAGACTGTAGAGTTGTTCGGAGAGAACGTCAAGGTAGACTTTGTTCCGGCCTCGGCAGGTCCTGGTGCGGTTGCGCTTTCAAAGCCGACAAACAATGCCACCAATGTGACGCCTGTAGTGACATTGGAATGGGGCTCAGCGGCACAGGCCGATAAGTACACCTATCAGGTTTCAAAGGATCAACAGTTCACCACGGCTGGAATTGTGGCCCAGGGTGAGGTGACCGTGCGCAATGCCTCGGTGACCGTGCCTGCCTGTAACACTCGGTACTACTGGCGCGTGCAGGGTCGTAACGATGTCGGTCCGGGACCATGGTCTAGCGTGTTCTCATTCACCACCGGTGGAAAGATGCCGACCTCTTCGGCCGGCACATCGCCCAAGGGCAATGCCCTTGCCGGTTCCAACGACAATGTCACGTTCATCTGGTCCAGTGCGGCAGAAGCTACATCCTACCATTTCCGCGTCAAGCAGGCTGCCGCTCCCTTTTCGGTTGTGACTGAAGACACGACTGTTGCCTCGACGAGTAAGAACATCAAGGCTTCACTACTCGGCTCGGGCAGTTTCACATGGGAAGTGCGTCCAAAGAACGCATGCGGCATGAGTGGCTGGTCTACCCCGCTCGCCTTCACGCTGAGTGTGACGAGCGTGGATGAGCTTGAGGATGGTGGTTTCGATGCGCTGGTTGCGCCACAACCGGTCGATGACGAGCTCTCGCTGCAATTCTCCAGCCTGCTGGATGAGAACGTAGATGTCCGGGTGCTCTCGATCACGGGTCAGGAAGTTCTATCCAGGACGATTCCCGTGAGCTCCGGCCGCAGCTTTATCTTCGTCGGTCGGGTGTCGGGGCTGGCACCAGGGCTTTACACGGCATCAATCAAGACTGCCGGAGGTTACTCAGTGACGCTGCCGTTGATCAAGCGCTAACACGGATTTCAGATTCACCTTCTAAAAGGGGCGATTCACATACTGAATCGCCCCTTTTCATTGATTCAGCCAGTGTAGTAGATGGTACCCTTAGGTAGATTCCGGGTAATTATTCATTCCTAGCCGCGATCAGATTTCGTGAAGAATCAGAGATTGCTTGAAACACTGATTACCCTTGCCGCCGACAAGAGTGGTCGTCCGAGAGCCGAGAACGATACTCTTGCGCCCGGGTCGTTTGACGATGCGGACTCATGCAGGCGTGGGATAAGAGCCTCAGCAGGCCTCGAGTCATCACAGCAAACCGAGACTGCCGCCGATGAACGCCGTCGGCGAGTACAGCGCATAAGTACCAGAAAGTCCAGACGGATCGCGCAGCTCTGCGAAGAAATCGCTCGTGTTGAATCAAAGGAGGCAGGTATGGCTCGCACCGTCGATCGAGAGGCATCGTACTACCAGCAGCTGCTAACGGCCCTGATACTGCAAAGGCAGGGTCAGACTCCACAGGCAATTGAACTTGCTCAGAGGATCCTGCAGAGGGCTACTGGGGCCCGTGAATCAACAATGGCCTTGTTAGCCGGCGATCTGATCCAGCAGATGGGCGGACTCGGGCCTGACCCCTTGCGACAGATGCGGTTCCTTGCCACGCAGAGGTCGTGGTCCGAGATTGATCACCGACGTAGATTCGGCGATATCATGGCCGAGGAGCTGCTCGTTTGTAAACGTCACCGCACTGACGACCGATATCTGCAGGAGCTTTCAATGGCGCAGCCGATGGATGACCATCATGACATTCCGAGCCGATTGGAACTATTCGACAAGATTGGCCGGGCGCTCGTTGTTCAACAACTACTGCGCCAGGGACGGAATCTCGATGTATGCCGTGCCACTTCCGGAGCGCTGCTATTGCTTCGCAGGAATCGCGAGGTAAGACCGGCATGGCTTGACGTGTGGTATCTGACCGCTCACGTACGTTCGCTGACGGCTCAGGGGTTGTTCGACGATGTTCTGGGTGTGACGGGCAGTCTTCAACGTCAATGGCTTGCACGAGGGCATCTTGCTCATGAGTTTCTCAGGCATCGCATGCTGGCAGCGATGCGAACAGAGAGTTGGATCGAAGCCAAGGCGGCACTGGCGCAGATCGATGCACTGACGAACGAACTGACTGACAACACTGACCTAGAGCGACGTGCGTTGCTGGCCGCCTATTTGCAGCTGGCACGCCATCTACGACTGCTTCCGGACCCATCGGCAAGTGCGCCGTTGAACTTCACGCCACTGATCTCCTCGGTCAGCATCATCATGGAAGACCGAAAGGGGCTGGGTGCGCTTGTATTGATTCACGACGCTATTGGTGCATTTCTGTACGACGATCCGGACACGGCAGAGCGCAAGGTTTTGAATCTGCAGGTCTATGCGTCACGTAACCTTCGCACGCATGGATCTTCTGCCCTGCGGGGATTCATCAACTATCTGCGCATGCTGATCATCCATGGTGAATCGTTTCTCGAAAATCCGCGGCGTGTTCGCCGTTTTACCGATACATTTACGGTCGAGTTTGACGCAACATGTGATCAGGCGGTGTGCCCACTGAACCTGGCGAAGTTAGCCGGAGCATTGACGGGAGCTGTGCTTCGACGTCAAGGCTAGACGAGCGTGTAGAAGTCATGTCCGTTATCATGACGGATATGTAGAACACCGGCGCGTACAAGTTTGACCAGGATCTGCGAGGCACGACGGCGCGAGATATTCACAAGTCGAGCGAAGTCTGCCACGCTTGCGCGATGATGTCGTTCGAGGTAGGCAAAGAGCCGCCGTTCCCTATCTCCGATCGAAAGCGTCATTGGCGGCGAGTCAGGATTCATGCCCCGCAGGATCTTCGTCATTTCCCTACTGGCCTGTACGGACTGTTCGCCGTCGCGGATAAAGACCGGTCGGTCATGTGGCCGAAGCGGTTCGTTGGCTGCCGCATACCGATGCGGACGCTGCGAGCTGGAGGGAACGGCCAGCACAACCACGTCCTTGAATTCGATCTCGACGACCTCGATCGTACAACGTATCGCTGGTTCGATCGCATGCAGTGCCACCTGCAGCTGATCGATCTGCTCCTTCTCGGAATCCACCCCAACTACCTTGCCGTTGTCATCTACACCAAGCAGCAGATATCCGCCAGTTGTATTAGCAAGCGCAATGATCTCCCGAGCGATCTTTTCAACCGTCGTGAACTTACGCTTGAATTCGAGCGTCGAGGATTCTCCTGCGGCGATCAACTCGCGCAGCTCGTGGCGTTTCATGGGTGTACGTCCGAAATCCGGACAGGTAGTGTGTTAGGGGGCTTACTGCGCCTGGGAGTACTTCCATTGGGCTTTCGGTATCCACCACTGCGCCGGATTGTAGCCCGGGCGAACAAGTGAGAACCCGACGCCGTGAAGACGCTTGTTGTAGATCGCCGGGTACTTCGGACTCCACAGGAAGATGTATGGCTGTTCATCAACCACGATTCGCTGAAACTCCTGCATGTAGGCAATACGCTTGGCCTCATCAAACTCTGTGCGGTTCATTTCCAGAATCTGATCTGCCCGCGGTGATGAGAAGCCGACGTAATTGCTACCCTTGTTGCCGATCTGACTCGAGTGCCAGATCTGATAAGGGTCGCTCGGCAGCGGATCATTAACCCATGCTCCAATTGACAGGTCAAACTTCCGTGTGCGAAGGTTTTCAAGGAAGACGCTCCATTCAAGCTTGCGCACATCAAGCTTTACGCCGACCTTGCGCAATTCATCGGAGAAGGCAACGGCAATGGCTTCACGAGCTTCGTTTCCAGCATTGACCAGGACCGAGAGCACGCACGGTGTGATCTTCCCATTGATGGACTTATCAAGAACTCCATCTCCATTCACGTCACTCCAGCCTGCCTGGGCAAGCATAGTCTTGGCTTTGGCCGGATCATACGGAACGCCGCCGATCGACTTGTCGTATTCCTTGCGATCACTGTAGATCGGTGAGTTTACAGGTGAAGCAAGCCCCCTGACCACCTGCTTGATGAGCGCATCACGATCGATGCAGTGCGCGAGAGCTTTGCGTACGGCTTTGTCCTGCAGAATCGGATTCTGGATGTTCAAGCCGATGTATGAATACACCTGCATACCGTAGGTAGCCTTGGCGATAAATGGCGTCGCTACGGTATCAATCTCTTCGACAAACTTGGCGGCCGGTACGGCCTCCATGAAGTCGATCTCGCCATTCTTGACACCAACAACAGCAGCGCTGCGGTCGTTGACCACTTTGAATAGAACCTTTTCGGCATAGGCCGGATTCCACCTGTCCTTGCCGGCGTTCCACCAGGCATCGTTGCGAATGATCGAGACACTCTCTCCGGTCTTCCAGTCTTCATATTTGTATGGACCGCTACCGACGTTTAGTGTCGTGCTGCGTTTTACCTCGGGAGTGTTATACCACGTGGCAAACTGCTTGAGGGCATTGTTCGCCTGAGCCTTGACGATGTCATTGGTTTCGGCGATCGAGTACGCATCTGTCAGTGACTTCGGATCTAGAACATGTTTTGGTAGGATCCAGAGACCACCGAGGAAGTACTCGGCCAGAAAGTATGGTTTGGACATAGTGATCACCACGGTATGGTCATCCGTGGCAACCACGTCGGACACCGACTCGTAGTAGTTCCGAAGGGCTGCCCCATCGGTGATCAGCGGGTTCTTGGTGGCCTTGAACGTGAACACCACATCCTTTGCCGTCAGGGGTTTGCCGTCGCTGAAAGTAATCCCCGTGCGAATCTTGAAGATGTATTGCAGGTGATCATCCGAGATCGTTGGTCGTGACTCGGCAATACGTGGAATGAGTTCGGTCGTCTCGAAGTCTTGATCGAGGAGTTTCTCGTACACATGGTTGAAGATGGCACTTGACGGCGCGTCGTTGGTGACCAGCGGATTAAGGCCCTCAGGGTCAGAGAGCTCATGAACGACGATCCAGTCACCCTTTACCGGCGTGGTATCATCACCTGCGGTAGAAGATTGTTCTGAACCGCCGCAGGAGCTCAGAACTCCGGTCATAGCCAGCACCATGAGCAGTACTGAAAAGGTTCCGGTCAGATTTTGACCGAAGAGGCGAAGGAGCATGTTATTCATCATCACTCTGGAAGTAGGTTACGTTGCGCAGGTCACGGGCACGTCCCATGTCCTTGTTCATTGTCAGGTGCTTGTTCAGGTTGTCGGAGAAGACCTTCGATGCGTGATACCCGTACGTTCGCAGTAGATAGTTCAACGCGATCGTTTCGGAGATGACCGTGATGTTCTTACCGGGAAAGATCGGCAGCTTCACGGCATGAATGTCAATTCCCATGATGTTAATTGACGATTCATCTAGACCCAGCCGGTCATAGGCTCCCTGCTCGTCGAAGACCTCAAGCTCTACTACGATTTCAAGACGCTTTTGGAAACGGATCGAGCGTATGCCAAACATCTCTCGGACGTCGATAAGACCTAGCCCCCTGATCTCCACCAGGTGCTTGACGAGTGATGAGCCGGTTCCCATCAGAATGCTCTCGCGCTTTTTCGTGAGCATTGTCGCATCATCGGCAACCAGACGATGTCCACGCTCTACTAGGTCAAGGGCGATCTCGCTTTTACCGATACCGCTATCGCCGGCAAACAGCATCCCCACGCCGTACACGTCAACGAACGAACCGTGAATCGTCACCTGATCACCGAACTGATCATCAAGGAACTCACCCAGGACGAAGATCGTCCTCGTCGTATCGAACGGCGTGGTCAGCACGGCTATGCCCCGTTCACGGGCAAGCGACAGAAGCTCATTGTCAAGCTCGTGGTCGTTGGCACAGACGATGACCGGTATAGCGAAGGAACAGATATTGGCAAACATCTCCCGGCGCCGCTCTGGAGAGCAGCTTTTCAGGTAGAAGAATTCCGTGTTACCGAAGAGTTGTACACGGTAATACGTGAACAACTCCGTGAAACCTGTCAGGGCCAGTTGAGGACGGTGCAGGCTTTTGTCGGTAATGTGATTATCAAGCCCGACATCATCGGTGAGAGAACGAAGCTGCACGGGGCCGTCGAGCAATTCGCGGACGGTAACAAAGTCTTTTCGCGTCGAGGCTGGAATCTTCATCAGTTGACGACCGTATCACGGTCGGATGGTTGCGAACTTATCGTGGACCCGCGCGAGTTGACGTTCAATCTTGAGGCCAGCATCATGTGCAGCCCTGGTGAAGTCATCGGCCGTTTCTTTAGCGACAAACAGGTGATCATGAATCCTCACCGTGATCTCGCAGAACTTCTTCAGAGGAACTTCCTCAAAAAGCATGTCCGTGCGGACAATATTCAGGTTGAACTTCTCAAAACGACGAGCCGTATTGACGGCATTCTCGTATTCAGCGTCGGTTATGGAACAGTGCCTGTTGGAGATATGGATGTCCATGGACCTCTTCCCTTCGGAGTGAAACAACGGATGCCTTACTCGGTGACAAACCGATTCGAACATAACCATTGAGGTGGTTACATCCGACCCTGCTGTCTTGCCGGTGTAGGGCGTTGACGTAGAAGCAGGAAAAATCCTATTTCAATGCTCATCCCGCCTGGGTCAATGGAGTAGTTTCCTTGCAATCGTTCCGGAAGCGGCACGGCAAACGAATCAAACTGTCCAGCCATGAAAGCATGATGCATCGGAGCGATGGTATACCCGACTTCGATGCGTATTCCTGAGGCACTTCTTGCATTTATCGGACCATCAAAGCCCAGAGACACACCAGTCCTGAGCTTGAGTGCCGGAACGATCATGCTTTCATTGAATCTCGTGCCACTTGTCCGTGCGCCAGGAAGCCGTGAGGTTTGAATCTCCTCGGTCCAGAGCACATCTCCAAATAACAGCCCGAGGCCAAGTCCAAAGAAACCCGTGAACTGACGCTTAACCGGGTAGAAATCGATCGTCGCAAAGACAGGTGCCGCAGTGACTTCGATACTCTGCGTGACATTCTGCATCGGAGCATACCGTTCTGCAGGGGGCTTGGGGTCGTATGTATAGGTTTCGCGAATGGAAGCCCGGAAAAAGCCCCCTGACAGACCGATCGATATGTTATCATTCAGATATTGACTCAGCGATGCACGTGCCCCTATTGGAATCCCGAAGGACGAGGCAGTTCCACCAAGAACCGACTGGTAGTCGGCAATAAACTCTGGTGCCTGAATCCCGAGTGTCCAGTTGACGGCTCCTTCAAATCGCACGTTAGTGCCCTCGACAGACTGCGCACGAACCAGAGCACAGGCGCAGAGAATACCTGCGAGGATAGTCACCGGCCTACTGAACGTGGTTCGGTCCGTATTCATGTCTGCAATCAGGACGTCAGAGAATCCTCTTACCCATCGACGAGGCAATGATCTCTGCGGCAAACTCCGCCGTCTTGTTACGATCATCGAGAATCGGGTTGACTTCAGCAACCTCGAGAGATGCGTAGGCATCGATCTGGGAGATCATCTCCATGAATAGATGTGCCTCACGATATGTTAGGCCACCGGGTACGGGTGTACCGACTCCCGGTGCCACCGAGGGGTCCACACCATCGACGTCGAACGAAATATGCAGATGGTCCACGCTACGTGACATATCCTCCAGAACACGCGAGGCGATCTCGAACATCCCGAGCCGGTCCACGTCAAACATTGTGTAGGCGGCTACTCCGAGCTCCTTGATGAGTTCACGCTCACCGGGATCGATGCTGCGAAGACCTATGATCGCAAGGTTGCGAGGGTCTAGTTTAGCCCCCTCGAAGCCAATTCTGGTAAGGCTCGGATGTCCTATTCCCATGGCAATGGAAAGGGGCATCCCGTGGATGTTACCGCTGGGTGTGGTATCGGCGGTATTCATGTCAGCATGAGCGTCGATCCAGATAACGCCGAGTGTCTTGCCTTGCTCTTTACAGTGTGCACCGATGCCGGCCAATGAGCCGACGGACATCGAGTGGTCACCGCCAAAAAGCAGCGGAAAATGACCGTCGTCCAAGATCGACTTTACACGTACGGCCAGGATCTGACTCATGGCCGCCACCTCGGGCAGGTACTTGAGCTTCGGGTCCTGCAACTCCTGAACTTCGATGTTTCGAATCGGGATGTCTCCTTCGTCGATCACACTGTAGCCCAGGGATTCCAGTTTGAGATCGACATCGGCGATGCGCAGAGCCGATGGCCCCATATCAACGCCTCGGCGGTCGGCTCCAAGGTCGATCGGAAATCCCATCACCCGAACTGTCGTTGACTTACGCATTAGTCTTTACTTGCAATGTGTTATCGGTTTTTGCTCGTCAGATGCAGTAGCACGGTCGAAAGCGTACGCTTAAGGTCCCGTCGAGGGACGACAAGATCGACGAAACCCTTTTCAAGAAGAAACTCGGACCTTTGAAAACCTTCCGGCAGCTTCTTGCGGATGGTCTGCTCGATGACACGCGGACCGGCAAACCCGATCAGGGCCTTGGGTTCTGCGATGATCACATCTCCCAGCATGGCGTAGGATGCGGAAACGCCGCCGGTTGTCGGGTCAGTCAGAATGGAAATGTAGGGCAGCCCGGCTTCGGAGATTTCAGATAGTAGCGCGCTGGTCTTTGCCATCTGCATCAGCGACAAGGCAGCTTCCTGCATTCGTGCCCCTCCGGAGGCAGAAATGAACACGAACGGCATCTTGGCTTCCAAAGCTCGACGTCCGGCCCTGACAAATTTTTCACCGACCACGGATCCCATCGAGCCACCGATAAAACCGAAGTTCATGCAGCCGAAGGCTACCGGCAATCCATTGATCTGGCCGATTCCGGTTGTCACAGCGTCCGGGAGGTCGCTCTTGCTGTAGGCTTCTTTCAATCGGGCCTTGTAAGGCCGTGTGTCAACAAACTCGAGCGGATCGGCCGAGCGCACACCTGAATCTGTTTCCCTCCAGGTACCTTCGTCGAAGAGCAGGCCAACATACTTGGCACTACCGATCCTGAAGTGATGACTGCATGAGGGGCACGTGTAGGCGTGCTCTTCCAACTCTTTGCGATAGATCACCGTTGAGCATTCCGGACACTTGGTCCAGAGGCCGTCCGGCATTTCCCGAGCCTGCGGCTCAGTGATGATGTTTTTATTCTTCCGAAGGAACCATGCCATGCACAAAAGTACGGAAATGCCCTGTCCCAGTCTTCTGCGGCAAGGGGCTTACCGAACCAGGAACACCTTGCGTGTGCTGCGCGAATGGATAACCAGATATGCTCCAGCCGGCAGACGATCGCATTCGTCCATGCATGTAGCCACTATACGCCCGGTCAGATCAACGGCGTGCCGAAAATCATCCGGGAGTTCAGCCGCATCGAAACGATCTTCATCGACACCAGTGGTTGTCATTGGCAGGTTGTGAAAGCTCAATGCGCCGACTCCACCAAGGGTGGTCAGCCATGGACCCTGAAAGATGGTGCTTGCGTCATCGTAGGTGTAGTCCGGTACATAGCTCACGGAAGTGATCGGTGGCTCGTACGGAAACTCCAGCACGGCCTGACTACCGTTTACGGTGACCGATTCAGGATGCAATGTCATTGTGTTGTTGGCAAACCAAGCATCGGCGGCCGTGCGCAGCTTCCCACCGATCAACGCATCAGTGGTCATTATTAGATCACCTCCATGTTCAAAGGAAACACGGATCTGCTGCCTTTGCGATGAAGGCAGACGCCTGAGAGCGGTGCTTCGAGGTGTTGGTGCGGCTCGAAACATACCCGGCTGCATGGAGAGCTCATTGCGCCGGTAGATTTCAAAGAGCTGCTGCGATAAACTTGTGTACCCGACACCAGCGTAGTGACACCCGTCGTGTCCGGGTAGGCCCCCTGCCGCATGCACGATGACATCGGGATAACGGTCCTGAAGCTGACGCTGATCATCACGCAGCTTGGCATGACGAGGTCCGGCGCAGCCGGGACGGATCTGAACAACGACGATGTACTGAAGATTCGGAAGATCCTTCTTCCAGGCCATTCGAAGATTGTCGAAGTGCACGGCATAGTTGTCTTCGTCATGGTTCGATTCACCCTGGTACCAGAACAACCACCGGATGCGTTCCCGTGCTCCGCTCTTGATCACACGGTAGAGCCAGCTTCCATAGATCGTGCCGAGGTTTAGACGGTTGTTGACATCTGGCAGGTGCTGTTCGATGCGGGTGCCACCAACGCCACCGCTGATGCACAGGCTTGCCGTTCTGAGCTGCTCGGCCATGGAGTTCTGTAGCTGCAGAGCCCATGCCCCGACGTTGTTTGCGCCGCCATTGCCTGTGGCTGTGCTGCGAGCATAGTTAGTGTCAGAGGACGATTGACTGAAGTTACCTCCAAAGGTGCGAGCCCATACCGAAATCGGCAGACTTCCGTCGCCGAAGATCGAGTTCGACTGACCAGTGACGGCAAAGACGATACCCGGAACGACATCCGTTGCCGAGAGCATGGTGTCGGAAAGGGGCTTGCCTGACTTCTTGCATACTACAGTTGCCGAATAGGAAATCAGCTCTTGTTTCACATCAGTTGAACAGGATATCGTATCGCCCGCCTTCGGCTTGGTGTAGGTCTTTGACCCCACGGTCGTGTCGTTTCGTCGCAAGTCAATGCTTACGCTTTCGAGACTGTCAGATATCACAATGCCACGCACCGTAAGGCCTGAGTTGGCATCAATCACCTCCAATGTTCGGGGTGCCTGCAGGAACTCGATCACGGGCTTTGGCGGATCCGGCGTGCGCGCGATCAGGAATCGATCATGCAGGTATGTTTCAACCTGCAGTTCCTCGGCAGGAGTAAGATTGCGTTCGAAGATCAGGATCTCGCCAATAGCGCCATTCAGACCATTGCTGTTAGCGTATGCTCCAATGAAGACCACCGAGTCAAGATTACTTGGGATGATATCATCAGAGGTCTTGACGTTGTTGTATGAGATCGATGTGCGTCCGGACTCGTCGTTATGTCGCACGCGCAGAACCGT
>JBEIIK010000045.1:0-16967 GCA_040380835.1 Ignavibacteria bacterium | reverse complement strand
GAGAAATAGAACGTCAGGCCCGATACGACGAGCTTGAGCGAAAGTTCGGATCGGCAAATCAATCGCTGATGCTCACGTGGAACTCCCTTCGCGAGCTGGAACGCAATATTGAAAGTGCCATGACCGAGGTTCGAGAGTCTAAGGACCTTGCACGTAAGCTCAAGTCGCTGATTCGCGATTCACCGGTACTCAGCGGTTCATGGGAATCATATCTGCAGGTCTTTACAGAGCTCTATCCAAACTTTCAGAAGGCGCTCTACGAGGCGGCTCCGCAGCTCACGAAGATGGAGGTCAAGGTCTGTATTCTCACGCTCGCAGAAAAGAAGTCCGAGGATATCGCAGCACTTCTCTACATCTCCTCTCGCACTGTTGAAACGCACCGACTCAGCATTCGTCGCAAATTGAACGTGCCCAAGCAGTCGAGCCTTTTCGCTGTGTTAAAGGGGCTAACGACTGGATAGCTATGCCTGCACCCATTGCGTTCCCACGTTTTCCCACGGCTGAAGCCGTGGGCTATTGTGCGTTTCATTCGTGATGCCGCGTTGCACGTCGCGTTCCCACGTTTTCCCACGGCTGAAGCCGTGGGCTATTGTGCGTTTCATTCGTGATGCCGCGTCGCACGTCGCGTTCCCACGTTTTCCCACGGCTGAAGCCGTGGGCTATTGTGCAATGATTACCTCACACCTCACACCCCAAACCTCACACCTGCGCGAAGCGTTCAGCACGATTCACGATGAGTTGTTTGTATTCCGACTTCATCCGGTCACTCAGAAAGCTCTGATCGATTGCAGTATGCCACGAGGGGACAGCCCCCTTCAGCTTTGCGAAGATATTCTCCTGCTGACGCTGATCGAGCCCGACAGAACTCATTGCTTCGGTGAAGTCACGTTGTGTGAGGTTTTTCTTCTTGCCCCGTAGCGTCAGGGCAAGCTGTTCGGTGTCGGATGGGTTAACAATTGTGGTGTTCACGAGATCGTAGGCCGGCGAGAGTACCATTCCAAGTCCTGGCTTTTCGAGAAGCGAAAAGTTCTTGAGATGCATATCGGCATTACCAGTAAGGTAGCAGAAGAGGACGACCTCAAAGAAATTCACAACGTCCAGACCGGGCGTAGCAGAGTACTTCTGGATCGTGCCTGCTATCTGTTCATAGCTCCCGCGGTACTTGTGCTCCGTCAGCCGATTGGTCAGCTGGCACATATCCTCCATCGCAAGCTTGCCCCTTCCCTTCCGGTCGACACGCTTAGTGAGATACGCCAGGCTGCCTGAGCGTAGTCGCAAGAGGCAATGCGGAACCGTTGCGATTCCGGCCATTTCGGCCAGACGCATGGTCAGGTGTTCAACCTCCGGTAATCCGGGATGACGTTCTGTAGGGGGCTTGAGGATGAAGCCTCCCCAAAGGCCTACGATCGTAAATCTCTTTGTGATAGCACTGCTGCCAGCACTCGTAAGGTGCAGCGATAGCTTTGGCTGCACGCCCGTAACAACCGTCTGACTTCGTAGCACATCCGCAGCAAGCGTCGCGATGTCGTCCTCGGAATATGGAAGTTCCGGTGGCTGCTCAGAACCAAACATGGCTCGCGAACATGATGCATGATAGTCCTGATCACCTTCGCCAAGGGCGCCATAGCATGACAGACAGCTGCTCATGGCTCATCCTCGCGCTCTTCTTCAACGCTTACAGCACCGATACAGTCACGGCAGCATGCCAGCAGAAGCCCCATCCTATCGCGTGGATCGAGCTTCCAGTTCTTCTCTGCGATATCCAGCAGCCATCCTTCGGGAATCAATCCATCGAAGAACGAAAACAATACACTTTCCGAATGATATGGGGCTTGCCTCACGGGTATCGTCAGGCTCACAGGCCGTGCGTTTGGTCTTTGCGTGTAACTATGATCATACACAAAGTGATATCCTGACTCATCCTCGCTGAGCCAGCCTGCTATTTCGCCACCGACACGTATACGTGCTTTGCGCATACTCATTCATCCCCGTTGCGATTACTGGGTACGGCGCCAACTTCATAACCAAAGAGCCACAACACCTGGTTGACTTTATCAAGACGCAGCGTCTGCTTGCCCTGCTCCAACTCGCGAACAAACCGCAACCCCACGCCGGCCTTCTTGGCCAGTTCCGGTTGAGTGAGCTTCACGGCCCTGCGCCGCTCTTTCACAAAGACAGCTATATTCATATCTGCACCCTTTCGGGTATTAAAATACGATTGTTCGTGTTAACTATACCTTACCAGGTACATGCTGCAACTACCGATCTAGGATTATACCCGTACGGGTATTCATTGAGAGGAAATGCCGCGTCGCCCTTTGCGTTCGCACGTTTTCCCACGGCTGAAGCCGCAGGCTATTGTGCGGATCGTTCGGGATGCCGCGTTGCGCATTTCGTTCCCACGCAACCCCGGGCCAAGGCCCGGGGCTACTATTGATCGTGTTCCCACGCAACCCCGGGCCAAGGCCCGGGGCTACTATTGATCGTGTGTCACTCGTCACTCGTCACTTGTCCTTTCCCATGCATGAAACACCCGTCCACACTCTGTTGTTGGCTGAACTCCAAAATGACCGTAGCGTGCGGTGGCGGTGTAGATGGGGGCGTGCAGATGCAGATGCTCAATGATAGCGGTCGGCGTGAGCTTTGATGGGGAGAGCCCGGCGATGTTGAGTTCGGTCATGGTCGATGGATCGTAGATCCGCACGGAGACGGGCTCGGCAACGCCGATGGCGTAGGCGAGCTGCACCTTGGCGCTATTGATCGTCGGGTGCTCGTGCAGTGCGCGCAGGGCAAGGTGACGTGCCATGTAGGCTGCTGAGCGGTCGACCTTGCTGGGGTCTTTACCGGAGAATGCCCCGCCCCCTATCTCGCAATCGGCACCATACTGGTCCACCACGATCTTACGTCCGGTCAGACCACAATCGGCAACAGGACCTCCGATATTCCAGGAGCCCGCAGGATTGATGTGCAGCTTGGTGTTGCTAAACAATGATGCGATGTGCTCGGGCTGACGCGCCATGGTAGCTTTGATGACCTCTTCGTGGATGAGCTCCTTGACCTGCTCAATGCTAAGGGACTCTGCATGGCACGATGAAAAGACAATGCTGTCGATGCGGGTGGCACGGCCATTGTCATAGACCAGCGAGACCTGACTCTTCATATCCGGACGAAGTGGCTGACGCATTCGTACACGCTCATATGCCTCGTTGATGAGCTCCTTGGCCAGATAGATGGCAAGGGGCATGTGGTTCGGAGTCTCGCGCGTAGCATAGCCAAACATGATGCCTTGATCACCAGCAGCAATGCTGTCGGACTGGACGACGGCCTGGTTGATCTCGCGACTCTGACGCGAGACTAGGAAGCGGATGTCGCAGGTCGATCCATTATAGCCGAGTGTATCATCGTCATAGCCGATGCCGACGATACATGCGTGCACTTTGGCTTCGAGTTCCTCGCGTGGCACCTCGACGGTAGAGCTGATCTCACCGGCGATGATCACGGTGCTATCCTTGACTAAGGTTTCGCACGCCACCTTTGCCTGCGGATCAACCGAGAGATAGGTATCAAGAACAGTATCGGAGATCTGATCAGCGATCTTATCCGGATGTCCGGGTGAAACCGACTCACTGCTCCAGAGGTATGACGACATTACAGGCCCTTTCGAATGGGAATGATGGAAGATGAGTTGCGAAGTGTCAGTTGTGCCCTGCCTACCGGAGGGGGCTCGTTGAGTTCATGAGTGAAGCGTCTCTGTGCCACATCGAACACATAGGAGTGGTCGTATGTATCGCGATATAGTATCTGAGTTGGGCGTCCGAATGGCGAACACAGGTATGCTTTGTCCTGAAGGTTATCACTCAGCCATCTGGCGAGCGTGACCAGGCCAGAGCCCACGCTGGGGTCCTGCGCTACGGTTTCCGGCAACTCCACCCGCTTGAACGTATCGATGCCGAGCCAGGCCACAACGAAGATGGGAGACGGCACGGTGTTCTCGTGGATCACCCACAGGTGCGGACGGAAGTCACGTCGTGCCCGCAGCTCGGCTACAAGCGCACACTCGCGAGCGTTAGCCTCCATGACACGCCGTGTGAACTCGAGCGATTCATCGAATGCATCTCCTGCCAGCAAGGGGCATGCCCGAATCCTCGCAATGAGGTCCACGTCGTGCAGGCCCCCTGCAAGAAGCGCATCATAGCGCCGCAGGGCCTTGTTGGCATTCGACAGTTGAAGCAACGCCGGAATCTGTCCGCGTCGGATGGAATGGGTGGCGCACTGACGCGCCAGATATGCAGAAAGAAGCATGGGGCACCTCATCGATCGTGGCAGTACCACCGGCTTTAAACCGGTTGGGGGTCTTCACAGGGCCACGTCCCTCAGACCGTCTTGATGAGCAATTGTGAGGCAAAAGTACGAAAAACGACCAATGACTAATGACTAATGACCAATTACCAATGACCAATTGCCGATTGCTTTGTCATTTGTCATTAGTCATTAGTCATTAGTCATTAGTCATTAGTCATTAGTCATTAGTCATTAGTCATTAGTCATTAGTCATTAGTCATTAGTCATTAGTCATTAGTCATTAGTCATTAGTCATTCGATCCCCACTTTCGCGGGCATGACACGCTTTCGCGCTGATGACGTTTTCATAAATACACCTGTAACCTGATAAAATTGGATGCTGTTGGGCTTTGGCCTATCTTCTCTAGTTAGCGGTTGTTTTTGGGGAAACTGATGGAAGCATGGTGGAACAGTCTGCGACGTCGTGTGGACGTTGAAGCCGTCGAAGCAATGGGAGAGGTCTTCGGCGAAGGTGGCAATCGTGATGCCGTCAGGTATCTGCGTGACCTTGACGAGATCGATCAGGGGGCTTTCCAGACTGCCATGGATGGCTTAACGCCGCGTGCACGTGCGCTGGTTAACGATGTGTCATTGCCCCCTTTCCTGGCCGATATGCAGGGACTGGAACAGGCCCAGAAGCGTGCATGTGAGGTCTTTCAGGACAACGCGCTGGCCTTCATCATAGCGCTTCTATGCAAGTCACTGCCCGAGTGCTATGCCGCTGCGCGTGGTGCCAAGGTGCTGGCCCGGACGGGTGCATTAGGCGACCCGAGCAGGGACCGTGCCGGACTCGAAGACACCATGGTGCGACGGGTGATGGAAACGGCCGTGTTTGTCCAGGACGTTATGAACTGGTCATTCTGGACCGCGCCGTCACGTCCGGCCATCCGTACAGTGCAAAAGGTCCGCCTATTCCATGCCGGTGTTCGTGTGCTCATCGAGCGCCATGGCCAGCGCAACGGACAGCCTTGGAACGCTGATGCTGATGGTGACCCCATCAATATGCAGGATACGGTGGGAACTCTGCTGGCGTTTTCCATCCAGTCCATCCGGGGTGCCCGGCGTCTTGGCTACAGGATCACAAAGCAACAGGAGAGGGATATCCTCCTGCACTGGATCGTCATCGGACACCACCTCGGTCTGGACGAAGACGTGCTCCAACAGGCCTGGAACGACCCGTACGGTCTCTGGGAATGTGTCTGTACTGGCGAGTTTGCCTTTTCACCGGAGGGTGATGCGCTGATGACGTCACTGCGCGACTTTCTGCGTAACCACGTCTTTGTTCTGCAGCATCGAAGCTTCATCCCGCTAACGTTCATGAAACGCCTTATGGATCCTCGGGCACTCTCGGCCTTGCGCCTTGACCACGTAGCGAGTCCGTCGGGTATTCTCTACAGCACAATCTTCACCGTGATTCTGGGTGCGCATGGCGTTCTGATGACTGTTCCGAAGCTCGGTAAACGGAGCACGGCATGGATGGGAAAAGAGCTCATGGAGTTTATGACAAATCGGTGGGCCGGAACCAATCCGGCTGCGATCACGCTCGAAAATGAGTTGCGGGGAGTCTGATTTCCGGGAGGTACCGAGTGGACTGGCTGAATACAACGGACTACGGGATCACTGAGCTTGTGCTCTTCGGCACGGGATGCTTCCTGTGGGTTATTGCCTACGGCATCCTGATTCGGAACATTATTGTGTACAAGCGGCTAGAAATGCCCACCATCGCCGGATGCGGCAACTTTGCGTGGGAATTCGTCTACTCGTGGATCATTATCACGGACATGGGGTCACTGATGCTCTGGGGTTACCGGGCATGGTTCTTTCTCGACATCTTCATATGGGGCATGCTCCTGCGGTACGGACGCGAAGACACCTTCCTTCCGCCACTGCGACGGTACTTTCCACTCTATGCCATCACGCTGACCATTGCCTGGGGTCTGCTCTACTGGTTTATGAAAGAGGTCGGCTATGAGACGTCAATCGGTGCGGTATCGGCATACCTTCTCAACTCCGTTATAAGCGTCCTTTACGTGATTAATTTCTACCGAGTGCGAGATCGCGACCACTACTCCATATCGGTAGCCTGGCTAAAGTTAGTCGGCACGGGGCTTATCAGCCTGTTCATGTTGATGCACTACACGCATAATCATTTTATTCACTTGCTGGCAGTGGTTGTCTTCATCTACGATGCATGGTATGTGGCAGTGCTGCACGCACATCGGCGTGGCGTTGTCATTGCCTATGAGGGACAATGATACCATCGACCTACAGAGCTATTGAGAGTATCGCGGACGGCACACACCGACGCTTTGTACGCGGGTATCGCATAGTCGACGGTCTTCCTGTTATCATCCGCAGCGTTGATGAGTCGGATGATCCCGCGTCGCGCGAGCGGCTGCAGAATCACATTCGCGTCTGCCGTCGGTTGCACATCCGTGGTATTCCTTCGGTCGTAGATGCTGTGGATGCCCCGAACGGCTACCTCGTAATGAATGACTCCGGTAGCCGAACACTATCATCGGTTGTTGCATCAGCCCCCTACCTCATCGAAGCGTTTCTATCGGTTGCTACCGAGCTGAGTCGAATTCTGGCAGACCTTCATGAAGCAGGCGTACTACTTCACGACGTGGCGCCGCAGAACATCCTTATCGATGACCGTACAGCAGCCCCCTCCATCTTTGATATGGGGCTCAGCGTACTGCTCGACCCCGATGGGACCGTTCCCGTGGAGCGTAGCGTCGGAGGTACGTTGCAGTATATGTCGCCCGAGCAGACTGGACGCATGAACAGGCGCATCGACGCGCGATCGGATCTGTATGGTCTTGGTGCGCTCTTCTTCATGATGCTCACCGGACGTCCGCCATTTGACTCGGATGACGTTTCTGAGGTCCAGCATGCGCACATCGCGCGGCACCCGCCGCATGTGCGCGATATTGCACGAGACGTTCCGTATGAGGTGGACGAGCTGATCGATGTGCTGCTTCGGAAGGATCCCGAGCAGCGATATGCATCCGCTGCGCTTCTGCGCGACGATCTGTCGGCGTTACACAACGCCATAGTTCGGCGTCAGCCCATGCCGGTACTTCGTGGCACGCGTGTGGCCAGGCAGCTGCAGTGGCCCAGCACCGTGGTGGGTCGGGATGCGATCATTGAATCCATCGTACCGGCGCAGAAGTCGGACCGGCTGCCGCGCATGATCATTATCCGAGGGGCAAACGGTGTCGGCAAGACCACCGTCATGCGCGCCGCGGCCAACCGTGCTCGTAGTCAGGGTTTCCATGTTGGGCGGGGCGCTTACGCCCGTATCGACCGGGGTCAGCCGGCATCGGCCATCACCTCCGCACTGAGTGAGGCACTGAGCTTTCTCGATGCCCTGGAGGGGGCTGATCGAAGCTGGTGGCAGGAGCATCTCTCGGTCCGGCTTCGCGGGGCGGAGTCGATCGTAGTCGCAAACCTTCCGGTAATGCAGCCCTTTCTGGACCGTGTCGGTTCCGTCCCGGATCTTGCGCCGCTGGACGCGCAGGCACGCAGCCTTCGCACCATGGAGCTGCTTGCCGGTGCCATCGCACCCGAACGTGCGCCGATGCTTCTGGTGATCGAAGACATCCAATGGGCCGATGCATTTTCCATAGACCTTATGGAGCGGATCGTCCGGTCCTCTAACGGCCATGCCCTAACGATTGTCTGTTCGATACGGGATGCCGAGCCGTCAAGTGACGAGATCGTTCGCCAGCTCAGCACCATGGCGATGCAGGCCGATGCCGGTCTGAACATCGTCTCGGTCCCCCCACTCGAGGTCTCCCACGTTACCGAGATCCTGAAGCTGGCAACAGGCTCGCTGACGGAATCCATCGAACAAGCATCGGTGCTCATTCACAGGGCTACTGCAGGCAATGCTCTTGCCGTTCGTGAAGTTGTGCGACACTGCGGTACGTCGGGCATCATCCGGTATGATCCGGCTACGGCCGTATGGACCATTGATCTCGATGCCATGGCCCGGCAGGTCATGACCGACTCATCATCGGCCTATCTTGCACAGCACATCCGCTCGCTGCCGGAAGGAATCCGACAGACACTCACAACAGCCATCTGCTACGGACTCTCGTTCAGTGTTGCAGATCTGGCCGATGTGCTGGCAAGCCCCCTAGATGCGATTGAGTATGACTGCATTGCACTGGTCCAGGACGGACTTCTTTACCGTCTTGAGGACGGGGCGTATCATCTTGTACACGACCGGATCATCGAAGCTGCACTTGCCGGTGTTGACACGCGCAGCGTTGCTGCCATCCATCATAGGATCGCCGCATCCCTTGAACGCCAGGCTCTGGGTCAGCGACCTGATGTGCGCATCTTCGAGCGCGTGCACCATGGAAATGCCTCGCGCGCGCTCTGTACCTCGGATCAGGAACGTCGGGCCCTTGCCGAAAAGAACCTTGCGGCAGCACGTATCAGCCGGCAGAGTGCGGCCTTCGAGGCCTGTGCATTGTATGCAGGCTCTGCCACGGACCTTATCAACGCCTGTCAGAATGCAGACACGTCGATCCTACACGAGGCCAGCATACTGCTGGCCGAATGCCGCGCGCTTCTGGGAGATCCCGCTCAGGCCAGGCACATCATCGACGATGCGCTGCGAGGCAGTACGGATCCATTGCATAGGGCTGATCTGTTCAGCACGCGTATGGCCCTGGAAACCATTGCCGGAGACATGCCAACGGCGATCCGCAACGGCCTGTTTGCCCTGCGCGAACTTGGCATCGTGCTGCCGTCGAAGCCCTCAAACCTGCATGTCCTGCGCTCTCTTGTGAGGGCGCGTCTGGCCCTAAGAGCGCGCCGTCCCGACGATCTCTTCAGTCATCCGCCGCTTACCGATGAGCGTGCGCGCCGTGCGTTGCGCATTCTCGACGAAGTATCTACCAGTGCCTACCACGAATCAACGACAATGATCGCCGTGGCAGGCCTTGAGCGCGCGCGGCTGGCCTTTACCTATGGCTTTGATGGCGAATCGGTCGATGCTGTTGCCTTCTACGCCATGATCATCACCCTCATGGGCTTTGTGCGCAAGGGGGCTGAGTTTGCCGAAGTTGCCGAGCTGCTTGCCGAGCGAGGTGCACATCCACGCACGCAGGGCCGCACGCTCTTTGTGCTGGGTGCCACAACCACCATGTGGACGCGCTCCGGGGCCGATACACTGGCGATTATCCGTCGTGCTGCCGATGCCTCGACCAGAGCCTCAGACGGACTCTACGTCGGCTATGCCATGGGCCATGAGATCCAGAATCTGGTGATGCTGGGTCGCCCCATTTATGAGATTCTCGAAAGCATGGAACAACGCTGGGAGGTTGTTCGCCAGCTATTCCCATCCCAGCAGCAGCCACCACTGATCGTGAGCCTGTTCCGCATGCAGACCCTACGCATGGCGGCAGGACTTGCGGGCAGCGCGCGTCTTGGTGACGATCTGGCAGGAGACGGTTTCAATCCGGCTGAGCACGTCGATGCGCTTACAAGGTCGCGCACAACCTCTGGTCTGTGTGAATGGTACTGGCGTCTGCTACTGGTAAGCATTCTGGCCGATGATGTGGACAGTGCACAGTCGGCAAGCAACCGGCTTCGCCCTCTGGAGTATGCAACGGCCGGTCAGCCTTTCAGTATTGACATTGCGTTTCTGCGATGCCTTCTGGCTGCGCGTAAAGGCGACTCCAGCGCCATCAAGAAACATTCATCCATTGTGCGCAAGGCAGCTCGCCATTCGCCGGCCTTCCGCTGCCGTGCCCGCATTACTGATGGACTGGGACTGCTTGTAGGGGGCGATGCAATAAAGGCACGCGAGGCATTGATCGATGCCCTGAGTCTTGCCCGTGCGGATAGGAATCTGCTTCTATCCGGCATCACTGCGGAATGGCTGGCTACACTCTGTGAGCAGACCGGCATGTCCGATGCAGCGCCGGCATATCGCGAACTCGCCTATTCGGCCTATGGCGGCTTTGGTGCACAGGTGGCCGTTGATCGTCTGCGTGGAAGCATGCCAGCCCCTTCCCATGAATGGGAACCCGAGCGTGTTTTATCGAAGAGTGGCGCATCGGACATCGACTACGAAGTGGTGCTGCGGGCCAGCGCGTCGATCGCATCGGAGATCCGTCTTGACGGGCTCATGAAGACCCTTCTTACGCTGGTGCTGCAGCATGCCGGGGCGCAGCGTGCTATTCTACTGAGCAGATCGGGAGATGCATTGACCGTAACAGCTTTGGCCGATGCCGATGGCACGATGACCATCGGGGCGGGCGTTCAGGGTCGCCATGTTCCCTATTCTCGCGCTGTGATCGATCGGGCCATGGAGCTGAACGATCTTGTGGTGGTTCACGATGCGTCCTCATCGGAGACCTACGCTAGTGATGCGGATGTGCGAGAGCGCTCCGTGCGCTCGGTCATGGCCTTGCCGATCGTCCACAGTGCCACATCGCCCGGAGCACTCTATCTCGAAAACAATCTTGTATCGGATGCATTCACGGCCGAGCGCGCAGGCATTCTCAGGCTCCTAGGCGGACATATTGCGGTTGCCCTCGAGAATGCACGGCTCTATGATAGACAGCAGCGTCTGCTTGATGCCACCACAAGGTTTGTCCCGTCCGAGTTTCTGCATCATCTGGGTGATCGCTCGATCGACGACGTCAGTTCGGGAATGGCTGTGCGTCTACCGATGACGATTCTGTTTGCCGACATCCGCCGGTTCACAACGATCAGCGAGGAGCTTCCAACGTCTGCCACGTTCACGTTCCTGAATGACTACCTAGGCGTTGTCGAGCCGATCATCCGTCGCAATGGGGGTTTCATTGACAAGTACATTGGCGATGCTGTGATGTCACTGTTCCCGGGCACTCCTGCTCAGGCGGTGCGTGCAGGCATCGACATTCAGCGAGCCCTTGTGGCTTTCAATCAGCAACGCCAGGGCACATCAATGCCGAGTCTGTCAGTTGGGATCGGCATCCATCATGGCGAGGTCATTCTCGGAACAGTAGGGTCAAGCGAACGCATGGATACGACCGTTGTCGGTGATGCTGTGAACGTTGCTTCGCGTCTGGAGCAACTGACCAAGGACCGCAACTGCGGGATCATCATCAGTGATGATGTACACAACGACTGCTCAATGAATGACGTCGTTTTCGAATCCATCGGAGCCATCGACATCCGTGGCAGAACACAGCCTATCACGGCGTATGCAGTTAACATATGACAACACTACTTCTCCAGATCCTCGGATGCGTTCTCGTTGCGTTGATTGCAGTGGGGCTGCACGCCATCTTCCGCCGGAAGGTGAACCATCTGCCCCCTTCGGGATACAATGACGTTACGGCGGCTGTCTATGCAACCTTCGGCGTGCTCTATGCGATCATCCTCGGGCTGCTTGTCGGCCACGGCCAGTCACGCCGTGACATGGTGTCCGAGGCATCGATCCGTGAAGCGTCCTTACTGATCGACATAACCGAGGTCGCCTCATCATTGGACGATGCTGTTGCCGATTCACTGGGGCGTGCCTGTCTGCAATACGCGGACCACGTCCGTGGCGTTGAATGGTCTTTTGACGCCAATGATGGCGACCGCACCATTCAGCGCGTGCATTTGTCCAGCATCTGGGGCATCGTCCGGTCCATCGAACCCAGCGGCGCGCGTCAGGAATCCGTCTACCGAGCACTTCTCGGCCTTGTATCCGACCTTGCCACACAGCGCTACCGACGCCATGCCGCTATGGGCGACCACCTGAGTCCGCTTCTCCAGGTCATGCTGATAACGGGCGGCCTGTTTACCATCCTGTTCCTGTGGTTCTTCCGCGTAGAGCACCACCGACTGCATCTGACCTACACGTGGCTCGTCACCTTCATGGTGGTGCTCGTGCTGGCCCTCATCTTCGCCCTCGATGATCCCCTGCGCCCAGGTATGGGCATCGAACCAAGCGACTTCGAGCGCGCCTCTGACGAGCTGCGCATCATACTACGACCTTAGATATGACGAAGGGTCTCAGCAGAGTTACCAATAACTAGTGACGAGTTACCTGAAACCTGAAACCCGAAACCTATCGGCATCTCTCCGCTAAGAGACGGTGGAAGTGGTGCGTGCCCTGTTCGCGGGTTACGGAGAAGCGTCCGGTGGTGTAGATACGTGATTTGAGCCCCTTGAAGACATTTTCGACGACGTATTCGTCTTCGCGCTCGACCTTATCGAGCATAGCGCCGGCGCCGGAGTGCAGTTTGCTTTCGTCGTATACGTAGGTGATGAAGCTCACCTTTGTCTTTTCGATCGTAATGGGCTTTACGATGTTGATGGACAGCCCCCATGGATAGAAGTTGAACATCATGTTCGGGAAGATCCAGTAGTAATAGGCGGCGATGGACTTGCCATGGTCGGGGTGACCTTCGGGCAGCGTGAAGCATTCTTCGCCATCCTTGGCATAGCCGATCTGGAGGTTGAAGTGGTCATACACTTCCGTGGCGTACTGACCGTAGTCCAACACCGCATTCAGGTCTTGATGCACAAACGGGATATGGAAGCCCTCGAGATAGTTGTCGCAGTAGAGGGCCCAGTGCGCGTTGACGAGGTAGTCCTTGCCAAGGTTTGGCTGATGTACGAATTCGGAAAAGGGCAGAAAGCCAACGCGCTCGTTCATGATCGAGAGCACCTGACGGATGTCGAAGTCTGGCGCAATTCCGGTGAAGAGAAACGGGCCCCATTGCACCAGATCAAACGCGTACAGGTTATCGCATGCGCGGGGAAAGTCTTTTGTCTGCGAAAATTCCGGCATAGACAGAAACGTCCCGTCCTGTGCGAAGCGTCGTCCATGATACATGCATGTAAGCTGCCTGCACGGTCCCGGGTGATGCACCACCACATTGCCGCGATGCGTACACACGTTCGACAGGCATCTGAGGGTGTCATCGGCTGACCGGACAAGCACCATCGGCTCGTTCAGATACCCGTCCATGAACGCAAGCGGATAAGCCGTATTCGGCAGAGACGCAACATTCGAATCCCCTATCCACTGCCATGACGAGGCAAAGACCTTGTCCTTCATGCTCTCGAACATGTTCACGTCATGATAGAACCAGCCGGGCAATGTCTCGGCTTTGCTGATGTCGGGGTCGATGTAGAGATGTGGCATGAGTAGGTGGCTGGTACGGTGAATCTGGACGGGACCGCATGCGGAATTGGCATCTATCTCGTACAAATGTATCGACGACTATTGCATCTGTGCGTCGCGTTGCTCGTATCGATTGTATATGAGCAGGATGCACAACCCGAAGAGCACTGCCACAATAACAAGAATGTTATTCATCAATCCTTCTACGTTGAAAGATAGTCGGATCAAGATTGTTGAGATCACGAAACCAGAATTGCGCATGATGACATGAAACTTGTCGGTATGGTAAAACGACACAAGCAGCAGGACAACATCGACGATGACAAGCAGAGTGAAAAACTGCTTGAAGAAAATCCCGTTGATGTCTTGAAATGTCGTCGTTACAGACGCTGCACTGGTAAGGGTGCCCCAAAGCCACGTCACCAATGAGTACAGGGCCATCGCGAACACTACCGGAACAAGACCTGCTGCGATGACATTCTTGATGCGGGTATATCTCCTTGTGCCGCTTCCAAGTTCGGACTTATCAGCCGGCGGACCGAACCGCAGTCTGCTTTGAGTCGAGAAGACATAGATCAGCAAGAACAGGAGCAGTGTCGAGGCAAGGTCATACGTAAACTGGAGATCGTACTTCAGTGAAAACCACTCAGGCGTGATCTTCAGATTGGCAAGGTCCTTGAACAGTCGCCGCATGATGATCAGCAGAATGATCTCATATTGCTTGTTGATATACGTACTAAGCGACTGCGGCAGATAGTAAATAAGGAGGTAGACCTCATAGACAAGAATAAACGAGAACGGTGTGTAGAGTGCCGACACCGGATTACTCAGTAGCGTCACCGGAAGGTCGGTTTCGACAATCCCCCAGGAGACAAGCAGAATCGCTGCCAGGTGCACAAGGAAGCTGACAATAGCCACGGTGAGAATCACACGTTCGATGCGCTCGCGTTTGTCCCGCGAGAACATATCAGGAAGGTGTCCGAGCAGATCGTGTTTCACGAGTACGCTCCATCAGTTGTGTGGTCCGCCGCCTTTGCGTCAGGACAGATGCGCGAGGTCACCGCGGCAGTATACCGTCCGCCTGACGAATACAGGGACGAGTCACATGCAGGGGTCGGGTTAAGCCCGTGATCGCCATTCTAGCGAAAGCGGGAGCCTATCTTCACTGCCCTCGTATTTTTTCGTATCTAGAACCGGCCAACCTAGCACGTGTTTCTGTGCGTCACATTTGGAGGGTACGATGAAGAGTTTCCTTGAGAAGCTGTTTGCTGAGCTTCCGTCGTTTTTCAGCGTCTTCATAAGTGCGCTGACGAGTCCGAGTAAGCTTATCGATGAGGTCCAAACGTCGCAGGATGAATCCGATGTTTCAGCCCGAGGAATACGATTCTTCATCGTGGCGGAAGTCCTTGCGCTGGTGATCGCCTACGCCATTCCGGAGTGGTCCGCGAACAAGGTCATCCCGACAACCGAAAGCGCTCTGGCTGATGTTGGTTCGAGCATCGTGGTCAAGGTGATGCTACTGGCGCTATCCTGTCTTATGGCGATCATAGCGTTTCGCGTGGTCAAGCACCGTGTGGATGCCAAGAGATTCGTTGCGCTGTATGCATACGCAGCCGGTGTTGTTGTAGTTCTGACTGCACTCGTGAACTCCACTACGAATATTGCCAAGGCTGATATCGAGGTTGCGCGTTTGTATGGACAATCGGAAGCTCTCGCAGTGCCGCTGGTGCCTCACGTTGGACGTGTCATCGAGATCCAGCAAAGCCTTGACGACAATCAACCGATCACTGCTACGGATTCTCTTACGATGGCCATTCTCCCTGCGATCCAGCAAATACGGGCGAACACACTCGAGATCAGCAGTAAACCGACGGCGTTGATCGTATTCCTTGTTGTAGGCATCGCGTCATTGGCGGTTACAGCATGGATGATCTTTGTCGGGTTTCTCTATGCTCGTCGCAATGGCATTTCGACGCCCAGTTATATCGGCGTAGTGATCATCGCAATCGCCGGAATTACCCTCGTGAAGCTGGCTATCGGGGGCGCTATGGTAGGCAGCGAGTTACAGAAGAGCTTCACGCAGTAAGCTGAGTCGTTAGGGGGCGAGAACAGTCTGGTCCATTGAGGGATGTTTAGGGAGCGAGACGATGGTGTTGTGACAGGCAATTGCCCATGATGCCGCTGAGCCGCAGGCAACATCATGGACACACGATCTGCGCGCGACTCACAACTGTGCATGTGACTTGACGATGCGCAGCACTAATAGGCTCCCTACCCAAACATCGTCTTACCCTGACACAGCATTTCGATGCTGCGTGGAGTCTTCGTTGTATTGGGTCGGATAATCTTAGGTTTACGACCCGATTTACGAACTGCTTCCCATACCTTGCGCGCGGGCGAACCACATTCAGTGTGATCGCCTAACCTTATCTCATAACCGATAATCTCCGTCTCGTCATTCAGTAACGGAGTCAGGATGAGCTGCGACAGATCGCTATTCGCGACTCGTATCTCTGGAATGCGATAGGGATTGTACCAGTTAAGAATCTTGCATTTAGATTTCAATGCAAGCACTGGCATGCAAGATTCAATGAGCGTAATGCGGAAGAATGAGCTCCCAGACGTAACAGCATTCGTGTCACACTCCTCAATTTGCAGAGCATACTTTGCCATATCGATCGCCTGTGGGATGGATAGGACGAATGGCTCGTTGGCCACGACACATTGTGACTGACCTGGATGAGTCAACACAACACTTATCAAAGCGCCCTGCGGCTTTGACTTTATCAATACGCCTTGGTCGTTGATGAGCGCCGTTACGTCTCCACCAACGAAGAGTGGAGTGACAGGTTCGCACGTGGCGCATCCTCCGATCAAGAGGAGAGATGCAGCAACAAGAGCGGAGATTGCGATTCGTAGTTTCATATTGAGTGCTCCACCGGTAAAAGCGTACTGTCCTTTGAATGCATGACCGTACGAAAGAATGCTCTGTCATATTCGGTCGGCTGCCCAACAAAGATCCACTTGGGTCTGCCGAATCCTCGCTGTCTCCATTGAGTTGATATCGTCGTGTCCTTCGTTGGCGTCCACCCGCTTTTCATCAAAGAGTCAAACTGTCGATCGGGTGGAAGTTGTGGCACATGTCCAAGAATAATCAACCGACAATCATTTCGCGATGTGTCAAGTTTCATCATCTGTTTGAACGCATAATTAAGAGCTGCGGTGAACTTCGTGAGGTCTGCCATCGGCGTTCTCAAGACGGCCATTCTTTCGATAATACTTGCTAGTCCAGTTTCCTTAGGAATAAGTACTTCTTTGAAACTCGCATCAGACGAGTCAACAAACCCGGATACGTACACAGTGTCATTCGCGTCGTAGCTACCTTCCAACACACGTGAAACCGAGACAGGGTCCATTCCTGCTAGAGGCTCTGCTAGCAAGACAAACATGTGTTTACGCTTTGAAAGTGGTCCGTCTGGATTGCTCGGAGATCCTTCGG
>JBEIIK010000044.1:0-17143 GCA_040380835.1 Ignavibacteria bacterium | reverse complement strand
CGGGATTTTGTGGTGACCGGAGGAGGGGGCGCCCCACGGCACAAGCTCATGGCTGATGATGAGCTGAGGCATCCGCACGTTGGGCGTGTCCGAAAAAACCGAACCGTGAGCCCCTTTCACAGTCTCGTACTGCAACGATCTGGCGATTCAATCCGAATGGGCGTTGCCCCTTTGCGGAAACAATGATCGTTAGGGTTGACTCTCAGAGCTGCTGATACCGTTGTGAAGAAGGCGATATCCGATTCCTCCAACTGTTAGCAGGTACATAGGGCGTTTCGGGTCGTCCTCGAGCTTGCGTCTGAGCGAGACGATGTAATTATCCACGGTGCGTGACATGGGCAAAGAATCAAAACCCCATACCGACGTGAGCAGAATCTCCCGGCGAACAGGTGCTCCTTCTTCAAAGACCAGCAGCCTCAGGATGCCGTACTCCTTGTCACCTAGCGTTGCGATCACCCCGTTCTTAGTGATCGTGCGCCGGCGAAGATCAACGATAGCCGACCCTACCACGAAGGGGTCCTCCGAGGTCAGTGATACATGCGTCCGACGCAGAAGGACTCTTACCTTTGCGACTGCCAGGCTCATCGGGTATGGTTTAGGCCAGTAGTCGTCCACATCATAGGTATAGGCCTCAAGCTGGGCGTCGAGATCGGAACGGTCCGACAAGACGATGATCGGTATCTGGGGAGAGCGCGCGCGAAGACGAGAGCAGAAACCGGCAGCCTCTGTGCCATTGATGTTCCAATCGACGATGACCATTGAAAACTCTCGCTCCCCGATGGAGACCACGCCCTGCTCGATACTCGGCACCTCAATGATGAACAAACCATGATGACGAAAGTAGTCCGTCATAGTTCGACGCAGTTGTTCGTCACCTTCGATGAGCAGAATGGGCAGGTTCTGTGCGTACATCGTTCAAATGTGCCAGAATTGTGAGCGTCGAAAGTGGTATTTCTACCTATAAAAGCTGTCACAGAATTGTATGATCTTGTCTAGAAAATGACATTTACTGTCACAGCTCTGTGGAAAGATAGTGTTTTCGGCTTAACAGTGACAACAGGAACCCTCACAAGCGCCGATGACGGAGTCGGCACCGGCGTCGTCTCAATTCGGATTGGCGCGTGCGGGATCAGTTTTTCTCAACAACGAGTTGCACCGTACGGCTCATGAAGCGCAGTTCCGGATACTCGTATGAATCCACCCCGATCGGGTAGCGGTTGCTGGCCAGGCCCTCGACGCGAGTGATAACGCAGTCGGGGCGCAGTGCTCGTAGCTGTTCGGCCACGGATTCGGCCCGCTTCTGAGAAAGCTGCTGGTTCTTGGTAATGCTTCCCAGGTCATCGCTATAGCCGAGGATTGCCACGCGGTCACCGGCAGAAAGGCGAGCAGCAAATGTTCTCAGAAGTTCAATGTCTCGACTACTCAGATCTGTGCTTCGCACGGCAAACATGGCCAGGGACAGATTGTCGAATTTGCGGACCTTTTCGAGCTTATCCACTGGGATCTCAAGGTCGGCATCTGTTTCGTTACCACTGACCGTTTTCAGGTGGAAGGTCACAAGGATCGGGTCCTTGGAGAGTGAGTCAAGTGTACGATCTGACAGCGAGAGTGTAGCCGGACGGAATAGTCCGAGTCCGCGACGTGATTCCAGAAGGCGGTCACTCTGTGTGTAACTGATTTCCCATTCCGCCACTGGATCTTCGGTGTCTTCGATATTGACCGTGGCTTTGGACATATCCCATGACGGTTTGGTGATGAAACTCACGCGCTGCACCGGCATGAAATACTGGTTGTCGTCGGAGAGAAACTCAACCCGACGGTTCTCGGCACGTCCGCGTGCGGAGCCGCCGAAGCTGGCAGGGTTTGGTGCACAGGACCCGGTGCCAAGGTCGAGAACAATGCGCGAGGTATCCACACCCCAGACCGATCTGAGGTAGTTGACCACGGCCAGGGCACGAGCCCGGGCAAGCTCACATGAAGCCCCTTCCGAGGACTCATCGGAGTATCCCCGTACGACAAGTTTCTCCTTGAGCGAGTCAAGGCGCTGCCCCATGATGTTGAGGATGTCGAGATTCACATCATGCTGTGAAGCGTTTTCGTTAGCACCGGCATAGTTTGAACGTCTGGCAACTTGCCGGTAGCGAGGGGGCAGGACGGCCGAGCCGGAGTCGAAGAACACACTCGGCATGATCATGAACGTCAGGTCCTGGCGCTCGGCGGTCAGGCGGATGGCTAGCTCGCGAGCCACCTCACGGTTGTTGTAGTCAACGGTATCGCCTTCTTCGGTGATGGTGAACGACACTTTCGTCTTGCCAGTAGATGAGTCGCTTTGCACCGGATTGACGGTTAGTTCACCAATGCTGATCACCTGACGCCGACGTGGCCGCAGCGGAATGGTCTTCTCTCCGAGCGTGATCGTCGTTACCGGCCGCTTAGATTCCCGCAGCTTGATCTCGTCGAGCAGACGATCGCGTGCGAGTTTTTCCGCCAGATTCGGATCGATTGTCACGAGGGTATCGGTTCGACGTGAATCAACCATGATCTGCCGCAGCAGACCGGTGCGGACCGTGTCGATCGTAACAACTTCGGGTCCGGACAGAAGGAGCGTTCCGGGCAGGTCACCCTGACGTGTAGCCAGAACCGTGTCGATCCTGATCGTCGTCCGGATGCGATCGACCGTATCAGGGATCACGTCCGCGGACCGACGGATCGATACGCCGGCAAACCAGCGCACGTCGGACCAATCCGATCCGCTGCGGATGGCTGCCGGCATCAGCTGAAAGCCAACGGACGGTGTAGCCGTGTAGGCACCGGAGACGTTAACATCATAGCAGACCAGGCCGGTAATGCCGTAGCGTACGAGCGCAGCATTCGGAATCGCCCTCTCTGAAACGACCACGGTGTCAGCCGAACCGCCGTTGTACGTGGTACCGGAGGGTTCGAGGATCCTGGCCGACTGCGACCACGTTGGCTTAGAAAGGGCAAACTCGAATGTTGGTGAGAGTGACAGGCGCCAGTTTTCACGATGGTATTCCGGGCCCACACGAAGTCCGAAGGTTGTGCCCCGGGCCTGCATGGAAAGCTCCCGGATGAGATTCCGTATCGAACCGTCGGGCATGCGTATACGGGCATTCCCGTCCCTTACGGTCATCATGACGTCCCAGGTGTGCATCGTTAGCGCAGCCGTCACGTTCCAGAACGTTGTAAACTGCTGGTCGGCACCCACAAAAACGTTCATTGACGAACCAAAGCCCCCTTCAAAGGGGAGGCAATTACCCCCTTCGAGACATTCAAGTCCCTGGGCTGGCTGATAGGCACGACCATAGAACGTGCCAACGAAGACATTCCTCGGAAGCGTATCGGAAGGGGGCTGAAGATTCCACAGCGAGTCAGGATCATATCGCTGGGAATGAGCCTGCACTGCACCGAAGACCAGGCAGGCAACAACTATGGTAAAGGCCGAAAGGGGCCAACGAAGCATGGTCATCGAGTACCTGACAGCGGTAAGGTGACCATCGATGTGTCGTCGGTCGCAACAACATAAAAGACAGTATTGTTGCCGGTGGTAAGGCTGGCATGGCGCATACCCGATCCGGCCGGCACGGCCACAGTATCGATGATACGCCCCAGAACATCGACTGTTCGAAGTGTCACGGGGCCATGCGACTGCGATACACTGATTCCGACCGTACCGTCGGACATCGAGCCCACGCCCACGATCAAAGTTGCCGTGCGCACGATCGTCGATAGCTCGCAGCCGAACGGCAACAGGTCGATCATCGTTTCACGTGGCGCAATCGGTGCCGTAATGCAGTCATTGCTGCCATAGATACTATCTACGCGGAAATAGGCGGCAAGGGTCTCGCCGACGAGCACCGCCAGGCGCTGTTCGATAAGGGGCTCGGTTGTCCCGTCAAAGCAGCCTGTGAGGGCATAGCGCACACGTCCCTTCGGTTCTTCAATGAACAGCTGTCGATCCCGGCATGTGGCCGATGCTGATACGATCTCGAACAGGTCCGGCGGAACGGATGTTTCCACAAAGAGCGTATCACGCTGACGGAAGTCACGCAGCCCTCCGGCATTGTTGCCACGCAACTGCACAACCAGTTCATCGCCGGCCCTGATGGTGGGTCGCACGCTGCGCACGGCGATCTGAAGTGGTACTATCTTGCTCCGGTTCTCGATCGTGATCGTTAGCGTGTCCCTCCATTCACAGTCATCCCAGAGAAGAAGACGCCAGGTCACAAACCGGCCACTGGACTGAGTCGTATCGAGTTCAAAAGCAATCGAGGCTGTGTCCCCCGATTTGATGTACACCGATGGATCCCGAATGGTTTTCATCAGTGTATCAATCACTCTGATGTTGTAACGTCGCGGAACGCCCTGACGGTTCTTGATCGTCAGATAGAACGACGGCGATGCGGGGCAGACTGTTACCGAGTCAACAAAGGATATTGTCGGGCCTGTCTTGTCGTAATACTCGATACGAATGTCGGATGTCGATTCGCAACCAAAAAGACGCACCTTCACACTGTAGACACCCGTGTCGCGAACCCAGATCGTATCGGTCGTTGCTCCCGTACTCCACTGGTATGACGTGAACTTGCCCATCGTTGTGATCGGCAGCGAGTCACCGGGACATAGGGCCTGGCCATTCGGAGCCAGGAGATCCGGCGGAGCCAGGCCGTCATTGATCAGGAGCGTGTCGGTTCGCGAACACCCGCTGGGATAGTCCACGGCAACGGCGTAAAGACCGGGACGTGTGATCTGGATACTGGCCGAGTCTTTGTTGAGATCCTGGTTGGCGAGCTTCCATCGGTAGCGCACACCAGCGGCGTTGGACTGCAGGGTAAAGATCTCGCCGATACACATCGAGTTCTTTCCTTCACGCGTGTTCATTCTGAACTTCGGTGCAGAAAGCATTTCCACGATACCGATCATGGTATCGCGGCAGACTCCGCTCTGAGATCCGATACATTCAATTGTGTCCGATGTTGTGAGCGTCACTGTCCGGGAAAACTGCGTGATGAGCGTTCGCGTTCCCCCGGAGCGTCTCCACCACTCAACCTGCGGGAAGGTGCCCGCATCAAGGGTCACAGAGTCGCCCTCACAGAATGTTATCCGTTCTTTGAACCGGAAGCTATCCTTGGCCGCAGCCAGCACCTTAATGGTCGAAAATGACAGACATCCGTCAACTGTGTTGCCGATACGAATCCGCACGGTGTAGGTTCCGGGCTGATGCACGATCAGGTTGTTGCTGCGTTGAGGCAATTCCACGGAATCCTTATACCATGTGTAGTCGCCGCTTTGCGGCGGATCGGCCCGCAGCACGATCGAATCTCCCGAACACAGCACTGCATTGGCGAACGGAAAGCTGATCTTGGCTGTGTTGTCGTAGATACGATTGACGATAAATCGCACAGTGTCGATGCATCCCCCGGCTGTGTGGGCAAGGCAGTGATAGTCATCAGCCGAGTCGATCAGTGCTTCATTGCTGGTGAATGGGAGCTTTGTGAGCTTGTTGCCGGAGGCGATAAACCAATCATATCTGGAAAAGCCGGGGTTGACCTTCAGCGTGATCTTGCGTCCCAGGCATAGCGTGATGGTTTCGTCTTTGCCGGCAAAAGGGAGTGAATCGGCACGAACGACAACCGAGGCCAGTCTGAGAGTGCAGGAGTTTCCGAGGGACACCTCAGCCCAGTAGGTCCCGGGTCGTGTCACGCTGATGCTGCGCGTGGAGTCACCCGTTGACCAACGGAACTTTCGCCAGCCACCGTTGATGATCGTGTTGGGAATGCCAAGCTGCACTGGCTGTCCATTGCAGATGATCGCCTCCGCAGGGCTCGCCGCGATCGTTGCCCCCAGACGTGCCGTCCGTGGCGGGAACTCATACATGGGGCGCGTGCGGATGTACGACACCAGCGTCTGTTCTGATGAAAGTCCGGGGAAGGCGGCCACGCCATGCATGATCCACGGCAACGACGTATCCCGGGCAACCGAAACAATATGCTTGCGTGCCGTGTCGAGCTCACTCACGCGGGAAACGGTGTTTTTGGATTTTGTCAGTTCTACCCTGTATCGGACGGGCTCCATGGCCGCCCACTCGAAATAGTCCGCGCCGCCCGGGTTCGGAATTACGGTTACGCTCGAATCAGTAACCCGCAGGTGGTCTGGACCCTGATTGCCGAGACGCGCATCATGCTCGATGACGAATCCGTCGGTTCCGTCCTTGTTCGTTCCAAAGTAGCAGAAGTAGGCCGCAACTCCGGGCTTGAGCGCCGTAAAGCGAGCATCAATGATGATACCCATTCCAAAGTTCGGGGTAGTCCCTTTCCAGGGGGCCCATGGTCCGCCGGGGCCCTGTGTGGACGTCGGGCGGATGCTGTCCTGAAATGTCAGAAAAACGCCCTCACCGTCGGCCTTGCTTCGGGTGATTGACCGAATCTGGTGCACCAGAACAACGACCGCCCGGCTGGCAGGTGCGTTCGTGATGCGAATCCAGCACATGACGCTGTCTGAACCAGGCTGCCATGGTTCGAGAAAGAAAGGGACTTCGGTTCCGTTGTCGCAACGCGTAAGTCGGAACTGGGATGGGTCGAAGGGGATGGAAGTATCGATTCGGACAATAGCAAATGAATCGATGAGAATCGGCAACGTCCGCGGGGTCCGGTTTGTTACCTCAAACGCATCGATGAGCAGGGTGTCCTGGGCAAAACTTGCTACACAGCCCGACACCAGCAGAAAAATGAGTGCCAGTAATCGCAAAGAGAGGGTGTACTTCTGAATGGAAATGCAATAATCGTAAAAAAGCATGTCAAATCACTGCGAAAAAGCCACGATGTTTTCCCCCGGAACGTAGGGCGCAAGTCGGTGAGAATGATGAATTACCCAAATTTCTGCCGTTTCAGGTTTTCATGACCGATTATGACAAAATCATGACACAGGGCTTGGCATATTTGCATCTGCGACGGAAACACGTACGACGATTTTCACTCGCGGACGTAACGATCAACTCACAACCGAAGGCCAAAGCCAACGCACCCTCTGGCTATGACCACCTGCAGAAGCACCATCTTCGGACTGGTGACCGCTGTTCTGTCTTCGATTGCGCTTATGGCGCAAATCGAGTCGCCAGAGTTGCGTAATCCCGATCCCTTGCCCAGACAGCTCACGCCTGCCCAGCCGCGTGTGTTTCAGGTATACGGTTGTATCACGACGCTTTACCGTGACACGATAACGATCGTCGATCAGAACGGTGACTCCGTCCGAGTCGACACCGTTCGGCGCAGGGCTCAGACGGTTTCCTGGGCACCAACGACCGATTCGTCCGGTGACACGCTGTATATGTACTCGACGGTTGGTCTTACGGCCATTGACCGCCTGACCAAGCCCGATGAGGACTGGCCTGTGTTCAGCGGGCGCGATTCGGCGGGCGTGTTTCAGGATCTGCATCGGCGTCTGGGTTTCTGGCTCGATATACAAGTCGTCAACACCGTACCCGATCCTGATAATCCGGTTGTTGCTGGCCCTTCGGTCCAGGCATGGCCGAATCCGTTCCGAGACGACGTCTTTCTGCGTATCGCGCGAGGAATGTTCGAGGACGTCGAGACCTACGCATATACCATTGACGGACGTCTGCTGGCTCAGCTGCCGCTGGAGTCGTCAGATGACGATGGATTTGTCTTCAAATGGGATGGACGCGATCCTGATGGTAATCCGGTTGCGTCGGGAACATACATCGTGCGCCTGCTGGCCCGGATTGCCGGATCTGCGCAGCGTGTTGGCTACTCAGCCAAGATCGTGAGGGCCCGATGATCGTGCGCCCACACAACGCTGGTCGGTTTCTGGCTGTAGCAGTTCTGCTTGCTGCTCTGGTTGGCGCTACTGTCCTGCCGGTCTCAGCGCAGATCATCCAGACACCGGCTCTGCGACTGTCCTTCCAGGGGTTTCTCCTCGATCAGAACGGTGCCCTCTATAAGGACGGAACGTGGAACGTCACGGCCGAACTCTGGGATGCCGAAACGGGTGGTAACAGGCTTTACACCGAAACGAATCCGGTGGTTCTGGTTAAGGGCGTGTTCAATATGATCATTGGCGAGCGTAATCCACTCGAGGGAGTTGACTTCACACGTCAGCTCTGGCTGGAGATCAAAGCACCCGACGCTTTGCCGTTCAGCAAGCGAGCTATGCTCACGGCAGCCCCCTGGGCATTCGTGGCGCAGAGTGCCGTGGTAGCTGGTGGCCTTACGCCCGATGCTACTGGTGCCGTGCTTAGTCTGAATGACTTGCAGGGTAACGTCCGTGTACGTGGCGGAACGGGCGTGCGCGTCACGGAGGACAACAACGACCTGATCATTGATGCCTCGCGGCTGCTGGATCTGATCGAGCTGGCGTCGATGGACACCGCCGTGATTAAGATCTCCAAGCGCAAGGTTACCGTCAACGGCGAAGAAAAGACGATCGTGGAGGTCGGACTCAAAGACACCTCCCTAACAAAGAAGTATCTGTCAAGAAGCAGTGCCGGAACCGGTCCAAACGGTATCACGTTCACAGCCGACTCGATCTTCATACCCCAGTATACGATCGACCTGGATGGTCGTATCATCGCCGTGACCCGCATTGGCGTGCCACGGCGCCCGGATGGCATGCTGCCGAATCGCGTGGCAGTAACAAGTCCCACCGGACGCCTGGTGGAGTCAGCACCGCTGGGCGACAGGCAGGTGATCATGGGCCGTACCGGCGGAGTCCCCACCGTGACGACCATCACGGCGGGCCAGGGCATCCGCGTTGAGCAGACAACCGCTGACCAGCTGGTGATCTCCACGGACATTGTTACGCTTTTGCCGTTCATCAGCGGTCGGTACACAAACACGTCCTCCGGCTACATCTACGAAACTCCCGAGATCGATGTCACCACTGCCCAGCCAGTGGCAGCCGTCGAGCTCAAATCAACTGCCCGCATCATCGTGACGATGGAAAGCGAGAACACCTCCACGGCGTTCACCGTGACCAACCGCACGTTGAAAGGGTTCAAAGTCAAGTTCGCAGGGGGCCTGCCCTCCGGAGCGAGCATAAACTGGATGGTGCTGAATCTATGAACAGCGCCACAGCAATCTTGTCCACAAAGGGTACATCCATTCACCCAATCTTTCATATTTCACTTTCTGGGAGGCGCTAATGCGCATTTCGACAACGATGCTTGTTCGAAGCATCCTCATTTCCGCTGTGGTACTCGCACTAGTGCCACAATCTGCTTTTTCTCAGTTGCCGTTGGAAACACGGGAACTCAAACTTCAGGGAACCACGTCAGGATCCCTGATCATGAAGCCGGCCGCTACAACGTCTTCATACTCTCTCACGTATCCAAGTGCCATCGGCTCTGTAGGATCGTTCATGTACATCGGTGCCACAGACGGAACACTCAAGTGGTCAAACGCTGCCGGTGGTGACAACTATGTGCCGATCTGGGATGCAGACCTTCCGGGCGGTGGTGGAATCGTGTGGGTTGACCCTGCCGGCGCAAGCAACCCGAACTGGGGTCTGACCGGCAACACGCTGTCAGCCGACGGAACGCTCGGTACCAAGAACGGCTATGCGATCAACGTGACGACCAACAACAACACGCGCATGACTGTAGCCAGTGACGGTGCCATTGCCATCAACACAACGGGCACAGGTGGTTCCACAACAACGATCGGTCGCACAGCTGGTCACACTACAGCCATCGATGGTACGACGAACATCACCGGTTCGACCACCATCCTGGGAACAACCAACGTCAACACGACGGGCACAGCCGTCACGACGATCGGTAACACGGGTGCTGCCGCAACAGTTGCAGCCAGCACGCTGACGGTTTCGGCTACAACGGCCAACATCACAGCTACCACGAACGTTACCGGTGCAACAACCATCGTTGGTACAACGAACATCAACAGCACCGGTACGGCCGTTACAAACATCGGTAACACCTCGGGCGGAACGGCAATCACCGGTCCGATCGTCGTGAACGGTCAGACTGGTAACAGTGGCGAAGTTCTTGTTTCGAAGGGTGCCGGCAACAGCCCACAATGGCAGAGCATTGCCAGCGCCGTCGGTATCAAGATGGCCGGTATCGCAAGCATCAGTGCTGCAACCTCTGTGACGGTTAGTGGCGTAACCGGTATCACTGCAACAGATGCAATCATTGTCACCCTTGCAAGCACAAGCGGCTCTGCCGTTGTTGCAACGGTGACTAATGTCACTGCAGCGACTGGTCCAACCACGACGGGTGATTTCACTGTGACCCTCTCTGCCAGCTACACGGGTAGCCTGCACTACATGGTCCTCGGGGCACAGAACTAACGCTCTCTAGCTTTCGACCCTTACTCCTCGGGCGGCCGGGGGCATGGGGTGATATGTGGGCTTTGCATTGCAGAGCAGTGGGGTCGTGTACTCTACGGTTGCTGTTTGCCTAGTCCAGTCACAACGTGCCCCCGGTGCGACCCGAGGGGTAAGTGCCGAAGCAGAGAACCATCAAATCCACAACACCATATCGGTTTCGAGCCGGGCGGTATGTCCTTGTTCTTGTCGGGCTGTTTGCAGTCATGACAGTGACGTGGGCACAGCTACCCCTGCTGACCAGGGACATGCGCCTGCAGGTTGCTTCAGGAGCAACAGTGTCGCTGATCGCACCGACCGAAACATCCGGCTACAGCCTCATGCTCCCTACCACATACGGAGTGTCGGGAGCTATGCTAACGGCTAATGGTGCCGGTACGCTCTATTGGACCGTACCGAACGGAGCCATGTGGATGCTCACCGGCAACAGCGGAACGTCAGTGGCAACCAACTTCATTGGAACTACGGATGGTCAGCCCCTTTCCATTCGCACCAACAACGTCGAACGACTGCGCATCACCAGTGACGGAAGCATCGGAATCGGAATGTCCGTGCCAACACACACGCTGGATGTGACAGGAACGTTTGGTGTCTCCGGCAATACAACGCTCGGGGGTGCAACGTCATCTGTGACTGTTGGCATTCTTGGTACAACGCTCAAGTCAACGGTCGGTTCCAATGACCGCATTGTTCTTGCCAACAGCAGCGGACAACTTGACCAGGCAAGCATCTCCAGCGTGATCGCAGCTGGTATCGGCAGTAATGCATGGACGCTGGCGGGCAACAGCATCAGTTCCAGCAGTGGCGCTCTCGGAGCGGCACCGGTAGGATCGTGGTTGGGCAGTACCACCAACCAGGACCTGCGAATTGCCACCGGCGGTCTGACGCGGATGATCATCACCAGCGACGGGTCCACTTCTCTTGGGGGCACACTAGACGTAACGGCTCTCATTACCGGCCTTGCCGGTGCGACCGTTACCGGTCCTACGACGGTGAACGCCAGTGGATCGTCGACCACGAGTATCGGCACGGGTACGAACACGGGTACTGTGACCATTGGCGGATCGGCAGCTCAGACCATTGACATTGGTACCGGTGCAGCGGCTAAGGCGGTCCTCGTCGGAAGTACAAACACCACCAGCACCACTACCATCAGTTCGGGTTCGGGCGGTGTGAACATCAACACCGGCACAAGCACGGGTCCGACCAGTATCGGTACCGGATCTTCCTCGGGCACGGTAACGATCGGACGCACAGGCGGAACAATCACCACTATCGGCACTATCGGCCACACGGGACCAATCAACAGCTCCGGACTGATAACCGGAAATGCCGGAGCTACGTTAACGGGTGGACCGACATCGATCACTGGTTCGACGACGATCAATACGACCGGGACGTCCGGAACCTTTATCGGAAACACGGGCGCATCGGTAACGATCGGAAGTATCGGACTGGCCGTCAAGACCTCCGTGGGCTCGAATGACCGCATCGTTATCTCCAATAGCACGGGTGTTCTCGATCAGGCAAGTATTGCAAGCGTAGTTGCTGCCGGCGTTGCAGGTAACGCCTGGTCGCTGACTGGGAACGACGTCACGGAAGGCACGAACTTCCTGGGAACCACAACTGCCAAGCGACTCGAGTTGCGGACCGGCAATACCGAGCGCATGCGCATCACCAGCGACGGTCTGGTGCTGATCGGTACAACATCGGGTACGAACACTCTGGAAGTCGGTGGCACGTTGCGCGCAACGGGGCTTATCACGGGCACTGCCGGGGCGACGATCTCGGGCGCTGCCAGTAGCATCAACGCGAGCTCGAACTTCAACACAAGCATCAATACAGGAAGCAGCACGGGTGTTGTCTCGATCGGTAACTCCGCATCGACAACCACGATGCTGGGTGCCACCACCATCAACTCCACCGGGACGTCGGCAACGACGATCGGAGCAACAGGATCGACAGTAACGATCGGTAGCATTGCGACAACACTGAAGTCCACGCTCGGTTTGAATGACCGGATCGTCGTAGCCGACAGTGTAGGTAAGCTCGATCAGGCCAGTATTGCAGCGGTTGTTTCCGCAGGTCTTGGCGGAAACGTATGGTTAACCAACGGAAACTCGACTACGACAAACGGGGGTACCCTAGGTAGTACTCCTACCGGAAACTTTCTGGGTACAACGAATGCATCCGGCCTGTCATTTGTAACGCAAAACGTTATCAGGGCAGAGATCGATACGACTGGAACATTCCAGACACAGAAGGACGCCGTCATCAATACCGTTGACATTGGGTTTGGGAATTACACGGGGCTTAGTTCATCGAGTTGGAATCTTCGGGTCGGTTACGGCGCGTTGGATAGCAATACTACCGGATTTAACAATCTGGCGATAGGCCACACCGCTCTGCGCATGAACAAGGGGGGGTTCGACAATGTTGCTGTCGGATTTAACGCACTGACCAATGCAGAAAGCGGTTACGACAACATCGCCATAGGGCGCGAGGCAATGGGCGCACTCTATCAGGGCAATGACAACATTGCCATCGGCGATGGAACCCTAGGAGGCGGTAAGTACTCGTATGATAACATCGCAATCGGTCGTAACGCGATGTTAATACCAAACCCTACCGTTGGAAACGAGACACACGGCATGTGGAACGTGGCGATCGGCGAAGAAGCACTGATGTATAACTATTCGGTTGCAAACGTTGCAATCGGTTACAAGGCAGCAAAGGGCAATACTCTAGGCCAAGAAAACGTTGCAGTGGGTACCGAAGCTCTCACAACGAACATTGATGGTTGGAGGAACGTGGCTGTTGGCGCTAATGCATTGCAGGCGAACACCACCGGTGGAAATAATGTTGCCCTCGGCGCAGCAGCAATGTTCCGGAACACGACTGGATCTCGGAACATCGCCATTGGTTATCGAACAATGGAATCCAACACCAAGGGCTCCGACAACGTAGTCATTGGTTATGATGTTGGGTTTGGTTCTGATTCTGCCTCAGGCAAATTGCTGATTGACAATTCTCCAGGCTTTGGTAGTCTTATCTACGGTGACTTTACAAGCGGCAAACTCGGCGTTAACATGGTCGGGGAGCCCAAGGCCAACCTCCATGTGACAACCGGCTCAAATTCCTATTCAACGGTTCTTCTTGTGCAGTCCGTGACTGGAAACCCGTCTCATATAATGAATATCCAGACGGATAGCACGTCGCGCTTGGTGGTTTCCGCGGCCGGCAATGTGGGTGTAGGTGCTACAACTCCGACGCAGCGACTGCATGTTTCAGGCGGCAACGCACTTATTGACACCAGTGCGGCTTCAACAGCCGGTCAGTTGCAGTTCATGAACCCTGCACGTACGTTCCAGACAAATATTCGGGCAGGGGCGCAGACCGCCACCATCACGTATACCCTGCCAACAGTGGCACCAACTAGTGGGCAGTCTCTCACGAGCGATGCCAGCGGCAATCTGAGCTGGAGTGCGGCTCTGTCGGCAAGCACGGGATGGATGCTCGCGGGCAACAGTACGGCAGACGCATGGGACGGCACAAGCGGCAGCAGGCTCGGAACAACGAGTGTAATGCCCCTTGTGCTTGCCACGACGAATGCTGTGGCCCAGGACATCTGGTTCTTCACCGGCAGCAATGGTGCCAACGAGCGTATGCGGATCACCGGAGCAGGACTCGTGCTGATCGGCGCAACATCGGGTACGAACACGCTGGAAGTCGGTGGTACGTTGCGCGCAACAGGGCTTATCACGGGCACTGCGGGCGCAACGATCTCGGGCGCTGCCAGTAGCATAAACGCGAGCTCAAACTTCAACACAAGCATCAACACAGGAAGCAGCACGGGTGTTGTCTCGATCGGTAACGCCGCATCGACAACCGCGATGCTGGGCGCAACCACCATCAACACCACCGGCACATCGGCAACGACCATCGGTTCGACCACAGCTTCTGTAACCATCGGTAGTGTATCCGGTGCAGCGAAGTCTTCTGTCGGTGCAAACGATCGCATCGTTCTGGCTAACGGTAGCGGTACGCTTGATCAGGCAAGTATCGCAAGTGTAGTTGCTGCCGGCGTTGCCGGTAACGCATGGTCGCTGACGGGGAATCCAACGACTGACTCAACTCTTAATTTTGTTGGAACTACCGACGAGACTGTGGCTCGCCCCCTGGTGATCAGAACTGACGGCACCGAGCGCGCCCGCTTTGCCGGCGGAAGTGGCTATGCCGGTTTCGCCACAGCCTCGCCGAACGTGCAAGTGGACGTAAACGGAGGTCTTGCTACGCGTCCTGCAACGGCAACTGCCTCGTCGGCGACGACCACCGTTACCATTGGTAACCGGTCATTTGTGGTGATAACATCGGACGACGTTTTTGGATCGCGCAAGGTCGCGCTTACTGACGGTTTGCAAGATGGTCAGCGCCTGGTGATCCTGGTTCTTGGTTCGCTTAATAATACCACCTACGGTGTTCGTCTGGAAACGGCCGATGCCAATCTCAGCCTTTCTGGTGATGCCGGACTCGAGCATGGTGACACCATAGAGCTCATTTACTATTCCGGAGTCTGGCGCGAGCTGCGCAGATCGGCCAACGACGACTAGGAATGATAGCAACGTGAGAATCTTCTCTACCATATCGATTCTTCTCATCACCGCGTTCTTCGCTGTGCCGCATGCCCTTTCGCAGGGACTCAAGGCCCAGCGCTTCCGGGGCATTCAGCTGATCGGACCAACGTCAAGGAACAACACGAACGAAAAGAATCAAGGTGTGGCCCTTCTGGCGCCGCCGGGGATAACGACCTCGTATGCGCTGATTTTCCCGACTTCGCGCGGGGCCGTCGGACAGTCGCTCACTATCAACACGTTGGATGGTTCCAGCGGTGCCTTCCTCGGTTGGTCGACGACCTTGACGGCAGAGTCGGGCTGGATGATCGGCGGTAACCTCCTTACGGATTCGACCACGAGCTGGCTCGGAACAAAGGCCAGCGCAAGTGCTGACTGGCCACTCGTGCTCCAGACGGACGGTAATGAGCGCATGCGCATTCTCGGTGGCAGCGGATACGTGGGTATCGGCACGGCAAACCCAACCGCGCAGTTGCAGATCAATTCCGCGAATGCTTCGACGACGTCACTCATGCTGCGCATGGCCAGTAACACGACGGCCAATGCCTTCGAAGTGCAGGATAACAGTAGGGTACTTTTCTCGATCGGTCCAACGGGAGCCGTTAGCCTGCGACCGTTTGCGAATGCGGCCGGCAGTACCAATGAACTGCGGTTCCTCGAAATGGCTGTGAACGGCTCGGAGTACGTTGGATTCAAAGCTCCGGACCTCATTGCGACAAGTCGGATCTGGACGCTTCCGGCAGCGGATGGAGCAAATGGTCAGGCAATGACGACAAATGGTAGTGGCATACTGGGTTGGACGTCAATCCTGAGCCCGACAACGGGTTGGACATTGAGCGGCAACGGTGGTGCCTCGAGCACGGGGGCGCTGGGTGCAACGCCTACTGGAGCAAGGTTAGGCACCACCGATGCTTTTGATCTGCGCATCGTAACAAATGATCGCGTGCGCATGCTGATCGCCAGTACCGGTGCTGTATCCGTTGGAAGTACATTCGATGCTACCGGGCTTATCACCGGCAGTGCTGGGGCAGCACTCACCGGCGCTACCACCATCAACACCACCGGTACTTCGTTAACGACGATCGGTTCGACCACAGCTTCTGTAACCATCGGTAGTGTATCCGGTGCAGTGAAGTCATCGGTCGGTGCAAACGATCGCATCGTTCTGGCTAACGGTAGCGGTACGCTTGATCAGGCGAGCATTGCGAGCGTTGTTTCGGCCGGTATCGGTGGAACGGCATGGCTAACGGCCGGCAATGGTAGTACGAGCAACGGAGGGACGTTGGGTTTTGCGCCGACGGGCAACTTCATTGGTACTACAGGTACTGCGACCGCTGCTCGCGACCTGTCGTTTGTAACAAACAATCTCATACAGGCCCAGGTGACCACGGATGGCCTGTTCAATGCGCGGGGGCTTGTTGCTCGGGCATCAGGGGTGAACCCAGCACCTAATCTTATTGAGGCAGTGAATGTCAATAGCCGGTCAGTGCTTACACTCGACGGATCGGGAACTCTCACGCTTCGTGGAAGCACTTCATTTGGCTCCCCTGAGTTTCGAATGGCAGGACTGGCGAATGCCGTCGGGTTCAAAATCAACAGTCCATCGGTAACGACCATCTACGTGCTCCCTGATGCCGACGGTACAAATGGCCAGGCTCTGACAACCAACGGATCCGCCGTTCTAGGATGGACAAGCGTACTCACCCCTACCTCCGGCTGGCAACTGGCCGGCAATGGTACATCGGATGCATGGAACGGTTCAACCGGTGCCCGCCTCGGTACGACGAGTGCTCAGCCCCTTGTGCTTGCTACGACGAATGCTGTGGCCCAGGACATCAGGTTCTTCACCGGCAGCAGCGGTGCCAACGAGCGTATGCGCATCACCGGCAACGGTCTGGTGCTGATCGGTACGACATCGGGTACGAACACGCTGGAAGTCGGTGGCACGTTGCGCGCAACGGGCCTTATCACTGGCACTGCCGGGGCGACGATCTCCGGTGCGGCAACATCGATCAGCGGCGGCACGGTGGCCATCAACGAGAATTCGAACAACACCACGAACATCAACACCGGTACAAGCACCGGTGCCGTTAACATTGGTACTGGCGCGAGCTCTGGTACGGTCACGATCG
>JBEIIK010000043.1:0-17502 GCA_040380835.1 Ignavibacteria bacterium | reverse complement strand
CGCAGTTCACCGTCAGCTACGTGCAATTCAACTTCACGATGTTCTATCAGCCCGAGCTCCGTAAGAATGATTTTCGGGATGCGCAGTGCCATACTGTTCCCCCATTTCTGGACATGAGCTTTCATCTGCACAAAACGTGACGGTGATACATTGTAGATACAAATCTACAACGCAGCCGGAATACACTCAACGGTGGTTGGCTCTACCTGGAAGTTCCCTCAAGCTGAGCATCGATCTGCTCTAGTGTCTCCTTGCTCAGGCGCTTTGATACGAAAATGCTACGAAGCATATCGAACGAATAGATACCGGTGTCGTGCCCGTCTTTCCAGGCCGCCTGGATGCCGTAGTTGCCCACGGGGGTCAGCGCCTTGAGATCGTTCATGCCGGGAGCGAGGGTTTTCATGCCGGGGAAGACCACCTGACCCATGATCTGCTCTCCAGAGCAGTGTGCACATGGGCAGGCGTCACGCAGGTCGGACATCAGAACGCATGACTCCAGCCCGTCGGACCAGGTGCTGCAGAGAACGGCGGCATTGCGCCGTTTGAGAGATAAGGGGCGATGCATGACGCAAACTTCGCCAAGTTCTCCCGTATTTTCGTGGATGGAATCACGCTACAAATCCTTTGTTGCCATCGAAAATCTGGCCGATCACATCGGTCAGACCGTCACACTCAACGGCTGGGTGTACGACAAGACGGAAAAGGGCAAGCTCGTCTTCATCAAACTCCGCGACGGCAGCGGTATTGTTCAGTGCGTTCTCTTCAAGCCGAATGTGTCGGAAGAGATCGCCGGCAATGCCCAGCAGCTGACGCAGGAGTCGAGCGTGTCGATCACCGGCACGGTCCGCGCTGAACAGCGAGCCCCCTCCGGCGTCGAGCTTGATGTGACCGACGTCCGTATCTGGCAACTGTCGAAAGACTACCCGATCACGCCGAAGGAACACGGTGTGGAGTTCCTGATGGAACACCGCCACCTGTGGCTGCGCTCGGCACGCCAGCACGCGATCATGCGCGTGCGCGCCCGGGTGATCAAGGCCATCCGCGACTTCTTCGACGGAAATGGATTCCGTCTGATGGATTCTCCGATCTTTACCCCGAATGCCTGTGAAGGAACGTCGACGCTGTTTGAAACAGAATACTTTGACCTTGGCAAGGCATATCTGACGCAGTCGGGTCAGCTCTATGCAGAAGCCAGTGCCATGGCGCTCGGCAAGGTCTATACATTCGGGCCGACATTCCGTGCTGAGAAGTCCAAGACGCGCCGTCACCTGACGGAGTTCTGGATGGTAGAGCCGGAGATGGCCTACTTCGATCTTAACGACGACATGGACCTTGCCGAAGACCTGGTCGAGTACATCGTCCAGTCATGCGTCAAGGATTGCCAGCGCGAACTCGCAACGCTCGGACGCGACGTCTCCAAACTCGAAGCCGTGCGTCGCCCCTTCTATCGCATGTCCTACACCGAAGCGGTCGAGTGGCTCAACAAGAACAACGTCAAGCTCAACCGCAAGCAGCCCGATGGTTCGGAGATCCAGATCGACTTCCCATGGGGCGAAGACTTCGGCGCCCCACAGGAAGAGGCCATCATGCAGCAGTTCGACCGTCCGTGTATCATCCATCGCTATCCTTCCGAGGTGAAGGCATTCTATATGAAGCGCGACCCGGACAACGAAAACGTCGTGCTGGCTATGGACATGCTTGCTCCGGAAGGGGCTGGTGAGATCATCGGCGGTTCACAACGCGAAGACAATCACGACCTGTTGCTCGAACGCCTGCGCCATGAAAACCTCCCGGAAGAGGCCTTCCAGTGGTATCTCGATCTGCGCAAGTTCGGCTCCGTTCCACACGCCGGCTTTGGCCTGGGTGTAGAACGCACCGTAAAGTGGATCACCGGCGCCGAGCACATCCGTGAGGTCATTCCGTTCCCAAGGATGATCTATCGGATTGTCCCTTAGTGGGTTTTAGGTTTTAGGTGTGTGGTTTTAGGTGTCATCCAAGCGAACGCCTGTATCGATTCCCGCTTTCGCGGGAATGACGAATGTTTTTGTAACTCCGTCACTCAATAACTCAGCAACATGGAAACCAAAACCAACGGCTCTGAAGACATTCTCTGGGACCTCTCAGATCTCTATGCAACGATCGATGAAATGGGGCTCGAGGGAGATCTCGCGCGCATCGGTGATCGCACGAAGGCGTTTCGCGATAAGTGGCATGGTCGCTTTGCCACGGCGTCGATCGCTGAGTTCATGGAGATGGTTGCCGAGTATGAGCAGCTGATTGAAGACTTCGGTCGGATGGGTGCGTTTGCTCATCTGCAGTATTCAACCGACTCGGAAAATGCAGAGTACGGCAAGCTGATGCAGCGCGTGACGGAAACGCTCTCAAAGGCTTCGAGTGATATCATTTTCGTTGACACGGAGATTTCAAGCCTCTGCGCTGAGCGGATCGCAGAGCTCATGGCCGCTGCTGAGATGGCCTCGCGCAAGCACTGGCTGGAAGTGGTAATGGACTACAAGCCCCACACCCTGAGCGAGGACGTAGAGCAGGCGCTCAATGCCAAGTCGGTAACGTCTCGCTTTGCCTGGGTGCGCCTGCATGATGAAGTATCGGGAGCGATGACGTTCTCCTTCCGTGGACAGGAGTACACCATTGCGCAGATGACGAAGATGCTCTATGATGGCGACCGTCAGACGCGGAAGGAAGCAGCCGAAACGATCTCGGCAGTGCTCAAGACCGACGCCAAGATGCATGCCTATGTGTTCAATACGATCATCGGTGACTGCGAAGTGAACGACCGACTGCGCTCGTATCCAACGTGGGTCTCCAGCCGCAACCTTTCCAACGAAGTCTCGGATGCCTCCGTGCAGGCACTCGTCGATGCCGTGGTCTCACGCTATGATCTTGTCCACCGCTACTTCGCTCTGAAAAAGGGGCTCCTTGGCCTTGATAAACTCTATGACTATGACCGCTATGCTCCAGTGACGGAGGTCTCGGACTTCTGGACATGGGAGCAGGCCAGAGAGATTGTAACAGACTCGTATTTGTCATTCGACAAGCGTGCCGGTGAGATCGCTTCAATGTTCTTCGAAAAGAATTGGATCCACGCACCGGTCCGCAAGGGTAAGCGCAGCGGCGCATACAGCGCTGGTACGATTGCCTCCGTGCATCCGTATGTGTTCATGAACTACACCGGCACCAGCCGTGACGTGCAGACGCTAGCCCACGAGCTGGGGCACGGCGTGCACCAATACCTGTCGCGTCAGCAGGGTCCGCTACAGATGAATACGCCCCTTACCATCGCCGAAACAGCCAGCGTCTTTGGTGAGATGATCACGTTCAAGAAGATGTACGAGCGCACGACGAGCGACGAAGCAAAGCTCGCACTGCTGATGTCCAAGCTCGACGGCATGATTGCCACCGTGTTCCGTCAGGTTGCTCTGAACCGCTTTGAAGAAGCCGTTCACACAGCCCGCCGCACACAGGGTGAACTCTCGCTTGATCAGATCAATGATATCTGGATGACGACGCAGAAGAGTCAGTTCGGCGATTCCGTCGAACTCTCTGGCGGCTACGAAGTGTGGTGGTCATACATCTCCCACTTCATCCATACGCCGGGCTACGTATACGCCTACGCCTTCGGCGAGCTGCTGGTCCTTGCGCTTTACCAGATCTACCTGCAAAGCCCCGAGACCTTCCCTGATAAATACATGGAGCTTCTCTCGTCAGGGGGCTCCAAGCGTCCGGAAGAACTGCTCGCCCCGTTCGGTCTGGACATCACCAGCCCAACCTTCTGGCACAACGGCCTGTCGTTCATCGATAGCTTCCTGGGTCAGGCAGAGGAGCTGGCGAAGCTTCGCTAGGTTCTGGGTTTTGGGTGTTGGGTTTTGCCTGGTAGTATGACTTATGTTTTCGGTGGTCCGCACTCCCTGTCACCAGTCTACCTAACCATCCCAATACAGAGCCACCCTCAGTGCTCAACCAAAAACCTAAAACCAAAAACCAAAAACCAAAAACCAAAAACCAAAGACCTAAAACCTAAAACCTGACGCCTTCAAGTTACTGTCCTAAAATTCTGTTTCTTGTGTACTGGGGCGATTATAAGCAACACTACTTTGGTGAATGAGCCGGCAGGTTCATCTCAGGCATGGTAGAAGGCGCTTGTGTTCAGATCATTTGTACGAAAGGATCGTCGTATGAAACGATTTATCTTGGCAGGGCACCATGTACCCTGCAGATTGGTAGCAAATGATACCATTAGCGACACGGTGTCGGTAAATCATGTGAGGGTTGGGGGGGGGGCAAGTCGTCTTGGCAGAGCAGGACGCCCAGTAACGCATGTCCTTGCCGCGTTGGTAATGATTCTGGTCCTCGCAGCTGTGAAGGTTCCGGCACAAACTGCAAAACCTCGTAAATGTCTTGAAAGATGCGATAACCCGAAGCAGAGTCTAACGTATCGGTACGCTGTTTCGATCCCAGGGTGTGAGAATCTTCTGATCGAAGCAGTATTTGACGTTCAGGAATGCCCTGGCGAAGTAAATATCTGGAGTCAAGGATTTAGGGTCGTGTCTGTCAGTGGAGTTGACCTGAACACGCCCGAGTGTCTAGATGCGTACAGGAACTTTCTCCAGCCTGGAGGTGGACCGGTGAATGTATCGAACTACAACTATCTTCTTGATTTGCTGGCCGATGCGGTCAGTATTACACACTTCCAAAGAAGCTACAATGTGAGGCTGGACTACCAGAAGTACTTGTGTCCCAACGGTATGATAACTCACAATCTCATTCGCTCGCTTTGCCGTCGTGGTATTGCACGGTACGTTCCCAGGGGTAGTGATGGATCCGTAACTCTTGCTGAGGCTCGTGAGATTGAATGCAGCCAAGATTGCTGCATTCAGAAGCGGACGATCTGTTATCAAGCAAGCGGATTAGATGGTGTTGGCCCCAACTTAAGTGTAACGGACGAAGCACCTGTTCCAACGGCTGACCCTTCGGGCTGTGCTAACATAAATTCAGAAACCCCTCCAGGTTGGACCGAGCTATACCCATGCTCAAGTAGCTGTCGAAAGGTAATCCGTCGTCAACGGGAATGGAAACCAGCAGACTAAATGCTCAACGAATCAATAAAAGCTGAGCCGCAACGGCCCTCAGGTATCCTGCCTAATGGATGTGTACACTTCACGGTGCTGCGAGTGGCACTGATACTGCTGTTCATGAGCAGCGTCGGCCAGCAACAGCTGCTTGCTCAGAAGGTCATTTCGCGGATCCTGCTTGGCGATGCATTCAGAGCCTCAGTCGATCTGGAGCCGCAGGTAAAAACTTCATTCGTGCACAGCTGCCGCGATGGTGGCTTCCTAGTAGTCGGATACTCAATCAGATTTGTTGACAGCCTGCAGCTCATTCGATTCAACGCCGACCATGATGAGGTTTGGAGATCGAGTCTTCCGCGCATGAGCATGCATTTACCCGTTAGTGTCATAGAGACCGTCAGTGGAGACTTCTTCCTGATATTGGAACAGTCAGACGTGCAGCTGTCGTACGAATGGATCACGGCTGATGGCAAGCTGATCGATTATCGTCCTATTGCAGACCAATGGCTCATGTCAACTGCAGCTATACCCTCAGTTGAGGTTGAAAATGACGGTCGGCACTTCTATGTTGGAGCCGTAAGTCGAACACAGAAAATCCGAATCACCTGCGTGAATGAGTCTGGTGAGAAGAGCTGGAGTACGATCTTGTCTGATGTTGATAGCTCATCATCGATTTCTTCGAATCGAGGTATACGGAGTTTGCGTTTCATCGCAACCAACAGGCTGGCCGCATCAGTCATGTTGCTGGGTGACAGTGTTACCAACGATCGATACTTCGTCATTTTTGTTGACACAACCGGGCGCGAGCTGTGGCAAACGGAGATACATTTACCAGAGGACCTCTACTCGCCACGGATCGTCAGTATGGACGATGATTCGTCAATGTACGTAACAGCGCAACGCTCAGAGGCAGGTAATCGCTACTCAGTGCTCCACATCTCAAAGATCGATCGTGCAGGAAATGTGCTCTGGACCAGACGCTTAGCCTCGGAAATGTCAAATGGTGATTTCGCACGAACACCAGATGGAGGAATGGTCATTGCATCTACGTCAGGAGACAAACCGGCCGATTATCCTCCTTCCGACGCTATGGCCATCCGTCTGGATGCTGAATACCGACCGCTCTGGCTGTGGTCCAATGAACCAGCTCTACGTCACTGGGAAGACACCGTCGAATCAGCAGTCAGCAACGTATATGCAAAGACTTCGGGTAACATCGTCATCGGTGGTAACTATCTGAGTGGAGTTGGTCCATACAGGATACTCGATGGACAGGCGAGTGTCGGGATTGTTTACGAACTGGAGGATACACCTACGTCCGTATCCGCAGCTCTAACGAGAAGCAGTTTCGACGGTCGGATGCAGGTGCGATACGATCCTGGGCATCGGCTGGTTTGGTTGACGCTGCAGACAGAGCAGGCGGCAGGTGCATCTACGATCAGTTTCTATGATCTCTCGGGTCGACTCGTGAAGTCGGACCGCTCGGCTGGTACCCTGTTTAACGATACTCTGCGAGAGGAACGGGTGAGTGTGGTCGACTTGCCGCCCGGTTGTTACATCGCTACTGTCTCGCTGGGCTCGGAATATCAGGCTACATATGTGGTTGTGTACTGATATCCGTATGTCATCCACAAGGGCAGATGCTGTAGAGTACAAACAAACTATAAACGGTAGGGTAAAGAAACCATAAGGCAGCAGAATGGATGCGTTCAAGGTCATTCCGTCGGGGTGCAACCATTCAAAGTTTCCTTCTGCAGAGTAGTCAGCTGTATGAGGTCGTGTGTCTGCAACATGCTAATCAGCTCCTGACAGTGAACATGTGTCGGCCTAGTATCAAGAAACTCAGCCCCCTTTCATCTGCAGAGTTAGCAGGTGGTAGGGGGCATGCTGTTACCTGTGTCAACCTAGACAACCCGATGCAGGCGCATTCTCCGTGCCCAACCCGGAACCTGAAACTCCAAACCTCACACCCCACACCCCACACCTACTCGCTAGCGAGTCCCGCCAGCTTCATCACAGCATTGACGTAGTCATCGCTGTTGTTGTAGTGATGGATGGCCTTGCGTTGCTGCTCGGGGCTTTTACCCCAGCCCGCACGATCGAGGTAGTTGGCCACGCTGAAGACGGCATCGTCGAGCTGGTAAAGGTCGATAAGGCCGTCATCGTTGCCGTCGGCCGCGGAGGAGACGTACGATGATGGAAGGAACTGCGTAAGACCAAATGCGCCGGCCCATGAGCCCCGTAGCGTGAGCGTGTTCATGGTCTTGCGCACCTGGATGGTATGCAGTGCCTTGAGCTGCTGCGCAGCCCAGTTGACTTTACGATCGGCGCGCTTGGTAACGGATTCGCGAACGCTGTCGATCTTGGCAGAGTCGATGGACTTGGCCTTCATGACAAGGGCCGTATTGGATTCGATGAACTCCGGCTCGTTGCTCAGCAGCACGGAGAGGTACACGCTTGGCACGTGGTGCTTGCCCGTTACCCGCCCGTGCTTGGTCTCTACCCACAGCAGAGCTGCGATGATGGAAGGGGGTACCCCGTGAATGGAATCGGCGCGGCGTAGCAGTTCTTCGTGCTTGGAGAGGAATTCCTTGACGCTGCCTACGGCTTCGCTGTTCCAGTTGTGGGAGTAATCCGGCTTGGTGGCGAAGTTTGTGACGTTCGTGCGAACGTACTTCTCATCGAAGAGCGTCATTGAGTCCCGCAGGAGCAGCTCGATGTACTCTTTGTCTACTCCACGGTCGATTGCCGTCTTCGCAGCACGCGCAAGCGGTTGGGCAGTGGCGCCGGTGACCGGTGACCGGTCATCGGTACCTGACGTGTCCTGGGTGAACGTCGCCAGCGAAAGCGCCAGTGCAACGATGGACGTGACAACGGTAGAAAGCAGCGGTAGCATGTTCATCGGACGGAAATCTACGTAACCACTACGCCAATGGTCAACATGCGACAGCTTTCCATCATCCTGCTCGGCATTGCTCTGCCTGTTCTTCTCTCGGCTCAACCGCGTCTCCAGATGCAGTCGGTGGTTGATTGGGGCATGGTAACCCCACGAGGCTCATTGACGAAGCAGCAAACGGTTCAGTATCGCGTGCCGATCAGGAACACCGGCGATAAGACACTTGTGATCACGTCCGTACGACCGCAGTGCGGCTGCACCACGGCGCCCCTTGAACGTGATACGCTAAAGCCGGGTGAAGAAACAGGAATGAATATCACGCTCACGCTTCCGGCCGGAAGCGGCGAGATTGACAAGTATGTGACGGTGTACAGCAACGACTCTGCCGGTGCACACGTGGTGAAGCTACGCGCGGAAGTGCAGCGCCCCCTTCAGCTTTCATCGAGCTTTCTGGGATTTAACCAGGGTCGCGTTGGCGAGCCCACTCGCTCGAAGATCTCGCTGACGTCGTTTGTAGATGAGCCGGTTACCCTCACACTGCAGCCGCTAACGTCGGGGCTGACCGTGATTGGCCCAGCTAGTGTGGTTGCTCAGAAGAACGTGCCGGTGCCGATCGAAGTCGAATACACGCCGGTGAAGACGGGTGTGTTCAATGTGCAGATGAAGATCACAACCACCCTAGCCGATTACGACACCATCGAGCTTACGGGGTACGGGATTGCGGACGCTGCGAAGAAGTGACGCGCTCGTAGATGATAAAGCCCCCATCGCGGTACTTCTCGCGCAGCGTGGTCACACCTGACCAGTTCGCAGCATCATTCACGCGACAGACAAACGTTGCCGGACGGTCGATATCACTACTGATCAGCCATGGCTCCCAGGCGTCCACCGCAATGCCTTTGGCTGCCGAACTCAGGTGATATGGTTTCTGTGTGTAAAAGAGGTGAGCATAGCTCTTCATGGTAAGGGGCTTGGTGTAGATATCCTCGCCACGGATGGATGCGTAGTAGTCAAGGGCAGCCCCCTGCGAATACGCCTCGATTCGTGGTGCAACCAGCGGAAGAAACACAGCGATGAACACCGCCACGCTGCCGAAGAGAACGATCATGGCCGACCGCATGGAGCGACGTGAGATGATCAGCGCACTGATGAGGCCGAGAAGCAGGACCAGTCCGACAAGGGGCTCTATGCCGATCCACTCGACTTTGCGAGACATGGCCTGACGCAGGAACGCATCGCGGAATGATGGCAGTGATAACATCCATTCGCTGTTCATGAAGGCCCACGGAACTATCACGGCAACTGATGTGAGTACAAGCCCGATGGTCAACACTGACGCCTTCAGACCACGTCCCCACGCTCGTGTGCCCCGCATCATCGCCTGAATCTGCGTCGCCGCCAGGTACGTCAGTGGGATGTACGCCATGGAGCTATAGTGGACGATCTTGGTGGTTACCGCAGAGAACACCACCAGCACCACGAAGAACAGCACCGTCATCCAGCGTCGCATCGATTGGTGCGTGTCGTCCTCATCAACTGATCGGGAGAGCCCCCTGAAAAAGAACAGCGAAGCCGGGTAACAACCGATGAGCAGAACGATGCTGTGATAGTACCATGGCTGAGCATGACCGGCCTCTCCGGTGGTGAGCAGTCGCCACTGATACTCCAGGTTTTCGACGAGGAACATTGGTCCATTCTGCATGGCATCAATGCCGAGCCACAACGCCGGAAGTGACATGGCTACGAGAACGATCACGAGAAGGTTCCGTGCCGGAAAGGGGGCGGCCTGCCCGCTGCGTCGCTGCCAGACCCTCATCACCAGTGATGTCAGGACAACCAGGCCCAGGCCAACCGGACCCTTTGTCATCACGGCCAGGCTGGCGAAGAGTCCTGCCGCAAAGGGGCGCCTCTTCCCGTCAAGCTCTCCTCGGATGATCTGCCAGACGGAGAGAAAGATGAAGAGGTTGAAGAGCGGGTCAATGATTCCGGAGCGTGCATAGAAGTGGGGGAGCAGCGTGCCGAAGTAGATCATCGGCCAGAGCAGTCCGAACTCGTTACCGCGCACGCGGCGTCCGATGTGATGCAGTACCAACAGCGTGATGATGCCAACGATGGCATTCGGCAGACGTGCGGCAAACTCATTGATGCCGAAGATGTGCATCGATGCGGCCTGACACCACACAAAGAGGGGGGGCTTTTCCGTGAATGGACGGTAGTCTATCTGCATGTGCAGATAGTCACCTGTGACGATCATTTCGCGAGCGCACTCGGCAAAGTTGATCTCATCCCAGTCGAACAGGCGCACCGACCCCAGAAAGGGCATGAAGAACACGAATGCAACAGCTACGATCAGTAGCTGCTGTCGAATGTTGTTACCATGCTGCCCGGGGTTGCTCACGGCGCAAAAATACCCACGGCAGCGCGCTGAGAAGTCCAATAGCTACCGTGGCAGCAAGAGCCGGCAAGACCTCCCAGCCTGCGCCACCGATCTCGTAGTAGATCTGAATGACGCTCACGAGCGGTATGGTCGTTGGCAGTATCATCAGCAGGGCAACGATCGCCAGGGAGCTGGCCGAGATCATCGCCAGATGTGCGCGCTCCTGCCGGTCCATATGGTCAATAACAACAAAGCGCCCAAGCAGCGATGCCACGAGAGTCATCACCAGCAGCGAAGCGATGTGGGGATGTCCGGCAAACAATGTACCGACGAGCATGTAGGCCACGATCATTTCGGTGGCTGTGAGGAGAAACTTCCCGACGAGTTCGACAAAAAAGTTCCTAGTAGCGGAGGTCATGGAAGAGCGCGTAGCCAGCACAAGTGATGGAATAGCTACGCCCACAAGACTCAGCAGAGCGCCACGGCGTGGACTCAGATGATAGGGGGCTGCGGCGATCGCCGTCAGCATATTCAGGGCAATGAGGAGGACGTTCTTGCTCATAAACAGCACAGCCACGGCCATCACCGTTCGCACCGAGTGGCGTCCTTCGGCGACCATCGCCGGGAAGTCGGCAAACGTAGCGCGCTCAAGCACGATATCGGCGGAGAGCTTTGTTGCCGGGGAGCTCTCGGGCATGGCAATGCCCACATCCGCCTCTTTGATAGCCGGCAGGTCGTTAACGCCGTCTCCAATCATCACCACTGTGGAGGTCGTGGCAAGCCCCCTGATTATCTCCCGCTTGTCAAGGGGCGAGCAGCGCGCCTGAACATCTATGTCGCTCGGATTCCGCAGGTTCAACTGCGACAGAGTCTGCCTGACAGGGGGCTCGGCATCACCCGAGAGGATGACGCGCTTCATACCCATCTCAGCAAACATTGACAGTGTTTCCGAAGCATCGGGTCGGATGCGATCGGATAGTGCGACGATGAACAACGGGAGAACATGAGAGCCGATCGGCTGATCCGAGGTACTCGAGGCAACAACGACCAAGCGATGGTCAGCAAACCCGGCAGCGACGATGGATTCGTGAATGCCGCTCAACGATGAGTGTTCCGGAGTCAGCACGACCTCAAGAGCGCCGATGGTCCACCAGCCCCCTTCAGAGATTCGGCAGGCACTGTACTTGCGTGACGAGGAGAAGGGGATAACCTCAGCGGCTACGAATGAGGCGTCGGGTTTGGCAGCAGCGCGGAATGCATCGGCCATTCGGCCTTCATCGGCGATCGCATGGGCGATGCTTGCGATCATGCGTCGGCCTTCGTCTTCAGTTGAACCGTCCAGTGGCAGAACCCGTATGACCTCGAGCTGGTTTGTTGTTAGCGTACCGGTCTTATCGAAGCAGACCACTGAGGCACTAGCCAGTCCCTCCATGGCTGCCAGCTTCTGAACGGCAACGCCGCGTCGGGCAATGCGGATGGCGCCGGTAATGAGGGTGATCGTGGAGAAGAACACCAGCCCCTCGGGGATCATCCCGAGCACCAGTGTTGCCACACGACGAATCGAATCGACGTCTGAGAGAGCCGAGGTTCCCTGCTGAAAAAGGTCTGCTGCGGCAAGAAGGATGGCGATGACGAAGCTACCGGTGAACAGGATGTTGACGCGACGCTGCAGGGGCGAGGGTCGCAGGTCCACACGGCGAGACAGGAGTTCGATATGCGCCGCCTCGGTATTATCAGCGATCGCTGTCGCGCGCATGGTAAAGCTGCCGGCTACGCACCAGGTGCCGGCATGAACCGGGGTGTCGGCCGTCACATGCGCAGGGTCAGACTCGCCGGTCAGAAGGGACACATCCAGTTCAGCCCCCTGAGAGGTGATCGCAATGCCGTCTGCCGGAACAACGACTCCGCGATGGATCGTCACGATGTCCCCGACGATCACTTCGTCGATCCCAATCGTAACGTCTTGTTCGTTACGGCGCACGGTTACCAGCGGCGGACGCAGTGACGAGATCCTCTCAAGTGAGCGGTGGGCGCGGATCTCCTGAACGATTGCCAGCGTGGTATTGGCGATAACCACAGTTATGACGCCCAGCGAATCCCATACAAGGCGCTGGTCATCTGTCGAGAGATACGCCGCCGTCAGCAGGCCAATGATGATCGCATTGACGAGGTTGAAGGGGGTGAAGGTGTTCTCGAGAACGATCGTTCCGGTGGATTTCGACATGCCGCAAAGCTAGGGGTGTCAGGTTTGCTACACTGTAACGCCAGACAAACTTCATGATCAGTTAACACCGTGCTTGTGAAGTTACGCGCATGATCGGAACAGCACTGAGCATTGCCGCAGCGGTCTCGTTCGTAAGCGTGGTGTTTCGCATCCTGCGATGGCTCTCTACGCCGCTGTTGCGACGAATCGGTTTTTACCGCTACTATGCTCCACTGTTTTTCATCCAGCCATTCGGACGCAACCGGGTCGAGCTCCATCTCGGCACCACATGGGATCTCATGAAGGCCCAGAGATTGTCACCCCAGGCGATCATGTCATCCTTGGTGATGGGAATCTCCGGCCTTGTTGCCGATGCCAAACGTGGACGTCTTCAGCCGGAACTCAAGGTACGTGCAACCACTTACTTCCTTTCCGAATCAACACTTACCCGATTTGGATTTGACGTACGCCGTCCAAACGTCCTAGAATACCTCGCGTTTATTGGCAATTATGCTGAGGTGTGCATACTGCGCAGCGTGGTGGCCGGTCGGCTGCAGTTTGTTGATCTGCGGCGCGTACTCATGGCTGAGACCACCGTGCAAACACTCGTGGATCGAGAAACGCTTGTCGGTCCGCTCATGTTGCGTGCAATACGTTCAAATGGAAGTTATCTTTCAGTGTAACGTACCGATTAAACCTGGCTTCTTTCTCCGGCGTCGGTGCTGTTCGTTTCATGTGATCTTCAATCAAGGAGGCCGTCATGGCTTCATTAGCCCCATTCAAGGGAACTTGGACTCGACGCGAGGCAGCGCATCTGCTGCGTCGGGCAACCTTCGGTGCCAGTGTCGTAGAGATCGATGCCGCTGTAAAGGCAGGACTTGATTCGACGCTGAAGACGCTGTTTACGCTGCTTCCAACGCCAAAGCCACCGGTAAACACCGCCGATGGATCGAAGTGGATACCTGACCCCGGTCAGGTCTGGACGAAGACGGCTGTCTTTGCCGACCCGAACGACTCATCGACATCAACCGCTTACGATATTCGGAAGGGGCCCGGGTTCTACAACGGGATCACCAAAATGTGGTGGTCGCAGCAGATGATCACTGCGCCGCCGTCGATTCAGGAAAAGCTCACACTCTTCTGGTCGAATCACTTCGCTACGGAAATGAGCGCGGTTCAGCACTCGATCCTGTCCTTCGAACTGCTTGCCTACTTCCGAGCTAATGCGTTTGGTAGCTTCAAGGCCATTGCGCGTCGCGTGACGTTTGACGGGGCGATGCTGAGGTACCTTAATGGCAACGTCAACACCAAGGGCAGTCCAAACGAGAACTACGGCCGGGAGCTCCAGGAGTTGTTCACGATTGGCAAGGGTCCGGAGATCTCGCAGGGTGATTACACAACCTACACCGAGCAGGATGTTCGGGCAGCGGCTCGTGTCCTCACCGGGTGGAGAGATTTTGGCCCGCGTGACCTGGTCCTTACGGCAAACGATCTAGATCTTCGCGATAATCAACCCAAGTCGGCTCCGATATTCCCTGATAATCCGAACGCTGTGTTCATTGTGTCGCAGCATGATACCGGTGACAAGCAGTTCTCTCAACGCTACGGCAACCGCGTCATCAAGGGGCGCAACACCGTTCAGGGAGCTATCGCAGAGGTCGATGAACTCCTCGATATGATCTTCTCGCAGGATGCAACCGCCGAGTACATTGTTCTACGCCTGTATCGGTGGTTCGTTAACAGTGACGTCAATGACGAGATTCGAAACAACATCATCAAGCCCCTTGCCGCCCAGCTGCGCTCAACCAATTATGTGATCGGTCCGGTGCTGAAGACGCTGCTTTCATCGCAGCACTTCTTTGATCAGAACATCGTGGGCTGTCAGCTTCGCTCACCTGCGGATATGGTGATCGGCCTGATGAGGGCCATACCCGGATGGAAACCGCTTGTTGATCCATCACTGGAGACACGTTTCTACGGCGCGATTGCAAATTCGCTGGCCGCCCAGCAAATGGACCTGAGCGATCCGGCCAGTGTGGCCGGCTGGGAGGCGTATTATCAGTCGCCGGACTTTTACCGCATGTGGCTGACCACGGCTACCCTGCCGCTGCGAAACGGTTTTACGGATGCGTTGCTGGTCAACAACAATGTGCTTGGTAGAAAGCCGATCCTGGATACGGTTGCCTTCGTCAAGCAGCTGCAAGGGGCGAGCGATTCGCTGGATATGATCGCCCAGCTGAACGAGATCTTCTTTGCCGTGCCGTTCTCGGAGGCAACGACGATGATGCTGGCTGAGGAAGTTCTGATGAATGGTGGTCGCTACTATGAGTGGGCCACGCTGTGGAATGCTCATATGGCAGACCCAACAAAGAACGCGGCATTCAATGCTGTTCGCACACCGCTGGACCGATTGTTCAAGTACCTCTTCCGCATGGCGGAATTCCAGCTCGGATAAGGAGACGCAATCATGAAAAACGATTCAACCTTCAAGGGGCTTTCACGGCGCTCGTTTATCGCGCGTGCCACCGGTGCCGTTACGCTGCCGATCCTGTTTAACGGCCTCCCGCTTCAGGCGTTCGATGGACCGGTTCTGCATGACCTCTACAACGTCGAAGCTGAGAGTGATCGGGTTCTAGTGCTCGTACAACTCAACGGAGGCAACGACGGACTCAACACCGTGATACCGCTCAAGGACTATGCGACGTATCAGAAGCTCCGGACCAACATTGCTATTCCGGAGAAGTCCGTCCTGAAGCTCACCAATGAGGCCGGTCTGCATCCAACCATGACCGGGTGGCAGGAGCTATGGGGCGAGAAGAAGCTGGGCGTTATCCAGGGAGTTTCCTACCCCAACCCCAATCTCTCACACTTCCGCTCCACCGACATCTGGATGAGCGCAAGCGCATCGAATGTGAACGAAACCACGGGCTGGCTCGGACGGTATCTCAACCTGGAGTACCCGAACTATCCGGAAGGTTTCCCGAATGCATCCATGCCGGATCCGATCGCGATCCAGATGGCAGCAGTTGTGGGGCTAACGCTCACGGGACTTGAGCACCAGTCCATGGGGATTGCTCTGCAGGATCCCGAGACGTTCTACCGGCTGGTCAGCGGTACCGACGCGCCCGGCACGGATCTACCCTCAACAAAGCTTGCAGCTGCTAACGTCACTTACGTGCGCGAGGTGCAGACGAAGTCCATGCAGTTCAGCACCGTCATCAAGGCTGCCGCCGATAAGGCCAAGAACATTGAGACCTATCCTACGGGGAATCGTCTTGCTGACCAGCTTAAGATCGTCGCACGCCTGATCGCCGGCGGACTCAAGACGCGCGTGTACGTTGTCCAGTTAGGGGGCTTTGACACGCATGCCGGTCAGACAGACGCAACAGAGCCGACGCTGGGTACGCATGCAAACCTTCTTCAGCAGGTATCATCCGCAATGACTACGTTCCAGCGCGACATTGAGAAGCTTGGTGTTGCCGAACGCGTTGTATCGATAACTTTTTCCGAGTTCGGACGGCGTTCATTCGCAAATGAAAGCTATGGCACCGACCACGGTACGTCGGCGCCGATGTTTATCCTCGGTAGCCCAGTTCAGGATGGTATCACTGGCGCCAGCCCGAGGCTCATCGACCTGAAGGACGGCAATCTTGACACGCAGTATGACTTCCGGCAGGTCTATGCGAGTATCCTTGAGCAATGGTTCGGTGCCAAGAAGTCCATCGTCAAGCAGGTGCTCTTCGACAACTTCACAACTGTCAAGGTGATCAAGGGGCAAACAACATCAGTTAACGAAACGCCAAGTGTCTCAACGCGGGCGTTCACGCTCGCTGCGGTAGCCCCGAATCCTGTTCGCAGTGATGCCACAATTACGTACGATCTGCATAACGAAGGCCTGGTCCACCTGAACCTCTTCGATAACCTCGGCCTGCACGTGGCCACACTCGTCAGCGAGTACCAAGCCGCCGGAACACACACCGTGCCGGTGTCTGCCAGCCCCCTTCCAAGCGGCTCGTACGTGGTCGAACTCCGCATGGGCAATGAGCGGGCAAATCAGATCATGGTTGTTGCGAGGTAGGGGGACGCTTCGCGTAGGGGGACGCTTCGCGTAGGGGGACGCTTCGCGGGAATGACGATTAACCTCAAACCCCAAACCTCAAACCCCAAACCTGACCGTATCTTGCGCCGTGTCGATCGACGTATCTGTGATCATCCCGTGTCGCAATGAGCGCAGCACCATTGAGCAGGTGTTGGCGGACATTAACGCGCAGACGTATCCGGGTTGGGTGGAGGTTGTGGTTGCTGATGGCTGTTCGGATGACGGTACGCGTCAGATACTTGATGCGGCTGTGGCAGGGGCTCGATATCGTTTCGCGCTTCAGATCGTCACGAATGAGCGGCGCGTTATTCCATCGGCGCTGAACAGGGCGGTAGAAAAAGCAACTGGACGCATCATTGTGCGTGTTGACGGTCACTCGCGGATTCCACCGAACTACGTTGCAGAGATCGTTGCTGCGCTTGATGCTGGCCTTGCGGACGTTGTCGGACCGCGGGTACGTTTTGTACCGGGTGCGCAAAGCCCCCTTGCCTATGCTATTTCGACGTTGCAGTCCAGTGTATTCGGAACAGGGGGCACGGCATCGCGCCGCACTATCACACGTCCGGTACCGGTAGCCCATGCCGTCATGTCATGCTACAAGCGTAGCGTTTGGGAGCGCATCAGTGGCTACGATGAAGGACTGCTCACCAATGAAGACTTTGACTTTGATTACCGTGCCAAGCTCTCGAGCTCGACGATCCTTGCACTGCCGTCGCCGGAGTTTCAGCTCGTGGCACGCGCGACGCTGAAGGGGTTGATCGCACAGCGCTGGCGCTACGGCTGGTGGAAGGCCGCCGTCATCAAGAAGCATCCACGCTCGTTGCATCTGCGTCAGGTGAT
>JBEIIK010000042.1:0-17933 GCA_040380835.1 Ignavibacteria bacterium | reverse complement strand
GTGCAGCGTCTTGCCGAGCTCGTTCATGCCAAGCGCAATGCTCGGCTGGCCTTTGCCCGTGGGGGACGTGAATATGGGGCTTCGCATTACCCACTGATCGTAGCGGTTCACGTTTTGTGGTTCATCGCATGGATCACCGAGCATGTTCTACGAGGCGGTGAACTGCTGCAGCCGTGGTGGCTCTTTGTCGTGGTGATCACTGTAGCCCAGGTTATACGGTACTGGACGATCGCCACACTGGGGCCGGCATGGAACACACGCATAATCATCGTGCCGGGTGCACAGCGTGTCAACTCCGGCCCGTTCCGCTGGTTGTCGCATCCAAACTATGTCGTAGTGCTTGTCGAGTTCTTCTTCATCCCACTCATGGCCGGAGCTTACATCACGGCCTTTCTTGCCACGGCCGTTAACTATCTCATCCTGACCAGGATCCGAATTCCTGCAGAAGTGCAAGCCCTGAACGAGTTACGCTAGCGTGCTCCGGGAATCAACAAAGAGCTCCCCCAAAAATTAAAACAGCGAAGCTAGGCTTCGCTGTTGAACGTACCGGAGGAGGGACTTGAACCCCCGACACACGGATTATGATTCCGTTGCTCTAACCACCTGAGCTACTCCGGCCCCTGTTGGAAGGAGGCAAAGATACAAACTTGATGCGGATCGAAAACACTTCTCAGACTGCTACAATCGGCTCAACTCATCCCGGATACGCGCGGCAGCTTCGTAGTCTTCTACCTTGATGGCCTGGTCGAGCTCCTGCTCGAGACGCTCGCGTGGCGTCATCGGCTCAGAGGGAGCCTGGGCAAGTTCGTGCTGTCCGGAAGAATCTTCGCTCTCGGCCCCTTCTTCGATCTCACGGATCTCGCTTGCCTTGATCGATTCATCATTCATGACATCCTCGTCAACGTACATCGGCACCTGACAGCGAACTGCCAGGGCAATGGCATCACTCGGACGAGCATCAACCTCAACGTCCGAATACTCAAAGAGAATCGAGGCGTAGTAGGTACCATCCTTGATAGAGGAGATCACGATCTCACGTACCGATGTACCCAACGTTTCGATGACGCTCTTCAGCAGATCATGCGTCATGGGGCGCTGCGGACGGACGCCCTCAAGCTCATTGGCTATGGCCTGCGCCTCTGCCTCACCGATAATTATCGGCAGGCGACGCTCTCCACCGATTTCTCTGAGCAACAAGGCGTAGGCCCGCTGCGAATTGGGATTGACGGAGATTCCGAGAATATCGACCTGTACCTTGCCCATGACAAAGGGTCCTTTAGCTCTTACCGGTGACAGCTGTGATGGCCGGCGTGAGGCGCGGAAGCACCTCGAACACATCGCCGATGATTCCGTAGTCGGCAACGCTAAAGATAGGGGCGTCCTTGTCCTTGTTGATTGCGACAATAATCTTGCTCGACGACATGCCGGCAAGATGCTGCACAGCACCGCTTATACCACAGGCCACGTACATCGTGGGGCTGACGGTCTTACCGGTCTGGCCTACCTGCTCGCGATGAGGACGCCAGCCTGCATCAACCACGGCACGGGAGGCGCCGACGGCAGCGCCGAGGCTACGGGCAAGCCCTTCGATCAGGTTGAAGTGCTCGGGGCCCTTGAGTCCGCGTCCGCCGGAGACGATGATATCAGCTTCGGAAACGTCAAGCTGTCCCTCGTTACGGGTAACACCGGTGACGGTCAGTGTTGGAGACGTAACGGGGGCTGGTGTGAATGCTTCTACGGCCGGGTCGGCACCTCCCACATTCTTTGCTGTGAAAAGGTTCGGACGTAAGGTAAGAACTGTGATCGCGGTCGTCGATCGAACGCGGATCAACGCTTTTCCGGCATAGACTGGACGGGTGGCCTCGACCGATGAGGCACCGCCGTGGAGTTCGATACAGTCTGCAAGTAAACCGGCGGAGAGGCGCACTGCAACTCGCGGTGCGAGGTTCTTGCCTGTAGAATTGGCTCCCAGGATGACGATATTCGAGCCCGTTGTGGTCGCTGCCTCAGCCAACGCAGCCGCCATGTGAACATTGGGAAGACTTGACCAGTGATCACCGCTGATGTGAAGCACGCGCGTAAGACCAAATGAGCCAGCCGTATTGATCTGCTCCGGTGTTGCATTGAAGATGACGCCACAGACCGGCCCACCATCGGCTATGCTCAAAGCGGCAGTGATGGCCTCGTACGACGTACGCTTGAGTCCGGACCCTTGCGGTTCGAGGAGAACGAGAATACTCATGGTCAGATCACCTTTGCTTCTTCGTGGAGTAGACGGACAAGTTCCTGCAGATCAGCCTCAGAATCACTAAGAACCTTGTTCAGGCGTTTTGTAACGGGGAGCGTCATCGCAACCGTCGCAACCCGAGGTTCTGCACCCGCAGGGGCGCGCTCGGCGATCGGCTTTGATTTTGCCTTCATAATGTCCGGGAGCTTGGGATAGCGCGGATCATTGAGCCCCTTCTGTGCGCTGATAACGCATGGCAGCGAAGCCGTGACGGACATCTTACCACCTTCGATATCGCTTTCAGCGCTGATCGCACCACCTTCAATGGCAAGAGAAGAGACCATTGGAACATCAGCCCAGCCAAGCAGCTCGGCAACCATCGATGGAAGCTGGAAGGAATCGAAGTCGATTGATTGCCGGCCGAAGATGACAAGGTCTGGTGCAGACTCACGAGCCATGTCGGCGATGGAGCTTGCCACGACGTAGGAATCTGTACGCTGATCGTCCTTAACATGAACGGCAGTATCAACTCCCATAGCCAGTGCCGTCCGAAGAACTTCCTTGACGGAATCGGGTCCGACAGAGACCGCAGTGACAGTTCCACCGTGCTTTTCACGCTGACGCAGTCCCTCTTCAATGGCAAACTCATCGTAAGGGTTGAGGATGAACTTCACCCCTGCGGTGTTGATCGATGTACCGTCTGGTCCTACGGCCACCTTAGTGGTCGTATCCGGAACCTGACTGATGCACACGAGAATGTTCATGGTATACTCGGAATTGTCGTGAAATGTTCTGAAAAAAGGGGCTGCGAAGATACGCCAATCAGATTACTCCCATTGCCCAGAGCAGTGCAATGTTTGCACGTTCAACGTCAGCCTTTGCCGATACAAGTCGCTGTAGGGCTTCGCCGTAGAAGCGCTCCCGCAGGTTGACCGTGAGTAGGGAGGCGTCACCGGCCGAAAAGCGGCGCTGTTCGGCATTGACCATGATTAAAGCCAGACGAACTTCTTCCTCGGCGATCACCCGCCGTTGAATCGAGCGTTCAAGAGCAATCAGTGCATTGCGGACGTCCACCTCGACCACACGCTCGGCAAGCTGCAGAGCAAACTCAGCACGGTCAACAGCGATTGAAGTGGTCTGCACACCGGCAGATGCCTGCCGGAACAGCAGTGGCTGCTGCATGCGTAGACCGAACTTGTAATCGAGTGAACCGGGAGCAGAGGCGTTAAGCGCAACCAGCCCAGCGTCGAACTCCAGGTTCGGGCGCATGAATTCACGTGCAAGGCCGGAGTCGAGTCGAGCCGCCTGAAGAGATAACTGCGCTCGGCGCAGTTCGGGTCGAGCCACAAGTGCTATACTGACGGCATTCTGGACCGAACGAACAGAGTCCACGGCCCCAGTCAATCCGTCCGGACGTTCAATGGTACGGTCAAACGAGCGAAGGCCTTCATTGAATACAAGACCATTGACTTCGACGCCAAGTTGCTCGGAGATGCGAAGTGTACGAAGTCGTTCTCCTTCCCGGCGGCGAACTTCCTGGGATCCCTCCGTGGAGTCGATCATAGCCGACTCGCCGCTAACGGATCGACGTACGATGAAATCCTGACGGCGCTTCGAAAGGCCAAGAAGCGTATCAGCGACGATGACGTTTTCAACGGCTTCACTCCAGTCGATGTAACGCAAAGCCGCAGCTCGTAGCATAGCATTACGCTCGATCGTGAACTGTGCCTTGGCAACATCGGGGCGCAACTCAGCCTTACGGAGTTGATTCCGACGCGCATCGGTAAAGACTCCCTGCAACAGCGGAAGACTTACGCCAAGGGAAGCCTCGCCGGCACCGGCTGTTAAGTCCTCAGGATTGATCGACAAACCGGAGCCGCGCTGATAGGCCGCCTTGATCTTGGGTCCAAAGAGCATGTCAAGGGGCTGTTCGATCGCCCCCTCTATGACCGTGAGCTTATCCTGTCCGCTCTTGAACTTTGATTCGTAGTTAACCGCGAGAAACGGATCGAAACGACCAAGAGCGGCCTGGAGATCCGCATCGGCAATGGTTGGTTCGAGTGATGCCGCTCGCAGTGTGGGGTTGGTACGCTCGACCAGGATCAGAAAGTCACGAAGGGACGTGCTCGGCTGCGATAATGCAGTTGCCTGAACGATGATCGCGATGATCAGTAGCAACACAGGGCGAGTACACCGCCTCATCACTTCTCACCCTTAGCGTCTGTGGACTTCTTATCCTTGCTTGACTTGGTTTCGGCTACAGGGTACTGCGGCGGGAAGCCCATCAGCTGACGCCAAAGCTCATAACCGATGGCGACCTCATCGAGGAGTACCCAGCCAGTAGCGTCGGTACCCTGGCGCAGATATCGGTTGGTTGGCCACTGAGCATACTGGCTTCCTACAGCTGGAACCACTAGCACGCGGAACCGTCCACTACCATCGTCGGTGGCATCAACCACTTTTACGCGGCCATGAAACACACCTACCTGGATGTTTCTCCAACCTGAAAACTGAAAGGCGGGGAAGCCGCTGAACTGCAACGACACGAGACGTCCCGGCTCGACTAGCGCGGCATCCATACTCCCGACGTACAGTTCGACGGCGCGGTCATCACCAGCCGGTACGATCAGAACAAGCGGTGTGCCTTCCTTGACCATCATTCCTTCGCCGTAGCGTTCAATACGCACGATCGTACCACCGATCGGAGCGGTCACCACACCAGCCCCTTTTCGACCCTCAGCATTGGCTACGCGGATATCCATCTCGTGCATTGTTGAATAGGCTTGATTGATGATCCTCTCTTCTTCGGCTGAGAACATCTCGATATCCTGCCGGGCGGCCAGAAGCCCTGCCATGGCAGAGACAGAATCCGCGACCGCCTTCTGCAGGGACAGTTGAGCTGATTCGAGCTCACGACGCGATACCAGGTCCTGACGGAAGAGCGTATCGGCTCGGTTTGAGCGAATTCGCGCTGTTTCCGTTTCAACCTTGGTGTTGTCATACCGCGCACGCGAGGCCTCGTAGCGTTGTTCAGCTTGCTTTCGACGCTGCAGGGCCGAAGCGATCGATTGCTCCTGCGCCGCAAATGTACGATTGCGCAGCAGGCGCATACGCTCGACCATCTCCGAGTCCATGAAGTTCACATTGATGTCAGCCAGAACGACGATCGTATCACCCTTCTCCACACGGTCGCCTTCTCTGACATACCAGCGCATGATCCTTCCGCTTATGGCACTTTCAACCGCTTGAGGCCGAGCCTGTGGTGTGAAAGAGGTTATGCGGCCACTGCCCACAACCGACTGCTGCCACGGGACGAAGATGAGAAACAGGATCGAGCCGAACAGGATCGTGGTCAGAACTATAGTCAAACGCCGATGTATGGTCGGACTGCCAAGCAGATCCATCGTAAAGCGACCACTGCTCATTGTGCTCCTCCGGAAAGGGGCTCGCGGCGAATGAGCAGGCTGCCAAGATCAGGCCGCTGTCGAATGACGTCATCAAGTGTGCCTGAACAGACAAGTTCGCCAGCTGAGAGAACGTGGACCTTACTCGTCATGGCGATGATGTCCGTGTCGAACGAGATATTTACCACGGTACATGACGTATTCCGGATTAGTGATTCTACAAGTCGCATTTTCAGACCGTCCTCCAGTCCTTGAAAGGCACTATCGACGATAACGATCTCAGGTTTGCTGAGAAGCACGCGCGCCAACAGGATCCTGCGCCGAACACTGTAGGAAAGATTTGCCCCAAGCGCGACCATCTCAGTTCGCAGTCCGAGTGGCAGGTGCCGGATCTCCTGTTCAAGAAGGCAAAGGCGAAGCACCTCATCGACATCTGCCGGAGTCACTCTCCGACCAAGCACAATATTGTCATACACCGTGCCCGGCATGAGCGAATCATCAGGATCCAGATACCCTACATGCGACCGTAGTGACTGCAGATCCGCAACCTTTGTGTCAACTCCATTGACGCGCACGTGCCCGGATGTCGGCATCAGCAATCCCAGTAAAAGCTTTGCAACTGTTGACTTGCCACTGCCGCTGCCACCGACAATGCTAACGTGCTCGCCGGCTAGTATACTCAGTGTGACATTGCGCACCACCGAGGACGTACCTTCTGTAAAGGAAGCCGCATCAAGTTCAATGGAGCCCCCTTGAGACATGGTTGGAACGACATCGCCGTCTGCACGTTCTGACGGGAGTTTCCCGATAGACTGCAGTTTGTAGAGGGCCGCGGCAAAGTCGTAAAACTCGTCAAACTGCGTCAGCAGTTTTTCGATGGCGCCGATGATCATGATAATGATGATCTCGGCAGCCACGAGCTGTCCGAGTGATATCGCCTGTTCCAGGACAAGGATGCCGCCGAGTGCCAAAATGCCGACCGTGGCGAAGGCCTTGAAGATGTATGAGCCAAGCATCTGCCGGGCAATGATGCGATAGTGGCGAGCCTTGGCATCGACATACCTGATAGTGATGCCATCAAGCCGTCCAGGTGAAAACTCAACGTCAGAGTCCAGTTTGATCGAACGTTGATTGCGCGCCACTTCTTCAAGCCATGCGGCCGTATCATACTTGGCATTCGAGACACCGAGCGCCGAGGTAAGAGACCCGCGACCGAGTACAAACACCAGTACTGGAATGAAGGCAAGGAAGATCAGATCATAGACCAGAAAGAACGGGTGATAGAGAAACAACACCAGCAGACCTGTAAGCAGCATCAGCAGGGCACCAACTCCTTCGAGGAGAAACTTGCCCACGACCTTCTGAACTGTGATGACGTCGAAAAACCGATTGACAAGCTCCGGGATGTACATGTTGCGCACGGCATCCTCTCGAATCTTCGGGATCCGATGCACGATGTCAAAAGCAGTCGTCACAAATAGACGTCGTTGAATCAAGTCTATCAAGTGACGCTCAAAAACGACCATGACGGCAGTGACGATCATAGCGAAGAACACCACAACACAGAGCACCACCAGCTGCCGGCTGAAGACTCCGAGTGCAACGGCATTGACTATAGCCTGACTGCTGAGCGGAACTACCAGTCCAAGAAGACTGACGAAGATCGAGTACACCACGACGATCAGAATGTCGCGACGCTCCGAAGAGATGATGTTTTTCATCAGCGGCCATACAGTACGGAACTTCACCGATGGTGTGTAGGATGCGGCCGGTGCCGCTGATTCACCTTCGGCGTGAGCTGCCACTGGCTTGCCGCTCATGTTCAAAAACGAGCGAGCCACGATTGGCACGACGATGCACGTATAGGGTCTTACAAGATCGGTCAGATCAGCGAACGAACACGCGGTCTGCGTATCCGATCCGTAATCATGCACAGTGTACTGAGACGATCCGGTGCGATAGGCACGATGGATATCTCCGCGCAGATCATACCAGATTATCCCGAAAGGAAGCATAGGAAGCTCCGACCCGGCTCCATGCACACTTACCGTGATACCAACATCACGTAATAACTCGGCAACGCGGTCTACGATGATACCACTGTCGTCAACACATGCCTGACCGCGCTCGTGAAAGATGGCATTGACATCAGAGATGTTCGATGCTTCGGCAACGTCTCGAAGGCATCTCTGAAGTTGATTCGTAATGCTAATGTTCACAGTCGATGCTGATAGTTGTTTGTTCTGCTGTTGTGGCGTGACCTAGGGTTTTCTTCTTTCGCCGCCGCATTGACGTTTTCGATGACGCAGTCGTGCAATCTCCGAAAACGAGGTGATTATTTTATGAGTTCCTTGGCGATGTAGTGCCCCGTCAGAGAATCTTCGACGCGGGCAACCTGCTCAGGTGTCCCCCTAGCGACGATCAGGCCTCCTTCCTTTCCACCCCCGGGGCCTAAATCCACGATGTGATCGGCACTGAGAATAACATCAAGATTGTGCTCAATCACCACCACCGTATTGCCGCGTTCGACTAGCTGGTGCAGGAGCTTCATGAGTAGGCTCACGTCCTCGAAGTGTAGACCTGTTGTCGGTTCATCAAGCAGGTAAAGCGTCTTTCCGGTGTACGATTTGGCCAGCTCTGTAGCCAGCTTGACACGTTGAGCTTCGCCCCCTGAAAGGGTTGTGGCCTGCTGTCCGAGAGTGATGTATGAAAGACCCACGTCAAGTAGAGTTCGAAGTCGAGCGGAGATTTTCGGGATATCGGCAAAGAAGACGGCAGCTTCTTCCACCGTCATTGCAAGGATGTCAGCGATTGACTTCCCTTTAAATGTAACCGTCAATGTTTCTGCATTGTAACGCATGCCTGCACAGGTGTCGCACGGCACGTAGACATCCGGCAGGAAGTTCATCTCAATCTTCTTCAATCCGGCTCCTTCGCACTCCTCACAGCGTCCGCCGGACACGTTGAAGGAGAAACGACCGACCTTGTAGCCGCGAATACGCGCCTCGGGAAGAAGGGTGTAGAAGTCACGGATCAGTCCAAACAAACCAGTATAGGTGGCAGGATTTGACCTCGGAGTGCGACCGATCGGGGTTTGATCGATCTCAATGACCTTATCGATATTGTCAAGCCCTTGGATCGAGCCATAGGCAAGGGGCTGAACTTCGGCGCGATGAATTCTGGCTGCAAGAATTGGATAGAGAGTTTCGTTGACGAGCGAACTCTTGCCCGATCCGCTCATACCGGTGATGCATGTGAACGTACCAAGCGGTATGTCAAGATCGACATTACGAAGGTTATGACCTGTTGCCCCTTTGAGTTGCAGAAGATGACCGTTGCCGACACGACGTTCTGCGGGACGGTATACACTGGCCTGTCCGCTGATGTAGCGCAACGTGACCGAATCCGTAAAATCACTTTCGCGGCCAGACAGAAGAGACCGCAATCTGGACTGTGATTCGATGGCAACGATCGATCCACCGTGTACACCTGCACCGGGTCCTACGTCGATCATCGTATCGGCCTCTTCGATCATTTCGCGATCATGCTCTACCACGAGCACCGTGTTACCGGCGTCTCGCAGTCGTTTCAGTGATTCAATCAATTTGCGATTATCATGCTGGTGCAGGCCGATCGACGGCTCGTCGAGGACGTACGTTACACCCACCAGGCGAGAACCGATCTGCGATGCAAGACGGATCCTCTGTGATTCGCCCCCTGAAAGTGATCGTGCCCGACGATCCAGCGTGAGATAGGCAAGGCCGACGTCGTCGAGGAACTGCAGGCGGTGGCCGATCTCTTTCAGGATCAGGTGAGCAATGCGGTTCTGTCGGTCAGTGAGCTTGCCGGACAGATCGGCAAACCATGAACGGGCATCGCTGATGTCCAGCATACACAGAGCGCTGATGTTGGCATCGGCAACGCGAACATGCAGATGGGGTACTTTCAGGCGTCCGCCCTGACAGCTGCGGCAGGGAACGGTAGCAAAATACTTCTCTATCGACTTTTTCACCGAGGCCGATGTGGTATGGTCGAACTGATGTCGCAGAGACGGGCAGATTCCGATAAACCGGTGAAGTGCAGTCGTGCCGATGATCGGATCACCAGCCGCGGCATCGTTGTGTCCAAAGAGAAGTTCATCCAGGGCCGAAGCCGGGATCTTGCCGATTGGATCAGTCAGCGAGATGTCTTTCTTCTGACAATACGCGATTACATGTTTCCAGAGCCACGTCTCGCGTTGTGTTCCAAGAGGTGCAATAGCGCCTTTCGCTATCGAGACACTATAATCCGGTATCACCAGTGCTGGATCGAAATCCTGCATCTCACCCAGGCCATCACATGTCTGGCAGGCCCCGTAGGGTGAATTAAACGAGAACATGTTAGGTGCCGGGGTCTCGTAGGAGGTGCCACATTGCGGGCAGGCATAACTCGTGCTGTAAAAACTCTCCAGCCATGTTTCCGGTTCTGTTTCATGGAGTACCGTCAGGCCCCCCTCTCCGAGGTTCAAGGCCGTTTCGATACTGTCGGAGAGACGTTTTGAGGGGGCTTCTTCAATGACAAGCCGGTCGATCACTAATTCGATGGTATGCATCTTGTAGCGGGCAAGCTGCATTCCTTCGGTGATCTCCTTCAACTCTCCGTCAATTCGCACCCGCACAAATCCCTGGCGCCTGAACGTGTCGAGCTGCTCACGGTAATGTCCTTTGCGCCCCTTGATGACCGGCGACAGTATCTGAATGCGCGTGCCGACGCCGAGATTAACAAGGGACGCAATGATCTGGTCAATCGTCTGCTGCTGGACCGGTATCTGGCATGATACGCAATGCTGAATGCCAACCTTTGCGAAGAGCAGGCGCATGTAGTCGTAGATCTCAGTAACCGTTCCAACCGTAGATCGTGGACTCATGCCGATGCTTTTCTGCTCGATCGAAATGGCAGGGGAAAGCCCTTCGATCACGTCAACATCAGGCTTCTTCATGACGCCCAGAAACTGTCTGGCATAACTTGACAGGCTCTCTACGTAGCGCCGCTGTCCCTCGGCAAAAACCGTATCAAAGGCAATGGACGATTTGCCGGAACCGCTTAGCCCCGTGATCACCACGAGCTGATCTCGTGGAATATCAAGGTCGATACCTTTCAGGTTGTGCTCGCGAGCACCCCGGATCTTGATCGCGGTGATCTCCGAATCGAGCGTGTCCGTTGGGGCCACTGTGGGGTCTTTCTTCTGAATGGACCACAAATCTACCATGTTATCGAGTGACCACTTGCACGAGAAGTAACCTTTCTCGAAATTTGTGACCGTCGGTCAGGAAACTGACTGGCCGTCATTGTACTAAAGGAATTACCATGACCCTGTCGAGTGTGTTGTTCTTCGGCCTCGGGCTGCTGCCGTTCATTGCGATCTCATCTGCTGCGCAGACGCTGAGCCTTGATGAGGCGATTGATCTCGCGTTGAAGAGGAATAAATCGATTTCAGTGGCTCGCTTGGCCGTGTCACGGGCTGAATCACAGGTTAGGGAGGCATATGGAACGGCATTGCCCTCGGTGAACTTTTCGGCCGGGTTCAACCACAACATACAGTTGCCGGTGTTCTTCTTTCCGAATCCTGCAACTGGTCAGGTTGCGCCACTTCGATTTGGTCTGACCAACGGTTATAACGTCACAACACAGATACAGCAGATCCTGTTCAACAGTTCGGTGATCACCGCAATCTCGGCGTCGCAACTCTACAGCGATGCTGCTGAAGCTCAACTTCGCGCAGCCGTTGCAGAAGTAGTCACGGAGACAAAGAAGCGATACTATCAGGCTGTCGCCGCGTCAGGATATGCGACGGTCGCAGAGGCCACCCTGACGAACATCCGCGAGGTGCAACGCAATATTACAGCGCTCTTCCAGGAAGGCCTTGTTGCCGAGTTTGACAAGATTCGTGCCGACGTTGCGGTTGCAAATGCCCAGCCGATGCTGCTACAGGCAAGATCCGGTCGCTATGCAGCCCTTGCTGCGTTGCAGACATACATTGGAATGGATCTTGCCGACTCGGTCCTTGTGTCCGAAGGGGGCCTTATGGGTCCCGAGGCGACGCCGCAGACAGAGGCATCAGTTGCGATGGCTCTCAAAGAGAATCTCGATCTCAAGGCAATCTCGCAGCAAATCGAGGTTGGTCGGCGCATGGTGGACCTAAGTCGGGCCGATTATTTCCCGACGCTGGCGGCATTTGGACAGTGGCAGAATCAGGGACAGAGCGACACGTTCAACGACTGGAAGAGCGCCTCGAGCATGCTCGTAGGGCTGAATTTTTCGATGAATCTCTTTAACGGGCTCCGAACGAATGAGAAAGTTGAGCAGGCCAGTATTGATGTCAATACTGCCCAGGAGCGCCTGTCCCAGGTAACGGATCTGATCAAGCTCCAGGTTCGCACACTGATAAACCAGCTTGAGTCGGCTGCGCAGCGTTCGAAGGCACAGAAGTCCACGGTCGACCAAGCGCAGCGGGGCTACGAGATTGCTCGCATCCGATATCGCGAAGGCACGGGAAGTCTTCTTGAGATCACCGATGCCGAAACTTCTCTCTCTCAGGCCAAGGTCAATGCGATCAGTGCGCTGGTGGACTACCATATTACGCGCGCTGACTTCGACCGCGCCACCGGTCAGATCGATCCCAAGTACATGCGCTCGGTCCTGAGCAAATAGCACGGAACGCACAGGTGGGAACAACGCAGCGCAAAGAACGTGAACGCGATCAGCGGCGTAGGGTCATTCTTGACTCTGCGCGCAGTGCGTTCCTAAAACATGGTATCAGTACCACCACCATGGAGCGCATCGCGCAGGAGGCCGAACTTGCCAAGGGGACGCTCTACCTGTACTTCCGCAATCGTGAAGAGCTACTCATGGGGCTTCTGGCTGATGATATCAGCACACTTACTTCGGCTATGGAGAAAGTCTCTTCCAGTCCTATTGAGCCTCCGGAAAAGCTTGAGCTTGCCTTCGCGACATTCTATACCTATTCACAGGAAAATCAGCTCTTCTATCAGATGATGACGCAGACCAACGTTGGTCTGATGATGGCCAACATCGATGACAGCCCGACGGTGGCACATTTTCAAAGTGTCAATGAACGTCTAATTGGTCTTGTTGAGTCGTTCGTCGAGCAGGGAGTACAGCATGGTTACTTCCAGCTTCACGGACCGATACGTCTGGTGGTTGCCGAGATCATCATCGCCATGAAAGGATCGGTGATGATACTTCGGAATAACCTCATTCCACCCGGATGGGTGACCGACGGTGAGGAAGTCATTCTTCGTGACATCGTTCAGCTCATCATCCGTGGTCTTCAGCGGCAGCTAACAACGAACAACGGGAGCAGCAAGGCATGAGACGCAGTGCAATGTTCAGCATAATTGCAGCGCCGCTGATGGTGACGATGCTTTTGTCGATCTCTTGTGGCAAGCAGAAGTCCGTTATTCAGCCCCAGCGCCGCACTGTCACGCAGGCTGTATACGCATCCGGAAAGATCTTTCCGGTAGGGTTCACTCGCCTGGCATCAAAGATTCCCGGCGTCGTGGAGGCACTGCTCGTCGAGCCGGGCGATACGGTTGTCAAAGGTCAGCCCCTTCTGCGGATTCGGGCTGTATCGTCCGAGCTGGCGCTTGAGTCAGCTCAGACACTGTATGGACTGGCGCGAGAGAACGCACAGTCGCAAGGAGCTGTGCTTGGTTCGGTTGCTGCCGACTTGGAGTCGGCCCGTGAGCGTCTCTTGCTTGATTCGATCAACGCCGCCAGATTGCGCCGTCTGCTCTCCCAGCAGGCTACCGCACAGGCAAACTATGACGCAGCACAGACGCAGTTTGAAATCTCGCAGCGTCAGTATGCCAAGGCACTCGACATCTTCACTGCCACCAGACGAAAGCTGGCCACCGAGCTGCGAACAGCCGAACTCAACGTTTCAATCCAACGCTCGCTGAGAGATGAGTTCATTCTTACTGCCGGCGATGACGGTCTTGTTTACGATGTGATGCCGAAAGTCGGGGAGCTTGTAATGCCGCAACAGCCCCTTATCGAGCTCGGCAATGCTCGACTTGTTGAAGTTGAACTGAACGTCGATGAATCCGATGTCGCCCTGGTGGCCATAGGGCAGCCGATCGTATTCTCGCTGGACGCTTTCAAGGGGCGTACCTTTAACGGAAGTGTCGTACGCATCACACCACGCGTGTCAAATCAGGACAAAACAGCATCGGTCACGGCGCGAATCGAAGCCAGTGGGGCTCGACTTCTGCCCGGCATGTCGCTGGAAGCCAACATCGTCACTGATCGCAAGGAACGAGCACTCGTTCTTCCGCGTGAGATTGTTCCGGCAACGCATCTGCTTAATGTGAAGCGCAACGGATCTACGCAGAGCATCCGAATCACAACGGGTTTGGAAGACCTGCGATATATCGAGATAACCAGTGGATTAAGCGACAACGACGAGATCATTCCATGAGTGATCTGTTTGCACAGCGCCCATTGTTGCGAATCGCCTGGGTACACCTGTTCAGCAAGAAGAGGCAGACCATCGTAGCCATGCTTGGCGTGATGTTTGGCGTTACGGTGTTCATATTTCAAGCCGGTCTGCTGACTGGGCTGCAGGCATACTTCATCGAAAAGACTGTTAACACTACGGCGCACGTTCACATCTTCAATGAGGTCAGAACGAGCCGTCCGAATGTGCTGGATCTGGTCTCAGACAGTTCCACTTCGTGGAATGTTGTCAGAAATCAGAAGCCCCGTGACGAAGAGCGCCGCCTTCGCAATGGCTATCAGATCCTACGCGATATTGAGAGCGATCGGCGAGTCGAAGGTGTAGCTCCATACCTTGGCTTGCAGGGCATCCTTCGGTTTGGCATGTCACAGCAGGCAGCTACACTGGCCGGTGTGGAGATTCTCCGTGAAGACCAGCTCTTTCATATCAAGGAAAATCTTGTTGTCGGTCAGCTTAAGCGCATGGAAACGCTGCCCAATGGCATCATCCTAGGGTTCGGCCTTGCCGATAAGCTCGGCGTGCGTCTGGATGACAATCTGACGGTGATCTCCTCCAAGGGGGTGGCCTTGCAGATGAAAGTTGTCGGGATATCCAGGACCGGGATCACTCTGCAGGACAACACGCGCGCGTACGTTTCCATTCGAAACGCCCAGCGTCTGCTACAACAGTCAGGTTCCTACATCACGGATATCAACATACGATTGCGAGACGTTGACGATGCGCAGATTGTGGCGAGTCAGTATCAGGCGCTCTATGGGTACAAGGCAGAAGACTGGAAGGCCGCAAATGCCAATGTGTTCGGAATCTTCCGCATTCAGAATCTCACAGTCTCTTTTGTCATCATCTCGATCCTGGTTGTTTCGGGCTTTGGAATCTTCAACATTCTGATGACGATCATCTACGAAAAGATGCCCGACATCGCCATCCTCAAAGCCATGGGGTATCGTGATGGTGACATTCGCGTGATCTTTCTGATCGAGTCGATCGCCATCGGCTCCACCGGGGGAGTTCTGGGGCTGGTTCTCGGGTTCATTGCGTCAAAGATCGTTGGTATGATACCGCTGAACATCCAGGGGTTTGTCAGCGTCCAGTATCTGATCATCAACTTCAATCCACTATTCTACCTAGCGGCTTTCATGTTCGCGCTTACCGCCACAACCGTGGCCGGATACTTCCCTGCACGTAAGGCTGCACGGTTCGATCCTGTGGAGATCATAAGAAGTCGATGACACAGCTACCGATCATAAGCGCATCGCACGTGACCAAGACCTTCACCGAACCAGTGGAGTTCAAGGTGCTGAATGACATTTCTCTCGATGTACATCGTGGAGAATTTGTCGTGCTTGTCGGTCCGTCCGGTAGCGGTAAGACAACGTTGATGTACGCGCTCTCAACGTTGGACACGGTCTATGACGGAACGATCATCATCGATGGTGTAGACATCCGAACGCTTAACAGGAATTCACTTGCTGACTTCCGCAATACCATGATCGGCTTCGTGTTTCAGTTTCATTATCTCCTGCCGGACTTCACAGTGTTGCAGAACGTCATGCTGCCGGCACAGCGCCGTGGGGTGCTTTCAATCGACGAGATGGAGGATCGGGCTATGAAAACGCTCACTCTGCTGGGCGTAGCCGATCAGGCCACAAAGCGTTCCAGTAAGCTCTCCGGCGGACAGCAACAGCGCGTCGCTATTGCCCGTGCATTGATCAACGAGCCGAAGATCATCTTTGGTGACGAGCCAACGGGAAATCTTGACACCAAGAATACTTCGCTTGTTCTCGACATTCTGAATGAGCTGAAGCAAGAGTTTCATCAAACGATCCTGATGGTAACCCACGATGTGGAGTTCGCCAAGCGTGCCGATATGATCATATCGATCCGTGATGGACGGATCGTCGATACCGAAGAACATTATTCACAATCAAAACACTGATGTTTATGAAGCGACCACTTTGGCTGCTGCCGTTAGCCGTGCTCTTGATCTCCTGCGGGAAATCGGAAGCCCCCTCATCGAAACAGCGACTTGACCAGCTGCGAGCTGAAAAGCTCCGTATTGAAAAACAGATCAAGGAGCTTGAAGCATCATTGCCGGCTGACTTTAGCGGAACTTCTGCCATGCCAGTCTCGGTAATTGCCGCGACAACGTCTGACCTCGTACACCTGGTTGATGCCAAAGGCACGGTTGACGCACGTTCGACGATCACAATCTCTCCGCTGATAGCTGGACGAATCACTCGCGTCAACGTGATCCCGGGTCAGGCAGTTACTGCGGGTCAGGTCCTATTAGAGATGGATGATGAACTCATCCGCAAGGGAATCAAAGAGGTAGAGGTCCAGATAGACTTCGCCCGCACGCTGTTTGAAAAGCAGAAGCGGATATTCGAGCAAAAGGCCGGCAGTGAGATACAGTTTCTGACAGCAAAAAATCAACTGGAAGCTCTGGAACGCCGAATGGAGTCACTCCAGGAGCAGCGGGCCATGTTGCGGATCACTGCTCCACGCAGCGGCTTTGCTGAGAATATCACCGCTAAGGTTGGCGAGATGGCCATGCCGGGTATGCCCGCATTGACCATCGTCAACATGAGTGATGTGCGCGTCGTCGTGGATGTAGCGGAGACATTTCTCTCGACCGTTACGCTTGGAGACCGCGTTAACATCGAGTTTCCGGAGATCGGTGTTACGATCACGACGGTTATCAGGGCCGTGTCGCGCCTGGTCAATCCGGCCAGCCGCACCTTCCGCCTGGAGATACCGATCAGCCCCGTTCCAGGGGCGCTCCGTCCGAACACAACCTGTCGTGTATCGATCAATGACGTCACACTGAAGAGCGTTCTCGTTCTGCCACTGGCTGCCGTGTTGCAGGACAATCAGGGTTCGTATGTCTACTATGTAAACGACAAGGGGCTTGTAGGTCGTGTCAACGTAACCACCGGGCTGACCTCGGGTGGTAACGTGGAGATTACGGCGGGACTTGAGCGTGGACAACGTGTGATCGTCAAGGGAGCTACGATGGTATCCGCTGGTCAAAACGTCCGGATCGTGGGATAAGGCGCACTATGCAACATCATAAAAGCTTTCCCATCACCGCGTGGGCTGTTGAAAATCGTACAACGATCTACGTGTTGATGGTCATCATCAGCGTTCTTGGCATCCTGACCTACATCCGGCTTCCGAAAGAGCAGTTTCCGGATATCGTCGTTCCGACCATTCTCGTTTCGACGATCAATGCCGGCACGTCCCCGACAGATATCGAGAATCTGATTACTCGTCCAATAGAGAAGCAAATGAAGTCGGTGGCCGATGTAAAGAAGGTCACAAGCAACAGCATTCAGGATGCTTCCATCGTCGTTGTCGAGTTCACCACCGATATCGATCCGGTAGTAGCTAAGCAACGTGTCAATGATGCTGTTGACCGCGCGCGAACGGAACTTCCGACGCAGCTCACAAAGGAACCGCAGGTAGCGGAGATCGACTTCTCGGAATTCCCGATCATGAACATCAACATTTCGGGTACTGTTGGTCTGGAGGCCTTGAAGCAGTATGCCGACGAGTTGAAGGATAAACTTGAGGCCCTACCAGAGATTCGTCGTACGGACGTCATCGGCGCACTCGAACGTGAAGTCCGCGTTGATGTAGATCCATATCGACTCCAGGCTCTCGGACTGTCGTTTGACGATGTATCACGCGCGATAGCATCGGAGAACGTAAACATCTCAGGTGGTGAGCTACTCAATGCTGGCGTGCGGCGAAATCTGCAGGTTAGCGGTGAGTTCGCATCCGT
>JBEIIK010000041.1:0-17952 GCA_040380835.1 Ignavibacteria bacterium | reverse complement strand
CTTTGACGGTGCTTCCTTGATCGCAGCTGGATCCGGCTTGAGCACATATTCCCCGAAGTTGACGCCGGTTAGATACAACGACGCAGCCTTGCGGATGCGCTCTGGCGTCAGGTTGCGGATGAACTCGTCCCGAAGCTTGTATGTCGAGTATGGCTCTTCATCCGCGTCAAACTGCGACATGATGCTCAGCCAGAAGCGATTGGTCTTCAGGGCTGTTTCGCGCTCCTTGGTCTGGATCTCGCGAACCTTGGCCACGAGTGAGTCCGGAACTGTATTCGAGCGAAGAACCTCCATCTCCCTCTTAACGGTCGATACAAGCTCATCAACACGATCAGGATTGCAGCTGAAGATAATGATGATGGAAAACTCCTGCTCGGGAATGCGGTCGAAGTTGGGCTGCACCTGAACGAAGTACACGCCACCTTTCTCCTCACGCATCTGCTCACGAAGCTGGATCTCCATCACTTCGCACAGTGCCGTTACATCGAACCGGTTTTGAGGTGTGTAGTTGAAGTCGCCGGAGGTTGTCAGGACAACAAAACTCTTGGCCTCCTGACCCTTATAAACGGTCTTCGAGAAGACTCCCTTACGGGAGCGAATGCCGGCATCCTTCCATGTCTCCTTGACGGGACTTGAGGGAAGTGACCCGATGAATGTCTCGCAGTAGCGGCGCATCGAATCCTCGTCGAAGTTGCCGACGAAGTAGAATGTAAAGTCCGACCCGTATTTGAATCGCTCGCGATAGAGGTTGTATGCTTTGTCAAGGTCCACCTTGTCAACATCAGTGGCGGACATCGGGCGCGTGCGGGGGTGATTGTTCGTAGCAACGGTCGTCACCGTATCGAAGAACGTTGCCTCCGGACTCTTTTCCTTGTTGGCCAGATCGGCCTTCATCTTGGTCTTCCAGGCTGCAAAGGCCTCTGCGTCCTTGCGCGGCTCCACGAAACCGAGGTGCAGAAGCTCAAAAAACGTCCGCAGGTCCTTCGGCGTCGAACTTCCGGAGATCATCTCCCTTTCCATGCTGATCATCGGCGAGATCCCGACGTTCTTCCCCGTGAGAACCTTCATGAGGTCGTTCATTGGCAGAGAAGCAAGACCCGACTGATCGACAACCGTGGCCGCCATGCTGTTTGTGAAATGGTCCGCTTCCGGGGCCAGGGATTGTCCGCCCCAGCTCTGTGCGCTGAACAGGATCTCGTCATTCTTGTAGTCGGATTTCTTGTACACAACACGAGCCCCGTTCGAAAGGATGATCTCCTTGGCATCAACGTCGGGCAGCGGTGTGGTCTTGACGATCGTTCCCGGTGTCGGGAGTTTTTCGAGAAGGGGCTTGGTAGGCACCGCATCAACGTAGGCGGCGATGTTCTTCGATTCGATGGCCTGCAGCAGGTTGCGCAACTGCGGCTCTGTGGGCTTACTGTACCCATTGCCTTCCGGCACGGAGATCGTCACAGCACGGTTGTCCTTCGTCATTGCCACGGCAGCAATGCTGTTAACGTCCTCAAGCGTGATCGACGGCACATAGCGTTGGTATATCTCCCACTCATGCTCGATACCGGGCACGGATTCGGCCGTTAGAATGTGTCGTGTGAGCTCATCGGCAAACTGGCGCGATTCAGACTTGTCCCGCTCATTGTAGTAGGTTTCCATGCGTGCCAAAACCGACGTCCGTGCACGATCGAGCTCGGTCGCGGTAAATCCATGACGACGTGCACGCTCAAGTTCCGTGAACAGAGCGTTAACCGACTTCAGGACATTCTTGTCCGATGCTGTAGCAGATGCGTATGTGGCAAGCGTCTGACGAGCCAGACCAAACTCTCCGACAAAGGCCGAAGAGAACGGCGGAGGATTCTTGCGCGTCAGTTCAGTAAGACGAACGTTAATCATCTCCGACACCATTTGTCGGGCAATGCTCTTGCGGTAGTCCGCATAGGTACGGATCGTGTCAGCCGGACGTTTCACGAAGACATTGACGGAAGCCGTGGCCAGCTCGCGGTCCGATGCGATCGAGATCAGCGTTCCTTCGTGTGGCGGGATAAGAACCGTCGGACGCGCCATGTACTTCTGACCAGAGGAAGGGGGCGAGGTAAAGTTCTCACGGAGCAGCGACTCGATCTTCGATGGGTCCATGTCACCGACAGCTACGATCGAAATGTTCAATGGGTTGTACCAGGTGCGGTAGAAACGGCGCAGATTATCGGCCGGAGCACGCAACAGAACGTTCGTATCGCCAATCACATCCCGCTTGGCGTACATCGAATTGTTGTACATCACAAGGCGGTGCTTCTCCATGACGCGCTCATCGGCGCCTCGACCGAGACGCCATTCTTCCGTCACCACACCACGCTCGTCGTTGATGTCTTTGTCTTCATAGTTCACGTACCCGGCCCAATCGCGCAGCACATGGATGGCCTTAACGATGTTGTTCGGCTTGTCAAGCGGCACCGTAAGTAGATACACCGTCTCGTCCTGATTGGTATAGGCATTCAGGTCCGCCCCGAAACGCACACCCATCGATTCCAGGAAGTTGACCAGATCCTGTTTCGGAAATGTATTCGTACCGTTAAACGCCATATGCTCGCAGAAGTGCGCCAGACCGTTCTGATCATCCTCTTCCAGCACAGCGCCTGCATTGACGACGAGCGTCAGTTCCATGCGGTTAGCCGGACGTGAGTTCTTGAGGATGTAGTACGGGATCCCCGACTCCAGCTTTCCGGTGCGGACGTTCGGGTTGAAACGAACTGCGTCGCTATTCGAAAAGGAACCTTGCGCATTTACAACGATGGCCGCAAGGGCCAGCGTCAATAGGCGAATGATCATGGACTTCATCAAGAGATCTCCGTGGACTGTTTGGTTAGCGCTTTGGACAGAATTCGAGGGGGTAATGTTTCAGTTTCATTTGACGTTTCAGAGACGACAGCAAGGCGCTGCGAAACTACACAGCGGCACGTCCTCTTCACTCCGCTCGGAATTGGCGAACTTCAACAGGGAAAACCGTGTTCCGCGCCGTAGGTTTGCACCAGTTTTTTATCACGTAACCACATAGCCCCATGTCACAAGACGCCAGCGGCCCCTCATTTGACCTCAGCGAAGAACATCAGGCTCTACGAATGCACATCCGCTCGTTCGTTGAGGAGGAGATCAAACCAGTTGCACTTGAGTTCGACGAATCCCAAGAATTTCCCCACGAGATCTTCCGCAAGCTTGGAGACCTGGGATACCTCGGCATCGTGATCCCAACCGATTACGGTGGGTCTGGAATGGGGTACATGGAGTACGCGATCGTTGTTGAGGAAGTCGCTCGGGGTTGTCCGGCTATCGCTCTTGGCGTGGCCGCCCACAATGGCCTGTGCACGAGCCACATCTTTCGTTTCGGCTCGGAGGAGCTGCGCCAGAAGTACATTCCACGCCTGGCCAAGGGCGAAACCATGGGCGCATGGGGCCTTACCGAGCCATCCGCTGGATCTGATGCCGGCGGTACAAAGACGGTCGCTGTTCGCGATGGTGACGACTACATCATCAATGGCGCAAAGAATTTCATCACCCACGGCAACGTCGGAGACATCTGCGTGGTCATGGCCGCTACCGACAAGGACGCCGGTAAGCGCGGCATCTCAGCCTTTGCCGTCGACAAAACAATGGCCGGCTTTTACGGATCGAAGAAGGAAAACAAGCTCGGCATGCGCTGCTCCGATACTGCCGGACTGACGTTTGACAACGTTCGTGTGCCGGCATCGCACCTCATCGGCAACGAAGGTGAAGGCTTTGTGCAAGCCCTGCAGATCCTTGATGGAGGCCGCATTTCAATTGCAGCCCTGAGCGTTGGTCTTGCCCAGGGGGCTCTCGAGTCCGCCCTCACCTACGCCAATGAGCGTCAACAGTTTGGCAAGAAGCTTGCCGATATGCAGGCTATTCAGTTCAAGCTTGCCAACATGTCCATGGAGGTCGAGGCAGCCCGACTGCTCACCTACAAGGCTGCATGGATGCGCGACCAGGGAATGAACTTCAGCGTTGCCGCCTCACAGGCCAAACTCTTCGCCTCCGAAGTTGCTGTCCGTACTTCCGAAGATGCCATTCAGATTCACGGTGGCTACGGCTACGTCAAGGAGTATCCGGTCGAGAAGTATTGGCGCGACTCCAAGCTCCTGACCATCGGTGAAGGCACGAGCGAGGTCCAGAAGATGGTCATCACACGAAATCTGCTAGCGGGTCTTTGACCTAGTCTTAGGTGCGGGACCCGGATTTCTGAGCGTTAGTGGCAGGCGCTTTCCATCTGGGTCATCAAGCCGGAGTCCTAAAAGCTCGGCGAGTGTGGGCGCAATGTCCACCGGCGCACAGGCAGCATCGACAACGTTGGGAGAGATTACTCCACCAAACCAGACCATCGGCACCCACCGGTCATAATCATAGGGTGTGCCGTGCGTGGCAGCGTTGGAGCCGATGATCCAGTACTGTTTCGGATAGAGCACAATTTCGCCAGTACGGTCGGCATGCGTGCTGTTTCTGATGAATCGCCAGGTGTCCTCAGCTATCGTCTCAGGCCTACTGCCTTTGATCAGCTGATCCGACGAAAGTGCAATGCCGATGCCGGGGTGAGACGTAACGGCTTTCAACGCATCGGCGATCACATCCTCACGACGCGCCGCAACCAGACGGCTCCAGTTCAGATAGACCGATGGCTCGAAGATCTCTCGCACGTATGACGAGTCGGGCGGAAGAACACCAAACGATAGAGACAGGACCGAGTCGATTCTGGACTTTATCTCAGCCTCACGGATTCGGCCCGCATCTATGGTGACCTTCTGCTGTTCAGCCTGACGCTGAATGATCTCCGGTATCGGCGCTACTCCATGGTCAGAGGTTACAACGAGAACGTAGTTGCTCCTGCCGACGCGCAGATCGAGGTGATCGATCAGATGACTGATGTGCCGGTCAGCCCGCACGGCCATATCCATGACCTCGCGACTGTCCGGTCCAAATATGTGGCCGACATAGTCGGTCGAAGAGACGCCGATGCAGAGAATATCGGGATGCGCATCAGCGCCAAGCCGATCGCGATCGATCACTTCAAGTGCTGCATTAAACAGCATCTCCATGGAAAAGGGGCTACACATGACCCCGGCCATAAAGAGTTGATCTTGCGAGTCAGGGATCTGATGTGGAAACGCATTCGTTCCACCCGGGAAGTTGCCCTCGCCGTCCACCGAGTCGTCCGGTACCTTTTCAGTTTGCTTCAGAACGGGGCGCCATTGTGCTCCGCCATACATTTTGACGTTGGCAACGGCATTGACGTTATCCAGCCATTGGGGTGTTCGGTAGGCCGAGCTTGTTGTCCAGCTCTGAGCCTTGCTGTCATACCACAAGCACGTCGTAGCAGCTTTTCCAGCCATGAGGATAGCTGCTCTGTCCTTCAGGGCGATACCCACCACCTTGGATCTTGGAGATGTCGCGCGCAGAACATCACCGAGTGCCGGAACCCTGAGCTTTTCCGCACTGTACGCCCCGTCATCGCCCCTGGCACAGTATCCGCATGTTCCTTTACTGAGTTCACAGAAGTCATTGCCCACGATCCCTGTGCGCGCCGGATAACACCCGGTCAGCAGCGTGGCGTGCCCCGGGCCAGTGATGTTGTTTGCGTGGTCGTATCGGCAGTTCGGGAACACTGCCCCACCAAGCGTTAAACGGCGGAAGCCGCTATTGGTGGTGAAATGCGGATCGAAACGCGACAGATAATCGCCTCGGAACTGATCGAACGACACCACGACCACCAACCGAGGAGGCTGCACCGGCTGCTGGGCAGCGGCTGTTCCGCCCGAGACGAGCCATACAACAAGGAAGCAGGAAATCGACGAAAGAAACCTCAGAGCTGACCCATCGCACGCATCATGGTGGCCACTTCGTAGGCCTGCTTCTGGTTGTACTCGGAAGTCATCTTGCGGTAGTTGATCAGATCGACGATGATGCCGATGAAGCACAGTCCCCCCGTGAACAGGTACAACAATCCAAGACCAATCTGCCCTAGGACGAATCGTTGAATTCCGGCGATCCCTATGAAGCCTACCAGCGTGAGCAGCAGGATCATCACGGGCTCCTTGCGACGCGTCCGGTAAATCGATGCAAACATACCAGCCTGCTGATCTGTCATCGATTCCATGAGAGCGTGAAGATACATTAACTCGTCGCTCTCGGCATCCGGTATGAGTTGAAGAACATTTGCCATGATTGATACCTCTTTAGGGGTGGGGTTGAATGCGTCGTTTGTTCCGCAAAAGCTGAATGATCCGTCCCGTCAGCAAGAGCGTTGCAGGGATGCCGAGTGGATGGGCGTCGATTGAGGAAGCCAGATGCCCCCTGAAAAGAAGACCGATCGAAGCTCCGAGTCCGCAGCCCATGCACCCGTCCAGTCCGAGCAACGTCGGCACGCAGAATGTTGCATGGCCGGCAAGGGAAGGGGCTGCCACGGCCAGTACGAACAGGCCACCGGCCCAGATCAGGGCCTCGGCCGGAACATCGCGCATTGTGGTCAGAACTGCTTTCACGAGAAGTTCGACACGTATTCAGCGTCCGGGTTTCATGGTTTTTCAACCAAAGTTCATGTGGATATCGGTGTAACTCTTTGAATTCTGGGACCCTGACGTGTATATTGCAGGCCCTTTTTTGGGGATCAACCCACTCGACATCGAACAACAGGCACCTACGATCATGTACGCAGTCGTCGAAATCTCCGGTCAGCAATATGCTGTCTCCCCTCAACAAACGATCATCGTCCCACTGATGGACAAGAACGTCGGTGACGCTGTTGAGTTCTCAAATATCCTTCTGGCCAGCGACAACGGCAACGTCTCCGTGGGAACACCGTACATCAAGGGCAGCGTGAAGGCTACGGTTGTTGCCCATGGCAAGGGCGATAAGGTTCTTGTGTTCCACAAGAAGCGCCGCAAGGGCTATCAGAAGCTCAACGGGCATCGCCAGCAGTTCACCAGCATCACTATCAACGACATCAAAATCTAAGCGAGCAGCAACGATGGCACACAAAAAAGGTGGCGGATCTACCAAGAACGGACGGGACTCGAATGCCCAACGTCTTGGTGTAAAGAAGTTCGGCGGCGAGCAGGTGCTGGCCGGCAATATTATCATTCGCCAGAACGGCACGAATGTTCACCCGGGTAAGAACGTGGGTCTTGGAAAAGACTATACGATCTTTTCGCTGGTTGACGGCGTGGTGAAGTTCGAGCGCAAGGACAAGACGCGTCTGAAGGTTTCGGTGTATCCAGAAGCCAACTGATCGAGCGCATGTCTGCCGATTGACGAATCATTCTGAACGCCTCCTCGTGGGGCGTTTTTTCTTCCAACGATATCTCAACGACATTCTCCCTCTCAACCAAGGATCATACCCGCCATGAAGTCACCAGTTCGTGTTGCCGTTACCGGCGCAGCCGGCCAGATCGGATACAGCCTCCTTTTCCGCATCGCCAGCGGCGATATGCTCGGCAAAGACCAGCCCGTTATTCTTCAGCTTCTTGAGCTCACACCTGCCCTGCAGGCTCTGCGTGGCGTGGCAATGGAGCTGGAGGATTGCGCCTTCCCTCTTCTTCACGGCATCGTTCAGTCCGACGATCCAATGGTGGCATTCAAGGATGCGGACTACGCCCTGCTGGTCGGAGCACGCCCGCGTTCAAAGGGTATGGAGCGCAAGGACCTTCTGGAAGCGAACGCTCAGATCTTCACGGTGCAGGGCAAGGCCCTTAACGCCGTTGCCAGCCGCAACGTCAAAGTCGTGGTTGTCGGCAACCCGGCCAACACCAATGCCCTCATAACGGCAAAGAGTGCCCCGGATCTCGATCCACGCAACATCACCGCGCTGATGCGCCTGGATCACAACCGCGCTCTTGCACAGATCAACGGTAAGACCGGCATCCACACCTCGCAGCTTAGCAAGATGACCGTATGGGGCAACCACTCCGTAACACAGTATCCCGATGTCTCTAACCTGACGGCACATGGTTCGCTGGTGTGGCCGACCATCAACGACCAGGAATGGCTTGAGAACACGTTTATCCCGACGGTTGCAAAGCGCGGCGCAGCGATAATCGAAGCCCGCGGTTTCTCCTCGGCAGCGTCGGCTGCCAATGCTGCCATCGAGCATATCCGCGACTGGGAACTGGGTACGCCTGAAGGTAGTTGGACGACGATGGGCATCCCAGCAGATGGATCCTATGGCATTGATGCCGATGTGGTCTACGGCTTCCCGGTAACCTGCTCGAACGGCGAATATTCGATCGTTCAGGGTCTGGAGATAAGCGACTTCTCCCGCGCCCGCATGCAGGCTACCCTGGACGAGCTCCTCGAAGAGCGCGGCGGCGTCCAGCACCTCTGGTAAGCCGCAAAGGCTTTACGAGATCTCGCTCTAACAAATCACGTCGACGTCCTGTCGATGGGCACAACAGCGCTCGTCGACATGGACGTGATGCGTCCTCCTGTGAGCGTGTAGCACAGTTCCAGCACACCGGGGTTGTGTCCTACGAGTATCACGGTGCCATCGATGACGTCCAGCTCGGCAACGATCCGTAGCAGCGCCTTCAGATCCGCCTCGTAGATCCGCACGTCCTGTTGAACGGCCTCCTCCAATAGCCCGTATTCGGCGGCAATGATCTCAGCCGTCGTGCGTGTACGCCGCGCCGGAGAGGACACGATACAGGTGACATCAGGATATCGAGCGACCAACGCCCTGCCGGCAGCACGGGCATCCTCAGCCCCCTGCCATGTGAGGGGGCGGTCAAAGTCCCGCTCATGCAGATGCGAAGACTCGGCCTTTGCGTGACGGACAACAATCAGGGTTTGCATGACTGGTGACTACTGCGTGCGTACCGTAAAGAAAAGGACGATCGTCACCACGGCCGCAGCGATGTAGATCAGCGGCTCAAGAGCATCCTCCCAGATCGAGGAGGGGGCTTCGGGGAGCTCGGCATACGTGCTCGCGTGTTGGGCAGACTGGGTGGCTCGTGCATCCGGGCGGGAGATGATGCGACTTTCTGTGCGGGAAGCCAGAGCAACCGCTTTGCGTCTGTATGAAGATCCGAGCTTGACGACGACCTGCCGTTCTAAACTGTCGCGAGCCGCCACCGGAGCATACCGAGTGGAGACGTCCATAATCGTCAGCTCCAGAACTGCCTGCGGCGATGCCTCGGCGATGACCACCGGAACGCCTTGCTCTTCCATGCGACGCGCAACGATCGAACGTATCCACGATGCGTCAGGATGCTCATGAACAAATAGCGGGATGGGATCACCGGTACTAACACCGGCACGCGTGATCAGAGTATCCGTCAGATCGCGCACGGCAGCTTCGATCACGTCAACGGTGTGTGGAACCGTACTCACGTGCACGCTGTCAGCACCTGCGTAGAGGCGCACAGCGCAGACGAGGCCCATCATGATGGCGGACACCTTCACGATGCCGTTCCTTGGTGGTTACGACGTAGTGCCAGCACCATGGCTACGAGATCGTCTTCATTATCGCTTAGTGACGGACGAATGCGTAGCGGACGTCGGCGGTCCTTGATATGCAGGCGGATCACGGGCGTTCGCGGGCGAACACGCGCACGACGGTCCTTGCCGATAATGATACGGTCAATATCGTCAGCCATGAACGTGCGCTGACGGAACCGGTTGACAAACGTGATAAAGTCGGGCCCGACAACGATGGTCCGGTCGCTGACGATCTCGGCAACGAGTGCCGTTACGGCCAGACCAACGAACGCTCCGAGGATCACCACAATAGGGTCGCGTAGCACAACCACCACAAGTCCCTGCTGAAGCTGACTGTAGTACATGGACTTGACGATGACGTAGACGATCAGCGTCACCGCGTACACTGCAATGGACTGCCAGTAGAAGTCCAGCTGCACGTGAAACGTACGTGGCACGCCCTTGCGGTGATCGGATTGACTCATACTGTTGACCCCTTCCATGAACTTGTCCGGATAATGAGCTCAGCAGCATCCCGCGCGGCATCGGGCCGGCCAAGGCGGCGCATGTTGGCGGACATTACCGCTCGACGTGCCGGGTCGGCCATGAGACGATCGATACCGTGACACAACTCCTCACCGAGACGGTCATTGCGTATGACCTCGGCAGCACCATGGCGGGCTACAACGTCGGCGTTGTGCTTTTGCTCGTTGGTCGAGGCCGAAGGCAACGGGACTAGTAACGCCGGCTTGCCAACGATACCCAGCTCGGCGATGGTTGTGGCGCCGCTACGCGACACTACAAGATCTGCCGCAGCGTAGGCAGACCCCATGTCGTCGATAAACTCCGTGATCTTCACATTGTCCGGAACAGTCTGAGGTACAACATGCCCCTTACCTGTCTGCCAGATCATCTGCCAGGGGGCTTGTGCAACATGCTCTAACGAGGCTTCAATCGCATCGTTGATCGCCCGCGCTCCAAGGCTACCTCCAAACACCAGCACCGTTTCACGGTCGGGGTCGAGTCCCCACCAGATGCGGGCATCCCGCACCGAAGCCGACGGATCGATCTGCGTGCGTACGGGATTACCCAGCACATGAAGCTTGGGCTGAATGGAAGCCGGATAGAACGCACGGCTGTCTTCAAACGCCAGTACCACAGCCGCTGCGCTGCCAACCAGACGCGCATTGCTCTTACCCGGGTTGAGGTTCGACTCCAGCACGATCAGCGGCACACTCTCAAGCCGAGCCGCCACACCCGCTGGATAGCTGATGTAAGCGCCGGTGCAGATCACAGCATGGGGCTTAAACTGCCGGATGGCGTTACGGGCGACCATGATCGATCGCAGGATCTTGAGCGGCAGAGTGAGTGTTGACATCGCCAGACCACGAAAGCCGGCAATGGGCATTCCGATGTAGTCGTAGCCCATTGATGGCAGAAGTCGCGTCTCCATGCGGTCCTGGCTGCCCAGGAACAGCGTCTTGCACCGACCGTTTGTTAGCGCTGTGAGCTGCTCGACGACGGCAACGGCCGGGAAGATGTGTCCTCCGGTTCCGCCGCATGCTACGACTACGCGCATGGCATCGTCCATCGATGAAACCTCAGCTGTGCAACGAGTCGTGATTCATGGCCGGCAAAATAGGCCCTCTTCCGTAATTTCAGCCCACGTACGTTTCGTCACGGGGGTATCAATGCGGCATTTCATGACGGTGATGGTTCTGCTTCTAGGCATGTCTGCTTTGCAGGCCCAGCAGACCAACGTCAAGCAATACATTCAGCAGGTCGCGGCAGGCTGGACGACGGATGCCAAGAAGGCGCTTCCTGATCTCCTGATCGATGCTCCGGATGACCCTGCGGTTCTTTTTCTTCACGCCTCGCTGATCGACGATCCAAAGAAGGCAAGCCCCCTACTGGAGCGGATTGTCGATGCCTTTCCAAAGTCCGAATGGGCCGATGATGCGATGGCTCGGTTGGTGATCATCGCGGCTACAAAGAACGATGCTGACAGGGCTCGCAAGACCTTTGCCACGATGCGTGATCAGTATTCGCAGAGCGACCTTCTGCCGGTGGTCTATGAAGTGATGCGTTCAACGGTGGGCGCACCGGCCCCGGCCGAGAAGACCACAGCAGTTGTATCAGCGGCCAAGACAGCCGACCCGCAGCTCAAGAACGTCTCCAAGGGCTACACGCTGACGGTGATGACCACGGCCGAGAAGTCCGAAGCCGAGCGCTTTGCAGCCAAACTGAAGAAGAAGGGGCTTAAGGCAACCGTTGCACCGGCAACCCTCCGAGGACAGTCACGCTACTTCGTTCGCGTGGGCGAGTACGAGACCGAAAGCGACGCCCTCAAGGAACTCGTCCTGGTTCGTTCGGCCTGCGGTTGCAAGCCTGTGGTCTCGAAGAAATAACCACACCTACCGATGATGAGTCTGCGTCGGAAGAGCCCCCTGGCAGTCATGCTGCTGATCATCGGCTCCGTGTGCGCTATTTCGCAGAGCTCCGACGTTAACGCCGAGCGAGTCTCAATAGATGCACAGATCCTGCGCTCGCTTGACGGCACAACCTCGCTCATGCAGTCTTCGGTGTTCCCGCAGACAATGGTCGATCTGACTATGCTCGCTTCGGACACCACGGATGCCTTTGCCGAGTATGTGGGCGAGTATTACGGCGGGCTTCTGCTCGACTCTCCACGCAGTGGCGAGATGCTCGTCGGGCGAACCAGCAATGGTCGCTGGCGGGGCCTGGTGCAGACGGACGAGGTGGCGCGCTTTCAGGCCGATGCTTCGCTGATGATGCGAGGGGGCTTTACCACAAATGACATCAACACCAAGCCCTTCATGCTGGTGCGGCCAGCCGTTCGGTTCATGGGCTCCATGGCTGCGGGTCTTGGCTACTTCCTGGACCTCTCCAACGGACGTCGGTTGCTTGGCGGTGCGCGGCGCATTGCGCGTACGGATCCGACCCTTGCGCGTACAACCAAGTTCGTCAGTGAAGACACGTCGTTCTTCGATCGCTACGTCGGCTACGTTCAGTACCAGACCTCATGGATGCGCCTGCGTTTCGGACGTGAAGCCATGCAATGGGGCGCAAGCCCCATCGACAACTTCGTGCACTCGCTTGAGGCGCCGCTCATGGACGGCGTGCTCCTTGACGTGCCCTACAAAAGCGTTCGCTTTACAATGACGCATTCGGCGGCCAACAGTCTCGACACGTCCGGCAATGCTGTTCCCGGCAAGTACATTGCCACACACAGGATCGCCTTCGAGCCTACCAACTGGCTGAACATCGCCGTCAATGACATGATCGTCTATTGGGGCAGGGGGCTTGACTTTACCTACCTGAATCCGCTAGCGTTCTTCGTCAGTGCGGGACTTTCCACCAAGGAGCGGAACCTCAACGACAACTCGATGCTGAGTTTTGACGTGGCTGTTCGCCCCCTTCCGGGAATGCGTGCCTATACATCGCTGGTGATCGATGACATCGGATTCGGTACGCTCTCGGACACGTCACGCCGCGGCAACAACAACAAATTCGCCTATCAGCTCGGTGTGTCACAGGCATTCGGAGCACCGGGAGCATCATCACGATCGATGCTCACTATGGAGTATGCCCGCATTGATCCGTTCACATTCTCTCACCGAAGCATCAACGCCTCGTACACCACCTTCGGTGCATCTGTCGGATACGACATGCAACCGAACTCCGACCGGCTTGCACTGCAGGCCCGGCATTGGTTCACGCCACGCACGTCGCTGCGTGTAGATCTTGACTACACGCGCCATGGCGAAAACATCCTCGATGCCAGCGGCAACATCCTTACCGCAGAAGACCCCGACTGGCCCGGATCGGGCGCCCTCGTCGCGATTGGTAACGTCGGTGGTGACATCCTCCGCGGCGATGGCGACTTCATCGTCGGCAACCGCTTCCTGCGCGGCAACCTAAGTCATCAGCGTCGCGCACGCCTGTGGTTCTCCGCCGAATGGATGCCAAACATTTTTACAGACCTCCGTATCGGCTACACCAACCGCAATGGCGGTAACAATCCGGAGTCGTTCCTGTTCGGGTCGCTGGAAGTACGGATCGGATATTGAAGAGAATTACGGAATTACGGAATTACGGAATTACGGAGTTACGGAGTAGAACAGGTGCCTCGATCAATTCCGTCAACAGCCCCAATCTAGTGAACTCGGACCCCATGTTTTCACGCATCCTAGGTTGCTCTCACGCTGATGTATTACACTACAGCCAGGATCGTACTCTTCACTATGCCATGATCTGTCATACCATTTATTTCACTTTCAAAGGCTCATCGGTTATCTTACATTAGTAGATAATCATTGTGTAAAGAATATAGGGCCAAGAGATGGCTATGCTACCCCCCCCCCGCAATGCTCGCTTGCTACAACGCTTGCGTTTACTGCTCCTGCTTCTATCTAGTGCGACCTCGGTTTACCAGATGGCGTCAGCACAGGTTGTTCGAGGCGAACGCGATTTCATCCCGAATGGATCATTCGAACAACTTGCGTTTACGCATCAACAGGACTACGTCAACGGTACGTTGATATGGCCCTTCTGGCGTCCTCGCTATGCCTATGCAAGTGCGTGGTGGCGGCAGTTTCACCGACAGTTTAAAACAAACAGCGCCAAGCCGCCCGCATTGATCCAGTACTTTGAAGATCGCACTCCATATGTCTACCTCGTAACGGGTCGGGTACCGATCGACGACTATTATGATCCGGTTTCCTGTTCGACGACAGACCTCTTCACGATAGAGCAGGAATCATGCGATCGGGGTATCGGAAAACCCCTGTTCGGCATCCCAGAAAACTGGTTCGGATATCAACCAGCCCGAGAACGCGCCGATGCCGTCAATCGGCGGTATGCAGGACTGTACTACCGGTTGAATGGCGTTAAAGCGCTAGAAGGAGGAGGATCAATTTCCATTCCTCTAAAAGAAGTACAAAACGCAGCCACCGATCTCTGGCGCGAGTACCTCGAGGTAGAGCTGGTCTGTCCGCTTGAGAAAGGCAAGCAGTACACTCTATCCTACTATGCATCGTTGGCGGAAGTCAGCAATAAGGCACTCAGGCTCGAGGCCCGAATCTCGCCGGAGCCGTATCTGACGGTTCCAGTTGATGTTTGCGGGCCTATACCAGATGATGATGGACCCGATGCAAAGGTGGGGATTCCATATACGGCCAGTACGAAGGAGTTGCGATTTCAATCAGGATATGTTGATGACAAGAACGAATGGACCAAACTTGAATACCGCTTCACAGCAAATGGGGAAGAGAAGTTCCTGACGATCGGCAATTTTGAACAGAAGCCGGATGTTAGAAATCCGATAGCGCCGCAACCACCTGACTGCGTGCCCGCATACTCCAATTCCAATGCCACCGAGATCGCCTACTACTACATTGACGACGTGCGGCTGAGTCAGTCCATCGACTGTTTCTGCAAGGACAACGATCAGGCCTTCCGGGCAAAACTGGTGACGAAGGTATCACAGGACCCTACACAATGCTGTTACACGTTGTATCTCTCAAACGGAGGCATCGGAAGCCCTCAATTTGATTGTCTCTACAGCGCATGCTCAATTTATGGCGTCGATCTTCTCAAACCAGATGGAAGCGGGGCTGCTTCGGATGTTTTGTTTACCTGGAGTTCAAGCGACCCGGCTCGCTTGAACCCGATGAAGGAACCAATCACGGCAGACAACAAGTACTATGAACTTGGCACGATCTGCGTTACCGCCTTCAGTAACACCGAGAGCCGTGAGCTTGTGGTTGCCATCAAAGGTCAGGACGGAACAACGCTCTGCAAGCAGCGAATACCTTACGATGGCTGCCAAGACAACGAATCATGCACCTGTAGCGACTTTGCCAACTCCGTCTTGGTGAAACCAGTTGAACCATATGACAGATGCTGTTTCGAAGTTTCGGCCGATGCTTCCAAACTCAAGGGGGGCTGCCAGATACGGTCTATTGACATCTACTCGGATTCGAAACTTACCAGCAAGATCACGCGAACTTTTACTCCTGACACGCCCGTAGATAAGACCTTTTCGGGACCGTTGTTTACGTTCTGCCTTGATCGTACCAACCCCAATTCTAACGGCAGGAGGGAGGTCGTCTTTCGAGATGCTAGCGGGGAGATCATCTGCCGAAAGTCAGTCGACCTCACCTGTGAGTGTGACTGTTTCAACAGACCACCGCGGTTGCAGATTGATTTCACCTCAGCAGGTATGCGGGATGGGAAATGCTGCTATCAGATCAAGTTGAACGAAGTGACGACATGTCCCGTTACCGTCATGACACTCGGAATCGACACCGATGAGACACTCGAAATCCAGCCACGGGATGGCTGGACACTAGATCGACAATATGGCAGGGTTACTCTTTACCCGAAAAATTCTGACCTAAAGCAACTTTATGACATTGGTCTTTTCTGTGTCTCTCCCTGCATGGCATTTGATCCCAAAGCCCTGAATATCACAGCTAAACTAGCGCTGAAGGTCGGCGATGCTCTCACCGAGTGTAAGGTGCCTGTTACCGTCAACCAGGATAAACTTGAAAAGTGCAGAGGCACGAAATCCTGCGATGACGTGGTTCTCTCCGTTGTGGGCAACTATCGACCTGGAACGCCGCAAGTTGACGACTGCTGTCGAAAGGTTCGTGTACAGATTCGGGGATGCACACTGACGAACTCAAGCCTCGCGCTGGATATCAAGGGTCCTAACGGCACACCCCTGAAAACCACGAACCTCGGTGGTGGTATGTTTGAGTCCGCCTCTCTGTGCCGAACCTATTTTCCGGGTGACACATTCACGGTAGTTGTTCGTGATATTCGAGGGAATCTGATCTGCACGAAAAAGATTCCCGTGGCAAGTTGCACCTTACGCGAGACAAACCAATGAGAACAACATTTTTACGAGTACTCGTAATCTGCGTAGCATCTATTGCTGCATCGCACCTGGCATTGTTGGCACAAGTGGGTCCGGTGATAGGAGGCACAGAAGGATGGGTTTCTTGCGATAGTGTATCGTTGATACGGTGGGGAGGGTTGCCTAAGAACCTATTTATTCCTGATACGGAACGTGTTACGTCAATGTATTACAGCAGCTCCTTCTTTGCCCTCACGAAGAGTGGTTCTGTGTATGCACTGTACATTGGAGAGCGATTTCTTGGAGACACCGCGGATAGTAACAACAGAAACAACTTTACTCCGCGTCGCATTCCATTCGACAAACCGGTGAAGATGGTAGGAGGAGAGGCCTCGCAGTTTTCGATGTATCTGACCTATGATGGTGATGTGTATGCAACCACTAGTGGTGCGGATTATCTCGAATGCCTCTTCGGAAAGGACCAGACTTCGCCAGTATACAGGCCAAGGAAGATTGCTCTCCCGAAAAAGGTCCGTGCGATCAGTGGTTCCAGTGGGGGTGCTCTCGCTCTTATGGAAGATGGTACGGTGTGGTCATGGGGTTGGAATGTTGGCGGCATATTGGGACGGGGAACGGACTCTGATCTCGTTTCGATCGGTCAGATAGAGGGGCTCACGGGAATTCGAAACATCCGCTCCTGCGAGTCGGCAGGAGAGCTAGGCCCCTGCTATGCCATTGATTCATTCGGGATGTTGTATACCTGGGGAACAAATAGTGGTGGTCAGATTGGTGACGGTACGCGCAATGATCGCAACTCACCCTACCGGGTCAGCATCACGGATGTGGTTGATGCTAAGGGTGGCAGATTTCACACTATTGCTCTCAAGTCCGACGGTTCGGTGTGGACCTGGGGTAACAATTCCTACGGTCAGCTCGGCATACCATCCCTGCTTGCATCGTTCACTCCGCAGCGGGTAACGGGGCTGCCGCCGATCCGTGAGATCCATTCGTCGCAGATGTCCTGTTTTGCCATCGACTCTACTGGGCGCTGGTGGACGTGGGGACAGAACCTGAGCTACCTTATGCTGGGAATTCCCAGGGCCGACGCTGTGCGTTCTCCGACGCTCATGCGCGATCCCTGTTCGACTTCCGACGTTGCAGGCGACTCACAGTCGCGCAGTATTGGAATCAATCCTCAGCCCGCCGCACAGTACGTGAACATTCGCCACGGACTCTCCGCCGTTGCTGTTACGATCGAGATCGTGGATGTTCTGGGTCGCCCCGTCATCACACAAACCACAACACTCGATTCCGTGCCGGTCGATGTCTCGTCCCTGCCACCAGGTACGTATGCCGCCCGCTGCAGCGGCGATGGGCATGTTGTAACGTCAGTGTTACATGTTGCTCGGTGAGAAGAGAGGTGCGGAGTGACGGAGGTACGGAGGGACTCCGTAATTCAGTAATTCAGTAATTCAGTAATTCAGTAATTCAGTAATTCAGTAATTCAGTAATTCAGTAATTCAGTAATTCAGTAATTCAGTAATTCAGTAATTCAGTAATTCAGTAATTCACTCCCTAATCTTCTGCTTCACTACCTGCAG